>CAYMQY010000290.1:0-3042 GCA_964392655.1 uncultured Saprospiraceae bacterium
GATATCATCATTGACAACTCGCAGGCCCTGTCCATGTCCAACGTGCACACCAACATCCTCAACGGCACGATGGACGCCTATTCCAGCATTATTTCCAACAACCTGAACCAGGTGATCCACCGCCTGACGGTCATCACAGTGGTACTCATGGTACCCACGCTGATCTCCTCGTTTTTCGGCATGAATATTCCCAACGGAATGCCGGAATCTTCGCTGGCTTTCTACCTGACGATTGTCATGTCTGCCGGACTTACCGGGTTCTTGTACTGGTTTATGAAACGCCGGCGGATTTTGTGAACGCCGGCGTAGGGTGTAGTCTCACAGAGGCTCGCAGAGATAACGGAGGCTCACAGAGTTTTTGTCATCCTGAAGGGATCCGTCCACTCTCCGAGGGCAAAAAAAACTCTGTGAGCCTCCGTTGCCTCTGCGAGCCTCTGTGACACTTCCTTTTGCTCTAAATCGGCAACGCCACCTTACCCATCAGCCGCCCCACCGGATACAGCCGGTGCGTGGGTTCGTACCAGGGCGACTTGCGGTACACCCAGTCGAGTTGTTTGGCGGCGCTGGCGGCAAATTCCGGGTCGGATTTTTTCTTTTCTTCCAATTCCGCACGCACGGCGGGGTTTTCTTTCAAAAATTCGGCGGCCAAATCCTCGAACACGTATGCCGAAAAATATTCCTTCTGCATGAGGATGGGGTCGAAGAAGTTCCAGGCAAACCAGGAGTCGGGCGCGTGCGGCTCAAGTGTTTCCACGAGGTAGCGGTTAGCGATCTGATCGGCGAACACCACGAAGTCGCCTTTGTGAAAGGTTTGCTTGCGGGTTTGTTTTTCCACTTGCACACTGTGGTGGTAGTAGTGGCCCTCCCAGGCGTCGCGGTTTTTGAACGCGCCGATGGTGTACATTTCCACCTCCACGGTGGCGTCTTCACGCAGGCGGTGGAGCGTAACGCCGTTGTTTTCCAGGCGGGCCAGTACGTTTTCCCAGGCTTGTGGAATGAGGTAGGCCACGGGTTTGGCGACAGAAACGGACGGCACGAAGGTGTTGTAGTACGGGATGGTTTTTTCGTACGGTTCGGAGCGGTCGTACCACAGGCGCGGCAGGCCCGACACCTCGGAGGGTTTGTATTTGGCGGCATAGCCTTTGAACCGCAGCGAATCGCGGGTATTGCGGTCCATGCGCCAGTCAAGCACAAACTCGGCCTTGGTGCGCGTGCGCTCGAAGGCCTCAGCGCGGGCTTTTCCCAGCGCTTCGTGGTGGTTGTGTATGAACTGGATGGACTCCTCCATGAACGCCAGCGTGCTGCGCAGGCGGTCGGCAAAAGGCTTGAGCATGTGTGTTTCGGGCATGAACCCGATAGTGTTCCAGTAGGCGGCATAGCCGGTGGAAAAACGTCCGTAATCGCAAAAACCGACAATGCCGGAGTCGGGTGTTTCGGCGGGACTGTCCACGTAAGGGATCATTTCCCAGCCGCGTTTTTCCATGCGGCCGTAGAGGTCGGGCAGCATGGTTTTTTGTAAAAAATCGCCCAGCGGCGCTTCCAATTTGTTGTGCTGGGTAGCGATGAGGGTCATCGTGTAGGCGTAGTCGGCGCCGTTGCTGGTATGGTTGTCAATGAAAATATCGGGTAGCCAGGTCGTGAAAATATGGTTGAACGTGCGGGCATTGCGCGAGTCGCATTTCACGAAATCGCGGTTCAGGTCGTAGTTGCGGGCGTTGCCGCGGAAGCCGTAGGTCTCGGGGCCGACCTGGTTGGCCCGGCTGTGGGAGCCGCGGTTGAGACAACCGTCCACGTTGTACACCGGAATGACTACGAGCACGAGGTGGTCGAGCACGGACTGGCGTTCGGGTTTGGTCAGCAGGTCGCGCAGGAGCAGGATCGTAGCGTCTATGCCTTCCGGTTCTCCGGGGTGAATGCCGTTGTTGATGAGCAGAATACGTTTGCCGGATTGCCGGATTTTCGCCGGATCGAACTCGCCGTTTTTGGACAACACCGCCACGTGCAGCGGGTGGCCGCTGTCGGTACTGCCGACGGGTTTGAACTGGAGCATGCCCGGATAAGCCGCCGCCATTTTCTCATAACAGGCGATGGCTTCGGCGTAGGTGAGGGTCTGGTTCGGGTTGGACTCGAAAGGGATGGTGAAGGTGGGTTGCATACGGTGCGTGCAGTGGGTCAGAAAAAGGAGCAGCAATGCGGGTAACAGGCGCATGGACGGGTAGTTGAGCGGCGCGAAGATAGGGCGAAACCAAAACTCTTTTCCGACCTTTGCCGACCCGATACACAGACCGGGCCGGCAGCCATGCACGCAAAAAAATCGTACGGACAACATTTTCTGAAAAACGACTCGATCGCGGCCCGCATCGCCGACAGCCTGCGGCTGGCCAGGGAAACGGGACTCGTGCTGGAAATCGGTCCCGGCACGGGCATGCTGACCAAACACCTGCTCGCACACCACGACGCCTACGACCTGTACGCCGTGGAAGCCGACCGCGACATGGTGGCGTACCTCCGGCAACACTACCCGCAACTGACCGAACGACTCATCCTGCGTGATTTTCTGGACTTCGACCCGCGCGAGTCCTTCGGCGAGCGTCCGTTTTGCCTCATCGGCAACTTCCCGTACAACATCAGCACGCAGATACTTTTCAAAATGTTGGACTTCCGCGGGCAAATCCCGGAAATGGTCGGCATGTTTCAGAAGGAAGTGGCCGACCGCGTGGTGTCGCCGCCCGGCAGCAAAACCTACGGCATCACCAGCGTGCTGGTGCAGGCCCACTACGATGCCGAGCACCTGTTCAACGTGGAGCCGGGGTCGTTCAACCCGCCGCCCAAGGTGCGTTCGGCGGTCATCCGGCTGACGCGAAAACAAAACCATGAACTGGAATGCGACGAAAAACGCTTCCGCCAGATCGTCAAAACTGCGTTCAACCAGCGCCGGAAAATGCTGCGGAACACCCTCAAGCCGTTTTTCCCGGAAGAAGTGCTGATGACCGATCCTTTCTTCGAGCAGCGCCCCGAACGGCTTGGCTGGCAGGAATATGT
>CAYMQY010000290.1:3142-4749 GCA_964392655.1 uncultured Saprospiraceae bacterium
TCGAATGGCCTCTCTACCCCGAAACCTTCCCCAGCAACCACTCCCGCTCGGCCAGATACTGCTCGGCGCGGATGCGGGCGGCCAGGGCTTCGGCCTTGCGACGCGGGAGCGGGCCGGCCATCAGTTTACGGGTGTATTTGATGAGGTTCAGGTACATGGCGCGCTGGTAACCGATGTCGTGCCGGCGGCGCAGGAAGGTGTAAAAACTTTTCAGCAGCGAGTCCAGCGTCTGCCATTCTTCCAGTTCGAAATAACTGCGCAGGAGCATTTGCCGGGCGCTGAGTTGGGTGTCGCGGTCGGAGAAATCGAAGGTTTGCAGCAGCCCGGGCACGCGGGCGTATTCGCCGCCGAGGTAGTGCCAGCAGGCGCGGTTGAAGCGGTAGGTGTTGGCGCGGTCGTCGGGGGGCAGGTAGCGCTGGTGTTGTTCGAGGAATTGCCCGGCCCAGTCGCGCTCGCCGGCGATGCAGGCCAGGCGAAGGATGTTGTTGAACGTGAATTTTTGCAGCACCCCGTTTTCCAGCAGTAGGCCTTTGTCCAGGGCGCTTCGGTACAGTTCGAGCGCTTCCCGGGTGTAGGCGGGACGTTCGCCGCGGTTGTGGCGGCGCAGGCAAAAATTGATGGCCAGCAGGTGCAGGTCGCGGTTTTCTGCAGGACTGAACAGCTCGCTCTTTTCGGCAAGCAGGACTTTCAGTCGGTGGAAATTGTCCTCGTTTTCCACGTCGCCGAGGGTTTGGTAGCCGAGGCGCATCATGGCCAGTTCGGGATGCCGGTCGGGGTCGGCCAGTACGGCCTGCTCCAGCACACCGCCGGCGAAGGGCAGCAGGTTGGTGGCGCCGTATCGCGCTTGCAGGGCCAGTCCGGTGCCTGCCCAGCGCAGGTTTTCCAGCATAAAAAAGTGGTTGAGCGGTTCCGTCACGCTCGAAAACAGGGTGGGCGACTCGCGTTCGTGCAGCACCCGGTACTCGTAGCGCTCGCGCTCCAGCAGGTAGCGCGTGAGGTGGTAGGCGGCGTTGCGCAGCGGTTGTTGCTCCAGGTCGTTGGCCAGTCGGTTTGCCCGGCGGATGAAGTGCGCACCGGCCCCGCGCCGCCGCAAGGCCCGGCAAAGCAGCAGGTCTTGCGCGTGCGGATCGTCAGCCCATTCCTTCCAGGCCAGATACGCTTCGAGGCGCTGGACAAGAAACGAGCAGAGGTGGTTAAAACGCAGGTTGTCGAATGGCTGTCCGGGGTAAACCGCTTCGAATGCCGCGCGCTTGTCGAGTTGTTCCGGATCGGGTGTTTGCGTCAGCAATAGCGCCAAAGCCGGCACGTCGGCGCGCTGATTGTGTACCGGGCTTTCTAAAAATTTGAGCAATTGCCGGTGCTCGGCGGGCAAAATAGTTTTCCAGAGTTCGAGCAGGAACGTTCCAGCCATTTGATAATTTTAATTTTTTGTCATAAAAAGGATGTCACAGAGGCTCATGGAGTTCAAAGAGGCTCACAGAGTTTTTTGTCATAAAAAAAAGTAAAAACTTAGCCATGCTGCCGTGTGCGATTCAACCCCTCCCCCGGCCCCACCCCCAAAGGGGCGGGGAGCGCCAAAAAGAAAAAAACTGATTTAAAAAACCAAT
>CAYMQY010000291.1:0-4615 GCA_964392655.1 uncultured Saprospiraceae bacterium
CAGGGAACTGAGCCAGACATAGTATTCGATGGGGACTGTTTTGATTACGTCAAGCATGGTTTCGTTTGTTTAAATTTTCACATCCCTTTTCCCAAGCAACACCGCCCCCACCATTGCCGCCAAAAACAAAATGCCGGCGATTTCAAAAGGCACCACGAAATCGGTGAACAGCACTTTGCCGAGGTTCTGCACCAGCCCAACTTGCGGGTTGGTTTGTTCCGGTAAGGTGATGGCGATACCGCCGCGCAGGGCGCCCACGAAAGTCACCAGCAGCATGCCGGCGGCTATGGCTGCACCGAGTTTCCAGCGGTTGGTTTGGCGCGGTTCGGCCTCGGCGTTCAGGTTGAGCAGCATGAGTACAAATAGAAACAGCACCATGACCGCCCCGGCGTACACGATGATGTGCACCACGGCGAGGAACTGCGCATTCAGCAGCACATACTGCCCGGCGATGGAAAAGAAGGTCAGGATCAGGAAGATCACGCTGCGCACGGGGTTTTTCGTGAGCACCATGAGCAACGCAAAAACCACGGATGCCAGTCCGAGAATCGAGAATATGGTCAGGCTCATGCGACAGGCTGTTTTTCGGTGATATGTTTCTGGCGCTTCGTCACGTCAATGCGCGTTTCAGGTTCGGTGCCTTCCACGAGCAGGTCTTTTCCGAAAATGAAATTCTGGCGCACATAGTCGCTCGGCACAATGCGGTCGGTGAGGAAAATGGCTTCCTTGGGGCAGGCCTCCTCGCACAGGCCGCAGAAGATGCAGCGCAGCATGTTGATCTCGTACACGGCGGCGTATTTCTCCTCGCGGTAAAGTTTTTCCTCACCTTTTTCGCGTTCGGCAGCGGTCATGGTGATGGCCTCTGCCGGGCATGCCACGGCGCACAGGCCGCAAGCCGTGCAGCGGTCGCGGCCCTGATCGTCGCGCTTTAGCACGTGCCAGCCACGCCATACAGGGGCTACCGGGCGTTTCACTTCCGGGTAGCGGACGGTGTTGGATTTCCAGAAGGTGACTTTCAGGAAATGCTTCAGGGTGGTCCACATCCCTTTGAAAATCGCCGGCAAATAGATGCGCTCCCAGAAGGTCATTTCCTTGTGGACAACGAGTTTGGAGCGGGTGGTTAGTGGTTGCATTTTTTTAGTGATGAGCGATGAGTTGTGTGCGATGAGTCCTATTTCCCCAACCACAGCACGCCTGCTCCCGTGAGCAGCATATTGGCAATGGCCAGGGGCACGAGGGTTTTCCAGCCGAGGCGCATGAGTTGGTCGTAGCGGAAGCGGGGCAGTGTCCAGCGGATCCACATGAACACGAAGATGAAGAAAAATGTCTTGGCAAACATCACGATGGGGCCCATGAGGCCGCCGAGCATGTCAGGTCTTAGGCCTGGAAAATTGTAACCACCGAAATAGACCGTCGCGATAACCGCACAGGCGACAAACATGTTGATGTACTCCGCAAACAGGAAAAACCCGAGTTTCATGGAACTGTACTCGGTGTGGTAACCGCCGATCAATTCGGTTTCGCACTCGGCCATATCGAACGGCGCGCGGTTGCACTCCGCCAGGGCGCAAATAAAAAAGATGAGGAACCCGAGCGGCTGATACCAGATGTTCCAGTTCAGGCCGGCTTGTTGCATAGCCATTTCCTTGAGGCTGAGTGTGCCGGTGAGCATGACTGCCGAAATGAGCGCCAGCCCCATCGCCAGTTCGTACGAGATCATTTGCGCGGAAGCGCGAATGGCGCCATACAGGGCGTATTTGTTGTTGGAAGACCAGCCGCCGATCATGATGCCATACACGCCCAGCGATGTGAAACCCATGATGTACAGGATACCGATGTTGAGGTCGGTCACTTGCAGGGCGATGGGCGTTCCGCCAAACAGCGTCAGTTCAGTGCCCCAGGGAATGACCGCGCTGGTCATGCAGGCCACAAACATGAAGGCTCCAGGCGCCAAAATGTACAGCCAACGCTCGGCGGCGTTGGGCATGAAGTCCTCCTTGGTGAAAAACTTGACCCCGTCGGCCAGAGGCTGCAGCAACCCGAACGGACCGGCGCGGTCGGGGCCTACGCGGTCTTGCATGGCAGCGGCCACTTTGCGCTCGCCGAAAGTGGCGTAGGCGGCTACCGTCAGCGTAATGACGAACAGCACCAGCACAAGCAGTGCTTTTTCAACGATCAGGGAAAGAGTGAAAAGTAGTATCATTGATTCGATTGATTCGATTTGACCGATTGACTGGATTGATTCGATTAGCGAACGGTTGTCGCCTCGTCGTCGTAGTGGTTCTGGGAAATGACAGAGTGGCGGTCAATGGCGCGCGGGCCTTCGATCGTCCAGTCGTTGGTGCTTTTTTTGTCGTAGCGGCAGGTATTGCAGATGAAATCATGCACCTCGCCGTACTGGTCCTTGCGGGCGGTGACGCGGTAGATTTCGCCGCCATACATCCACACCACGGCTTTACCGGCGCACTTGTCGCAGTTGCGGTGGGCATCCATGGGGTTAAGGAACCACACGCGACTTTTGAACCGAAACGTGCGGTCGGTGAGCGCGCCCACGGGGCACACGTCAATGACGTTGCCGGAGAATTCGTTGTCAATAGCCTTTTCGATGAATGTACTGATCTCGGCATGGTCGCCTCGGTTGACCACGCCATGCACGCGTTCGTCGGTCAACTGGTTGGCTACGTGCACGCAGCGGTAGCACAGGATGCAGCGGGTCATGTGCAATTTGATGTGCTCGCCGATGTCAATTTTGTCGAAAGTGCGGCGCTCGAACTCGTAGCGGGTGTCGGCCAGACCGTGCTCGAACGACAAATCCTGCAGGTGACACTCGCCTGCCTGGTCGCAGATGGGGCAGTCGAGCGGGTGGTTGAGCAGCAGGAATTCGACCACGCCGCGGCGGGCGTTGAGCACCTCGTCGCTGCTGATGTTGGCCACTTCCATACCGTCCATGACGGTTTGCTGGCAGGAGGCCACGAGTTTGGGCATGGGCCGCGGGTCTTTTTCCGAGCCTTTGGTCACCTTCACGAGGCAGGTGCGGCACTTGCCGCCCGAGCCTTTCAGCGTGGAGTAGTAGCACATGGCGGGCGGCACAATGTCGCCGCCGATCTGGCGCGCCGCGTTCAGGATGGTGGTGCCTTCGGGCACCTCTACTTCAAAGCCGTCTATTTTTACTTTGGGCATGGTATCTAATGATATTTTAACTTTTTGGTTTTTGGAGTCTGACTCGTTGGCTCTCTGTGTTTGATTTTTTACCACAGAGGGCCGCAGAGATTTTTCACAGAGATTCACAGAGTTAGAAGCCGTTAAAATCCCGCCAAGGTCGTCCTGAAAATCCGGTTCAGTTGTTCTGTGTCGGATTGAGTCAGCACTTGATAATTCTTCAGGTATTCGGTGTAATATTCAATTTTTTCTTCCAAAAAGTGATTCAGCACATCAATTCGGGCTTCTTCACCCAGTTCCTCGCCACTGATTTTTCGGGCGAGTAATTTTTCAATTTCGTTGCGCAAGTCGCCGTCGGGCACTTCTGCTTCCAGCAGTTTATGAAATTCCGTCGGCGCCATCGTATTCGTCCGTTCGATCCACATACAGGCCAGTACCGGGCGCAACACGTAAAAGTACTTTTTCATTTTCACGGTTTCGCGGTGCAGGTACTCCCGAAAATTGCCTTTTGCCATGCTCAGGTAATGGTACAGGCAGGATTTGGGATTAAAAAATGTACTCGCCGCAGTTCGCATCTGGTTGGTGAAGTCGTGGTCTTCGAGGTACACGATCGGGCTGTTCAGCCATTCCATCAGGGGCGGATTGGATTTTCGGAACAGCCGAAGGGCTTTGCGCAATTCCCATCCACTCAGGTCAAGGTCGTCGGGCAGCATGATTTCGATGCTGTCCTTTTTGTCGTCAATCGAGAGGTACCAGTCCTCCCGGTGTATGTAAATAAACCGCACATCCCAGTCGCTGTTTGCGGAAGCAAAGCCCCAGGCCCGGCTGCCGCTTTCCACCGCGTACAGGATTTTGATGTCGTGTGCGCGGGCGAGGTCGGTAAGTCGGGATTGGATGTGGGTGGTCATTTTGTAAGAGATTCAAGGGTTTTCAGGGAGAAATGTAAAGGTAACGCCGGTATCTCTGCCAAAATTCACACTACCACCACCTCCGGCTCCCGCACCAACCCATAATTCCCCTTCAAACACGCCTCCCGCTCCGTCACGTGCCACTCGAATTCCTCGCGGAAGTGCCGGATAGCCGAGGCCACGGGCCAGGCCGCCGCGTCACCGAGGGGACAGATGGTGTTGCCCTCGATCTTTTTGGCCACGTCCACCAGCAGGTCCATGTCGCTCATTTTGCCCTGTCCGTTTTCGAGGCGCCAGAGCACTTTTTCCATCCAGCCGGTGCCCTCGCGGCAGGGCGAGCATTGACCGCAGGACTCGTGGTGGTAAAAACGCGTGAAATTCCAGGTATTGCGCACGATGCACTGGTCTTCGTCGTACACAATGAAGCCGCCCGAACCGAGCATGGAGCCGGTGGCGAAACCGCCGTCGGCCAGGCTTTCGTAGGTCATCAGGCGGTCTTCGCCGGCAGCCGTTTTGGTGACCAGAAAGTGCGGCAGGATGGGCACCGA
>CAYMQY010000292.1:0-4614 GCA_964392655.1 uncultured Saprospiraceae bacterium
CCACGAGGTTTTGCCGGAGTTCGATACCGGTCACCTGGGGCTGCATACCGAGGTGATTGGTCAAAAAATCGTACAATGCGAAAGTGAGGTACCCTTTGCCGCTGCCCATGTCGGCGATGCGGGCATCGGTCGGCAGGGAGTGTGTACGCAGCAGGCTCCCGATGATTTCGAGGTACTTGTTGATCTGTTTCCACTTGTCCTGCGCCGTGGGCAGCACCACGCCTTGCTTGTTGGTAATGCCGAGCGCGTGCAGCCACGGCGCGGCAGGGTCGAGCAGGCGCTGTTTTTCCCGGTCGTGGCGGGTGTCGGGCAGCGCGGTGTTTGCCGGCTTTTTTGTGGACAATGTGGCGTTCCCGTTTTTGGAAAACGCCAGCGCGGCGTCCGTTTCCGCGCTGAACAGGTCGGCGTTCAGGAACTGGGCGCCGAGGGCGATTCCAGTTGCCGGGCGGCTTCTTCTGCGGTGAAATTTTTGACTTCGTCGCGGGTTTGGTAGCGGTAGGTGAACGCGATGCGCGGCCCGGCCTTCAGCATGACCGGGCGCAGGTAAATATTTTTCAGGCCGTCGGGCGCAGCGGCGGCAGGTTTGCCGAGCGTGCATTTGAGGAAATGACCGGCGGCGCAAGCGGTTCGGAAAATATCGAGAAACTGGTGGAGCGGGAGCATGATCGTGTCAGAGCCGTGCGCTGCGGCCCTTGAGTGCCGCGCGGCGGCGCAGTTCTTCTTCGATGGTGCGCAGGGCGAATTCCAGTTCCCCGCGGCTTTCGAATTTCCATTTCAGCAGCCAGACGCCGGCCAGAAAGCCCAGCAGGGAAATACCCATCACGGCGAACGATACCCGGGCGGCGGTGGGCCAGCCCGCCAGCAAAAGCACAATGCCCAGCACCATCCAGCCGGCAGCCGTGGAGCCGATCAGCACATTGAGGCGGCGCAGGCGGTCAAACTGCGCGAGGCGCAAGCGCACGCGTTCGTGCAGTTCGAGCAGGTGTGATCCGCAGAAATGCTCCGGCCCGAGTTCTTCCAGCAGGAGGAAATCGTCATTGGCCTCGCGTTCGAGGCGGTCGAGGGGAGACTCTTCGGACTTGCGGAACCACATGGCGCGTCAATTTTACATCTTGAACGAACGGCAACTTGAAAGGTTGATACGGAATACAGATGGTTCTGGTTGCGTGGCACTTACGGTTTGTCCCAAAGCGGTACTTGCGAAAGGGATTGCAAAACTAAGACAAGGCTGAAAATAAACGTCAAGTTTTGAATGCCAATTTACGGCAAACCGGTAGTCATGGGAAACAGCCATTCTGCGGCTTTCGGAAATTCCACCCCCCAGCGGCTTTCGGTGTGGCGTCCCTCAGGGTCAATTTCCAGCCGGAACTGTGCGCGGCCTGTTCCTTGGCGTTCCACTGTTTCCTTGAACTTTTGGGCATTGCCGACCATGCCGGCCCCTTCCTTGCCGCCGGCGTACAGGTAAATTCTCGTGTCGGATGAGCCGGCAAACCGCAGTGGTTCGGAGCAGATGTGCGGAGCAGCCCACAGCGAGGGGGAAAAAATCATGAATTTGGAATAAGTGGCCGGGAACATAATGCCGGCGTAAATGCTGATAAGTCCGCCCATACTGCTGCCGCCGATGCCGGTGTTGGCGCGGTCAGGCAGGGTGCGAAACTTGTCGTCAATGTACGGCTTGAGCGTTTCGGCGAGGAAACTGGCGTAGTCGCGCCCGAGGCCTTCGCCCCATTTTTGGGAATCGTAGGGCAAAAATTCCCGGATACGCTCCTGCCCGCCGTGGTCTATGGCTACCACGATGAAATCGCCTTTTCCCTTCTGGGCCAGCGCGGCGAGTTGTTTGTCCACCCCCCAGGTACCAAATGGGGCATCGTCTTCAAACAGGTTTTGGCCGTCCTGAAGGTACAGCACGGGATAACGTTTGCCTGAGGTCTCGTAATCCCAGGGCAGAAGTACCGAAATACGGCGGCGGCGGCGCAGTTGAGGCAGGTTGAAGCGTTTGGAGAGCACCTGAATTTCGGGAAAGAATTTCGGGTCGTACCAGTCGGCGTGTTTTTTCCAGCGGGGTACGATGTCGGTCACTTTGCCTTTGGGTACTTCCATGCGGCGGTTGGCGGTGGGCAGGCCTTCGGGGCCGAGTTCCTCGCTTTCCCAGCCGCCCTTGACGTATTTGTATTCCATAGGTTCGTGTAGATTCAGGGGTTCTGAAAAGGTGTACTGGTAGCGCCCGGCTGCAATCCGACGCATCCGAAAACGGTCGTCCCTGGTTGTCCAGCCGTTGAAATTGCCGGTGACAAACACGGGGCGGGAGTCGTCGGACTGTGTGATAAGTTCGAGGGTAAGCATGGCGCGCTTCACAAAAAAACGGGCGACCCTGTGGGCCGCAGCGGTCGCAAACATCAGCAAAAAGGTCGTTACAGCCAATCGGGGTAATTGAATTTAGGACTTGTCTGAACAAGTGTTTCAGGGAATAGTTGTGTCGGCGTCCTGAACCAGCACCCCCTCCGGCCAGTCGAGCGTCCGGGCTTCTTCGGGGGTGGTTTTCCAGAGTGAAGCCTTGATTTTCAGCAGGGTGTTGAGCGTTTCGCTTTTGCGAATACCGATCTCCAGCCGGGCTTCGGCATCACCATAGTCTTCCTGAAAAATTTCCGTGCCAACTTTTTTCAAGGCGTTTTGCAGGTCGGGTAGCAGGGCGTAGGCAACCGAAAGGACAAATTGTTCCTGCACAATTTTTTCCACTCGCGGTGCCTGTCGAAGGGCTTCGGCAGCACTTTCCCGGTAGGCGTGAATAAGTCCCGAGGCACCCAGCAACGTGCCGCCGAAATACCGAACCACGACCACCACCACGTCCGTCAGGCCGGCAGCGTCAATTTGCCCGAGTATTGGCCGACCGGCGGTGCCCGAAGGCTCGCCGTCGTCGTTGGAACGAAAGCGTTGCCCGTCCAGCCCCAGCCGCCAGGCAAAACAGTGGTGTCGCGCTTTGAAATGCTCCTTGCGCAAGGCCTCCAGCCGGTGCAGGGCTTCTTCCTCGGAAGTCACCGGGTACGCATACGCCAGAAACCTGCTGCCCCGGTCCTTGAACTCGCCAGCACCGGGCGCAGAAAGGGTGAAAAAAGAATCCGGAATGCTGGACATGGGCGGCAAAGGTACGGCGGCGGGGCGCTAAAATTGGTATGTTATTGCGTCCGCGTCCTTAGCGTAGCGTGGCAAAAAAAGTGTCACAGAGGCTCACGGAGTTAGAGAGTGCACAGAGTTTTTTTGTCATTCCGAAGGAATCTGTCCACGTTTAATCGGCAAAAAACTCTGTGCACTCTCTAACTCCGTGAGCCTCTGTGACACTTTTTTGGTGCCACGTCGGGCGGCTTTTTTATACACTCTCTTGCACGCAAAGAGGCGCGAGGCGTCACAAATTTTCATTGCGGAGGCGCAGAGCCGCGGAGAAAGAGTGTCAAAAAATCATCTTATTTTATTTAAAATCAAGGCATTGAACACATGTTAGATTTCTATAAATGTGAGGCCTGTGTTGTGTTTCGGGAAAAATGTAGCCGAACTTCGGCGCATACAACTGTGAACCATGCGCGAAGATTTTTTGCATTTTCTGTGGCGCTGGCGGCGTTTTGATGCGCAAGACCTGTGCACCACCGACGGCCAGGCGCTCGAAGTCCTGCACCCGGGCGAACTGAACCGGCACGCCGGCCCCGATTTTTTCAATGCCCGCGTCCGGATCGGCGATACGCTCTGGGCCGGCAATGTGGAAATACACCTGAACGCCTCCGACTGGCTTGCCCACCGCCACGACGGTGATGCGGCCTACAACAACGTGGTGCTGCACGTGGTACTTGAGGAAGACCGACTCCTGACACGCCCCAACGGTACGCGCCTTCCTTGTCTGGAGTTGCGCCGCCGGATTCCGCCCAGCCTGCTGGACAAATACCTGCGCCTGGAACACGAACGCGCCTGGATTCCTTGTGCACGGTCGTTTGCCGGCGTCCCGGAAATCGTTCGATCCAACTGGCTGGATCGCTTGCTGGTGGAGCGGCTCGAACAGAAAACCGCTCTGGTGGAACAAACTCTGCAAGCCACCGGTCAACAATGGGAAGAGGCTTTTTACCGGATACTGGCGCGCAATTTCGGGTTGAAAGTGAACATGGAGCCGTTCGAGGCCCTCGCTCGTGCCCTGCCGCTACGGCTGTTGGCCAAACACCAGAACAGTCTGTTTCAGATGGAGGCCCTGCTGTTCGGGCAAGCCGGCTTTCTGGAGGAGGCATTTGAGGACGATTACCCCAGGGCATTGGCCAAAGAATACCGGTTTTTGCGGCACAAGTACGACCTGACGGCCTTGTCGGCGAGTTCGTGGAAATTTTTTCGCTTGCGTCCCGCCGGTTTTCCCACGGTGCGGCTGGCGCAGTTTGCGGCGCTGATGCACCGCTCCACGTTGTTGTTCAGCGCGGTTTTGTCGGCCCGAAACATTGCCGAAATTGAGCAAATGTTTGACGTAGAGCCGGGCGAGTACTGGTGTACACATTTTCGTTTTGACAAAAGCACGGCTTCAAGAGGCAAACAGCCGGGCCGCGAGTTCGTACATTTGCTGCTCATCAATACCGTGGCGCCGTTTCT
>CAYMQY010000293.1:0-4600 GCA_964392655.1 uncultured Saprospiraceae bacterium
CGCCGGGCGTTACCCAGTTGGAAGTCGCGCTGCTCAGGGCAAAACCGTTCAGGGTACCGTTGTTGGCGTTTGCCGTGGCATCGGTGAGTGTATTCACCGGGGGTGTGGTGTTGTCCTCTGCGGCGAAGCCCTGGTTGAATTTGTAGTACGCCACGAGGCCACTTTCCGAACCGGTCAGTTCGCAGTTGCGCAGCTGGGTGATTTGGTCGCAGGTGCGGGCGGTGTTCCAGATGCGGACTTCGTCCAATTGGCCATTCAAGTATCGGCCACCGCTGGCGCCCCGGCCGATGGAGACGCTGCTCGATGCGAGAATATTGTCAAAAGTCGTCGTAATCGCTGGGCCTTGCTGCACTCCGTCCACATAAAGTCTTGAATCCCCGGACTTTACGACCATTGCCACGTGCCGCCATTGGCCTGTTGGTGTTTGTGGAATGATCGGGAGCAACACACCGCCAGTATTTGTAAAGGCTACATTGGAGCCGGCGTTGAATAATTGAAGATGAGCAAATGCTAAATCCGTAGCACTTACGATCGCTTGAAGATCACCACTTGTTGCAGCTACCTTCACCCAGGCTTCAATGGTTAACTCAGTCCACGTTGGGCCGCCAAACGTACCGGGCAAACTGACGTAATCATTCGTTCCATCAAAAGATAGCGCGGCAGCAGGTGTTGCCCCCTTGCCCGTCACCACAAAATCATACACTGCTTCGTCACAGTCGTTGGTGTTGACGGTGATGGTGGCGTTTTGTACACCCAATGCCGTAGGCAAAAACGTTACGGTGAAGGTGGCCGAGCCACCGCCCTGAATGGGGCTGGCCTGGCTGAGCGCGCCCACGCTGAAAAGGGTATTATTGCTACTTGTAATGCTGTTAATCGTTAAATCAGCATTCCCCGTATTATAAATCGTGAACGTGCGCACGAGCGAGCCGTTGACCGCCACGTTTCCAAAATCGGTGTGGTCGGTGGTCGAAGGCGTGTTATCGCCGTCGTTGATGTCGGTGCTGTTGCCCCGCACATTGGCTTCCGGATAAGTGATCGAGACCGGGCAACTTGTTCCGGTCGTCACGCCGCCCGGTGTTACCCAGTTGGAGATCGTGCTGCTGAGGGTAAAACCGCTGAGCGTGCCGTCGTTGGCACCGCCGAGGGTGGTGGCAGCATCCGTCAGGGTCGTTACGGTGCTGTTGTTTTCGTTGGCGAAGCCCTGGTTGAAGTTGTAGTAGGCCACGAGTCCGCTTTCGGAACCGGTCAGTTCGCAGTTGCGCAATTGGCGGATTTCCTCGCAGGAGCGGGCGATGTTCCAGATGCGGACCTCGTCTAATGTTCCGTTTACATACTGGTTGGCGTTGGTCAGGCCCAGCGAAAGTGCATTGGTTGTGACGCGGGGGTGCAAACCACCTGCGTCCACTGTATTTTCCAAAACGCCATTGACATACATCTTCAAGGTCGTGCCGTCGAAGGTAGTAGCTAGGTGATACCAGGTATTTTGTGCCAGGTCAGTATTGGAAACGACTCCCACAAAAGTGGAGCCCGTATAAAATCCACCCGAAACTTTTCTGGAACCTCCACTATTTGGCACTAGGAAATAATCCGGAAATCCGCCAGCACCCTTGGCGATAAACGCCGGAGGATTTACCGGGAAGTTGGCCGCCGTAGCCGGGTTAAACCAAGTTTCCAGCGTGAACTGATCGAGTTGCAGGGCAGCAGTGTTCGGAATGGAGACATTGTCGTTCACCCCGTCGAAATGCAGCGCCGAAGCAGGTGTTGCCCCCTTGCCCGTCACCACAAAATCGTACACCGCTTCGTCGCAGTCGCCGTTGTTGATCGTGATGGTGGCGTTTTGTACGCCCAATGCCGTCGGCAAAAACGTCACGGTGAAGGTGGCCGAGCCGCTCGGGCCGCTGATTGGGCTGACCGGGGTCAATGCCCCGACGACAAATTTTGTCGGGTTGGAAGATGTGATGGTCGAGACCGTCAAATCGGCATTTCCTGTATTATAAATCGTGAACGTGCGCACGAGCGAGCCGTTGACGGCGACGTTTCCAAAATCGGTGTGGTCGGCGGCGGTGGGCGTGTTGTCGCCGTCGTTGATGGTTGTCAGTGGCGAGCCGCCTCGCACATCGGCTTCGGGAGCCACCACAGCCGGGCAACTTGTTCCAGTGGTAACGCCGCCGGGTGTGACCCAGTTGGAAGTGGCGCCAGTGAGGGCGAAGTTATTGCTCAGCGTACCGTTGTTGTCGCCGCCTGCTGCATCGGTCAGGGTGGTCACGCCGCTGTTGTTTTCGTTGGCGAAGCCATGATTGAAGTTGTAGTAGGCCACGAGTCCGCTTTCGGACCCCGTCAGTTCGCAGTTGCGTTGTTGACGGATTTCCTCGCAAGAGCGGGCGACGTTCCAAATGCGCAGGTTATCTATACTGCCGTTGAACCAGTTGATTTGGCTCTGTCTGGAACCAAGGTACAAGGGGGCCGTATTGGTTGTTGAGCCAGTAGTTAAATCTGGAGTTGTGCTGTTCAGTACACCATCTACATACAAATAAAGCGTTGGGCCATTTTTCACGAAGGCAATGTGGTGCCAGTTATCATCATTGAGCGCAGCCGTAGAGCTCACTATGGCTGCTGTGCTGCCATTCCATCGTGCGGCAATAATTTTTCCCCTGCTGCCGGCATCAGCGGTATGGTTCAAATAACGAATCACATACGGATAGCCACCGCCCGCGCCTACCTTTTCCACAATATCATTGTCTATATTGCCCGTATTCGGCTGGTTGGAGGAAGGTATTTTAACATGAAGTGAAATTGTAAAGTCCTGATTGATGTCAAAAGTGATATTGGATGCGTGGGGAATCGCAACATCGTCATTCACCCCGTCCAAGTGCAGCGCTGCACCCGGCTGTGCCCCTTTGCCCGTCACCACAAAATCATACGCCGCTTCGTCACAGTCGTTGGTGTTGACGGTGATGGTGGCGTTTTCCACGCCCAATGCCGTAGGCAAAAACGTCACGGTGAAGGTGGCCGAGCCGCTCGGGCCGCTGATTGGGCTGACCGGGGTCAATGCCCCGACGACAAATTTTGTCGGGTTGGAAGATGTGATGGTCGAGGCCGTCAAATCGGCATTTCCCGTATTATAAATCGTGAACGTACGCACGAGCGAGCCGTTGACCGCTACGTTTCCAAAATCGGTGTGGTCGGTGGTGGTAGGTGTGTTGTCGCCGTCCAAGATGGAAACAAGCGGCGAACCGCCCTGCACGTCAATTTCAGGAACCACCACTGCCGGGCAGCTCGTGCCGGTCGTCACGCCGCCGGGCGTTACCCAGTTGGAGGTCGCGCCGGTCAGGGCAAAGCCGGTCAGGGTGCCGTTGTTGGCGTTTGCCGTGGCATCGGTGAGGGTATTCACCGGGGGTGTGGTGTTGTCCTCGGCGGCGAAGCCCTGATTGAATTTGTAGTACGCCACGAGATTGGGTTCCGAACCCGTCAGTTCGCAGTTGCGCAGTTGGCTGATTTGGTCGCAGGTGCGGGCGGTGTTCCAGATGCGGACTTCGTCAAGGCTTCCGGGAAAGACTTCAAAATTTGGTGCTGACGCACCAAAAAGCAGCGGCAAATTGGTGGGTGAATTGATGGTCGTAGCCTTCGAAGAAATGAACGTTCCATCAATGTACAGTTTGGTAGACGTGGCATCCGTGACCATAGCGATATGGTACCATTGGTTGGGCGTAAAAGCATACGTCCAAACCGCAAAGCCGGCAGGCGAGTAGAAATACAAGCCCTGGTTGCCGTTTTGAAAATGGATGCTCCAACGGGTATCGTTGCCGCTTGTAGCATTGTAGTTTCGCTTACCCACCAAAAGGTCATTATCGCCGCTGCCGCTCGGTTTTGCCCACAACTCAACGGTTTGTGTGCTCAGGTCGAGTGTTGTATTGTTTGCCGTGGTGATGTAGTCGTTCATTCCGTCAAAGTTGAGCGCGGCGGCAGGGGTTGCCCCTTTGCCTTGTACATCAAAATTGTATGGCTGCTCGTCGCAATCGCTGCTGTTCACGACCACTGTAGCGGAGGCAGTGCCTGTCGCCGTCGGCGCAAATTTCACCACAAACGTCGTGGTGCCGCCGCCAGCCGCCACACTGCTCGCAGGCGGGGTCAGCAGGGTAAATGCCGTCGAACCGGTAATGTTGACACCTGAAATGCCAAGGGACAAAGTCGGGTGGCTGTTGGTGATCGTAAATGTACGTGTCAGGTTTCCGTTTACCGCTACCAGTCCGAAATCGGTGTGGTCTGCCGAAGCAGGCATGTTGTCGCCGTCGGCGATGGACATTCCGTTGCCGCTGATCTCGATTTCTCCGGCAGAGCCGAAATCCACCGTGGCCGTGCCGCTGCCGCTGCCCGCACAGCCACCCGCGCCCATGATGGACGCAATGGTAAATGAATTGGTACCCGGCCCGGCAACCGTCACGTTCAACTGGCTCATGCCCGAAGCCGCCACGTTGTGTACGCTCGCGTCGGAAAGCGTGACCACGAACGGCGCTACGCCCGCCGTGATGTTCAGGTCAATATTTGCGCTGGTAGTGCCCGGGCATACCAGTACTGCGCCGCTCAATGTCGCCACAGGCAG
>CAYMQY010000294.1:0-4593 GCA_964392655.1 uncultured Saprospiraceae bacterium
AGGCGACGCTCGGCCCCAAGGGCCGCAACGCGGTGCTCGAGAAGAGCTTCGGCGCGCCGACCGTCACCAAGGACGGCGTCTCGGTCGCGAAGGAGATCGAGCTGAAGGACAAGTTCGAGAACATGGGCGCGCAGATGGTGAAGGAAGTCGCGTCCAACACCTCCGACGAGGCCGGTGACGGCACCACCACCGCCACGGTGCTCGCGCAGGCGATCATCCGCGAGGGCATGAAGGCCGTCGCCTCGGGCCGCAACCCGATGGACATCAAGCGCGGCATCGACAAGGCCGTCGTGGTGGCCACCGAGGAGATCCGCAAGCTCGCCAAGCCCTGCAAGGACAACAAGGCGATCGCGCAGGTCGGCACGATCTCGGCGAACTCCGACGAGTCGATCGGCAAGACGATTGCCGAGGCGATGGAGAAGGTCGGCAAGGAAGGCGTGATCACGGTCGAGGAAGGCTCGGGCCTGCAGAACGAGCTCGACGTCGTCGAGGGCATGCAGTTCGACCGCGGCTACCTCTCGCCGTACTTCATCAACCAGCAGAGCAGCCAGACCGTCGACCTCGACAAGCCGCTGATCCTGCTGTGCGACAAGAAGATCTCGAACATCCGCGAGATGCTGCCGCTGCTCGAGGGCGTGGCGAAGGCCGGCCGTCCGCTGCTGGTGATCGCCGAGGACGTCGAGGGCGAGGCCCTGGCGACGCTGGTGGTCAACAACATCCGCGGCATCCTCAAGGTCGCGGCCGTCAAGGCGCCGGGCTTCGGTGATCGCCGCAAGGCGATGCTGCAGGACATCGCGACGCTGACCGGCGGCACGGTGATCTCGGACGAGGTCGGCCTGCAGCTCGAGAAGGCGACGCTGAACGACCTGGGCGAGGCCAAGAAGATCGTCGTGGAGAAGGAGAACACCACGATCATCGACGGCGCCGGCAAGGCGTCGGACATCAAGGCGCGCATCGAGTCGATCCGCCAGCAGGTCGAGGAGGCGACCAGCGACTACGACAAGGAGAAGCTGCAGGAGCGCGTCGCGAAGCTCTCCGGCGGCGTCGCCGTGATCAAGGTCGGTGCCGCGACCGAGGTCGAGATGAAGGAGAAGAAGGCCCGCGTCGAGGACGCGCTGCACGCCACGCGCGCGGCCGTCGAGGAGGGCGTGGTGCCGGGCGGTGGCGTGGCGCTGATCCGCGCGCAGAAGGCGCTCGACAAGCTCGAGGGTGCGAACGAGGACCAGACGGTCGGCATCCGCATCCTGTCGCGCTCGATCGAGGAGCCGCTGCGGCAGATCGTCGAGAACGCCGGCGAGGACGCCGCGGTCATCCTGAACAACGTGAAGGGTGGCAAGGGCGCCTACGGCTACAACGCCGGCACGGGCGAGTACGGCGACATGCTGGACGAGGGCATCCTCGACCCGGCGAAGGTCACGCGCCTCGCGCTGCAGAACGCCGCTTCGGTGGCGGGCCTGCTGCTGACGACCGAGGTGATGATCGCCGAGGCGCCGAAGGACGAGAGCGACCACGTCCACCCGGCTCCGGGCGGCATGGGCGACATGGGCATGTAATCGCAAGGGGACGGACTTCAGTCCGTCCCCTTTCGACACCGATCGCAAGTCCACGCGCCGCGAGGCGCGCGTCGCTCGACATCCGTCGAGCAAGAAGGCCCCGGGGGGAGACTCCCGGGGCTTTTTATTTTACCCGTGGGGACGGACATCACCGATCGGTGGCTTTCCGCGCCTCCGGGCTATCTCGGCGCGATCGCCGGCTTCCACACCTTGAGTTCGGAGTGCTTCGCCGCCGCGGCGAAGTCTCCGTCCATGGTGAGCAGGGTGAGGTCGTGCCGAATGCACAGCTGCGCGATCAGCGCGTCGACCGTGCCCAGCTGGACGCCCGCGCGCCTGCAGCGATTGCGCAGCTCGGCCGCGTCGACGTGATCCATTCGATCGGGCACCAGCATCGGCAGTGCCGCGAACTTCTCCAGAAGCTCCTTGCGCGCCTTGGGCCCCGAGAAGCCCTGCAGCAACTCCTGCAGGATGATGCCGGTGATGAAGATCGAGTCACCGCCCTCCAGGGCGGCGCGCAGGGCGATGACCGGCGGCGCCCGCTGCTCGCCATCGCGACGGAACGCGAGCGACCAGACACTGGTGTCGACCAGCAGCGTCACCGACGGGAACGCTCGGACTTGTAGTCATACACGTCGTCCCATTCGAGCTTGCCCATGAGCTCGGACAGGTGCTTCTGCCTGCGCCGGGCGACGTATTCCTCCAGCGCCCGCGTCACGGCAGCCTTCTTCGTCCGCTCGCCACCGACCTTGACGGCCAGGTCGATCAGTTTCGGATCCAGGGACAGATTGGTCGCCATGTGTCACCTCTTACACATCAATCTACACAGTCGAGGAGGCCGCCGCAATTCGAGCCACTGGGCCAGCCTCCACGCCGACACGCCGGACCGCAAAGGCATTTTCCGCACGAATACAAGCGATCTGGAGCGCCAGTGCCGTCGATGCCCCGCGTAGCCTGCGCAGTGTCCCTGCTGGCTTCCGGAACACGCGCGATATGCTCTGCCGGGACCCGAGCAGTCCCGAGCAAGATGCACCAGGCGCCGCGGCCGGTGGTGGACAGAGTGCCGTGACCGGGCCGCTGGGACCGGGCACGTCCTGGGGCCTTCCCTCCAGCGCCGCCCGGCGTCTATATTCGCTATTCGCGAATAGCGAATGAGCCCCGCATGCCCCGGTCACCGTCCAATCCGCAACTTGTTCTCCGGCCCCAGGACCTCTTGGTGGTGCTGCGACTTGCGCTCGCTTCCAAGCCCACGCCCAGCTATGCCGCGCTCGGCAAGGAACTCGGGCTCACGGCGTCGGAAACCCATGCGGCGGTCGAACGCGCCTGTGTCGCACAGCTTGCGATCCGGGACCACAACGGCAAGCCCCGGGCGATCCGCGCCGCGCTGCGGCCCTACCTCCAGCATGGCGCCCGTTACAGCTTCCCCGCGACGCGCGGCGGCCTGACGAGGGGAGTTCCCACCGCCTATGCGGCGGAGCCGCTGAGTCGGGAGATCCGTCCCGGGACCGATCCGCCGCCGGTCTGGCCGAGCGAGCGCGGCACTGTCCGGGGCATTGCGCTCCATCCGCTGTATCCCAGCGTGCCGGAAGCGGTCGCACGAAACCGGGAACTCGGCGAACTACTTGCGCTGTTCGATGCCGTGCGGGGCGGGAACGCCCGGGAGCGGACACTGGCCATCAAGCACCTCGAGCTGCTGCTCGCTGGATGAACCCGAACGATCCGAACGTCGCGCTGGTCGAAATCGTCGCCGAGCGACTGGGAGAGGCGCTCTGCAGCGAAGTCGTGTTTGTCGGGGGAGCGATCGCCGGACTCCTGATCACCGATCCTGCACAGCCGGGCATCCGGCCGACTCAGGACGTCGACCTCCTCTGCGACGTGGCCGCCTTGTCCGACTACCATCGGATCGAGACGCGCCTCCGTGGAAGGGGGTTCGTTCAGGACATGCGGGAGGGTGCGCCGGTGTGCCGCTGGCGCGTGGGTGATCTCGCCATCGATATGATGCCGACCCAGGAATCGGTGCTCGGGTTCTCGAACCGCTGGTACCCGCTCGCCTCACGATTCCCGGAAGCCCGCGCTCTGCCGAGCGGGCGCGCGATACGCATGATCCGCGCACCCGTATTCATCGCGACCAAACTCGAGGCATTCCACGGACGCGGTGGCGGTGATTTTCTCGCGAGCCATGATCTTGAAGACCTCGTGGCAGTCATCGACGGACGCGGCGAACTCCAGGACGAATGCCACCAGAGCGCGCCAGAGCTCCGCGCCTACCTCACCGATCAGTTCACCTCGTTGCTCCGTACACCCGCTTTCGTGGACGCGCTGCCGGGGCATCTTCCGGGTGACGAAGCGAGCCAGCGACGATTTCCTGGCCTGATCCGCAGATTGCAGACGCTGGCAGGCCTCTCGCGGACGTGAGCGGATAGCCGCAAGCTCATTTCTGCCCGAATGCACCGGATCTGGTGCGCGTACGCTGGCGAAACGCCGCGTAGCCTGCGCAGTCCCTTCAGGATTCCGGGACACGCGCGATGCACGCCGCCGCGGCCGCCGCCGGCGCGCCGGGCGCGCGCGCCCCGACCTTCGTCGATCCGCCGGGCTACGCGCGTCACCGCCCCGAGACGACGCTGCTTTACCAGCTGGTCGAGCAGCACTATCCCGTCTTCCGCGAGCTGCGCGCCGAGGCAGGCCGCCCCTTGCCCGACTACGTGGAGGCCGAGTTCGACGCCTACCTGAAGTGCGGCCGCCTCGAGGAGGGTTTCCTGCGCCTGCGCTGCGAGCAGTGCCACGCCGAGAAGCTGGTCGCCTTCAGCTGCAAGAAGCGCGGCTTCTGTCCTTCCTGTGGTGCACGGCGCATGGCCGAGACCGCCGCGTTGCTGGCCGATGAGGTACTGCCCGAGCGGCCGCTGCGCCAGTGGGTGCTGTCACTGCCGATGGCGCTGCGCTTCCTGCTCGCGACCCGTCCCGCCGTGCTCACGGCCGTGCTCGGCGTGGTGTATCGCACGATCTCGGGCCATCTGCTGAGCGAGGCTCGCCTGACGCGCCGCAC
>CAYMQY010000295.1:0-4562 GCA_964392655.1 uncultured Saprospiraceae bacterium
TGCCGGGCGCTGGCCACGCCACGTTGCTGGCGCGCGGTGCCGAGCTGGAACGCTTCGGATTCGAACTGGAGGACTTCGGCGGCAGCAGCGTGCGGGTGTCGGCCGTGCCGGCGATCCTCAAGGCCGACGACATCGACCGCACCCTGCGTTCCCTGGCCGACGATCTCGAGCACCTCGATCGGGGCACCGTCGCCGATCAGGCGTTGAAGCTCATCGCCGCCACCATGGCGTGTCACAGCGCGGTCCGTGCGCACGACCCCCTGACACTCGAGAAGATCGCGCACATCCTCGACGAGCTGCGCGCCACCGCCTACTCCACGGTGTGCCCGCACGGACGGCCGGTGATGTTCCGGCTGTCGCGGCGGGAACTGGAGAAGCGCTTCGAGCGAATCTAGGTGACGCGGCCCGGTCCGCGCCGCTTCGCTTTCAGCTCTTTCCAGGCGTCGAGCCGGCGCTTCAGCTCCTTCTCGAAACCACGCTCGGTGGGCCGGTAGAACTCGGTGCCCTGCAGGCGTTCCGGCAGGCAGTCCATGGCGGCGACGGCATCCGGCTGGTCGTGCGCGTACTGATAGCCCTTGCCGTAGTCGAGCGACTTCATCAGCGTCGTCGGGGCGTTCCGCAGGTGCAGGGGCACCGGATCGGCGACGTCCTGCGTGGCGGCGTCGACGGCAGCGCCGTAGGCGGCGTAGACGGCGTTGCTCTTGGGGGCAGTGGCCAGGTAGATCGCCGACTGCGCGAGCGCGGTGTTGCTCTCGGGCAGGCCGATGAACTGCAGGGCGTCGCGCGCCGCCATGGCGACCAGCAGCGCCTGTGGGTCGGCGTTGCCGACGTCTTCCGACGCGAAGCGCACGAGACGGCGCGCGACGTACATCGGATCCTCGCCGGCCTCGAGCATGCGGGCCAGCCAGTACACGGCGGCGTCGGGATCGGAGTTGCGCATCGACTTGTGCAGCGCCGACATCAGGTTGAAGTGCTCTTCACCGTCCTTGTCGTAGCGGAGGGTCTTCCGCTGCAACGTCTCGCGCACGAGCTCCAGGTCGACCTTCGGCCGGCCAGCCGGCTGCGGCGACGCCGCGACGACGAGCTGCAGCAGGTTCAGCGCCTTCCGCGCATCCCCGTCCGAAACGCGCGCCACGGTGCCGAGCGCCTCGTCGGTCACCTCCGGATCGAGCGCCCCGAGGCCACGCTCGGTGTCGGCGAGCGCGCGGCGCAGGATGCGGGTGACCGCCGCCTCGTCGAGCGGCTGCAGGATGAACACCTTCGACCGCGACAGCAGCGCGGCATTCACCTCGAACGACGGGTTCTCGGTGGTGGCGCCGATGAGGACGATGTCGCCGGCCTCCACGCGGGGCAGGAAGGCGTCCTGCTGCGCCTTGTTGAAGCGGTGGATCTCGTCGACGAAGACGATCGTGCGGCGGCCGCCCCGACGGCGCAGCTCGGCCTGCGCCATCACGTCCTTGATGTCCTTGATCCCCGAGAGCACGGCGCTGAAGGCGACGTAGTGGGCGGAGGTGGCGTCGGCGATGAGCCGCGCCAGCGTGGTCTTGCCGGTGCCCGGCGGCCCCCACAGAATGACCGACTGCAGCGCGTCGCGACGAATCGCCTCGCGCAGCGGGCGTCCCGGCGCGAGCAGCGCCTCCTGCCCCTCGATCTCGTCGAGGTTCCGGGGCCGCATGCGTTCTGCCAGCGGCGGCGGAGGCGCCGGCGTGCCGCCCTCCGCGGTCTCCGGCTCGTCGTCGAACAGGGAACTCATCGCGCCGGTCTCCGCGCCGCCACGGCGTAGAGGGCGAGCGCCGCGGCCACGGCGACGTTGAGCGATTCGACCGGCGGCCGCATCGGCAGGGTGACCGCGAGATCGGCGCCGGCGACGACCTCGGGCGGCAGCCCCGGTCCCTCACCGCCCATGAGCAGGAGCACCGGCCCGGCGGCGTCGATGGCCTCGGGCGCGGCGCCGTCGCGCGGCACGAGGGCGACGACCGCGCTCCGCACGGCGCGCGCGGCGTCGACGACCGCGCCGATCGCGTCGACGCGGGCAAGCGGCATGCGGAAGGCGCTGCCCATCGAGGCGCGCAGGGCCTTCCAGCCCAGCGGATCCGCGGATGCGCCGACCGCCACGACACCGGTGGCGCCGGCCGCCTCGGCCGTGCGCACGAGCGCGCCCATGTTGCCCGGGTCCTGCACGTCGACGGCCGCCAGCACGAAGGCAGGCGCCGCCGCGAACACGCGGGTGAGGGACATCTCTGGCCGGCGGGCGAGCGCGACGACGCCGGACGGCGTACGCACGGGACTCATCGACTGCAGCAGGTCGGCGGTGGCGCGCATCACCTGCGCCCCCCCCTTCCTCAGCGCGTCGAGTGCGCGGGCCGCGGCGGCGTCGGCCGGCGCGCGATCGATCACGACCGCGTCGACGGCGAGACCCGCGGCCACGGCTTCCACGAGCAGGTGCCAGCCGTCGAGCAGCAGCGGCTGATCGGCGCCGCCGGCGCGAGCGTCGCGGGCCGCCTGGACGAGCGGATGCCGGCGGCTGGTGATGTCGGGCAGGGTCGGGGACACGGCAGGACGGCGCACGGCGCGCCTCGGAGGGAGCATAGCACCCCGTGTGCTACAGTTACGCGTTGAGGCGATGAAAGAGCGTATTCTCAAGCGATTCGACGACGAGATCTCCGCACTCGAGCGCGAGCTGAAGACCGAGCTGCCGAAGGAGATCCAGCGTGCCCGCGAGTTCGGCGACCTGCGCGAGAACGCCGAGTACCAGGCCGCGAAAGAGCGGCAGACCCTGGTGCAGGCCCGCATCGCCATGCTCACGCGGCGGCGCAACGACGTGTCGATGATGAACCTCGACCGCATTCCGCACGGCAAGGCCGGCTTCGGTTCCACCGTGACGCTGCGGGCCGGCAATGGCAGCGAGATCGTCTATCAGCTCGTCATGCCGGAGGATGCCGACGCCGAGAAGGGCATGATTTCCACCGCGTCGCCGATCGGCCGCGCCCTGCTGAACAAG
This sequence comes from uncultured Saprospiraceae bacterium, assembly GCA_964392655.1. GTDB lineage: Bacteria > Bacteroidota > Bacteroidia > Chitinophagales > Saprospiraceae > M3007. The sequence goes on from CAYMQY010000295.1 coordinate 3,002, forward strand.
GAAGAAGGCGACGAGGTCACGGTGACCACTCCGGCCGGCACCCGCGAGTTCGAGATCATCAAGCTCGTCACGGTTCACGACGAGTAACCCGGCGTGGCACGCGGCCCCCGCGCCCAGCACGACCTCTATTCCCCCGAACGGCCGACGGCCGTCATCCTGAGCGGCACCGGTGTCGACGGCGCCTACCATGCCGGCGTCCTCGACGCCCTGCACGGCGCCGGCGTGAAGATCGATCTGGTGGCCGGGCGGGGCGTGGGCGCGCTGGGCGCGCTGCTCTTCGCCCTCGACGGCGCCAGCGTGCTGTGGGACCCGCGCGGCTTCTGGCGGCGCGATGGCGCCCGGCCCGGGTATGCCCTCACGTGGCCGTACCGGGCCATCGCGGCGGCGCTGACGGTCGCGGCGGGCCTGGTGGCCAGTCCGCTCATGCTCATGGCCGGGGCCCTCGTGGTCTGGCCGCTCGGCCTCGTGGCGTCGTGGACCGGACTCGAGGGGGCCACGCCGCTCGGCGCGCGTTACGCCGCGTGGCTCGCCTGGGCGCTGGCACCCGATCATCTGCCCGGCTGGATTGCCAGGTTGGTCGTGGCCGTCGCGGCCCTGCTGCTGGCGACGCTGGCGGCGCGCGCCGCCGTGGTGACGTGGCGCACCGCACGTCGGCAGCGCGGCCACCTGTTCTGGCGCCTGCTCGGGGCCCCGGTCGACTCGCGGCGTTTCGCGTCAGCGGCGACCAGCACCTTGTGGGACCTGCTGCGTGGTGGCGCCGCGCTGAAGCGCCCGCGCGCCGTCGACCTCAGCCAGCGCCTCTCGGAGCACCTGGTCGGCGGCGTCGGCCAGCCCGGCCATCGCGACCTGCTGTTCACCGTGCACGACCTCGACGCGCGACGCGACCTCGTGTTCGGGCTGATGGCGGGGGAGGCCGGGCGCCGTCAGTTTCCGGGGCCGGCCGGGCCGGCGGCGCGCCGCGCCGAGGCGCTCGATCTGGCCGCGTCGGGCCGCCCGGTGCTCGTCGACGCGCTGTGGGGCGCGCTGACGCTCGGCGACTGGTCCGACCCGCACCCGGCGGCGTTTCCCGCCGATGGCCCGTGGCGCGGTGAAGTGCACCGGCTCGCCGATCGCCCGGCGGCGCTGACCCGCCTCCTCGAGGAAGCGGCCGCCGCCGGCATCGAGCAGGCGCTCATCGTCACGGCCGCCGCCCAGCCGGGCGGTCCGCACGATCTGCAGCCGCCCCGCCTCGATCCCGCAGGGCGGGCGGGCGAGTGGCTGGCCGCGCAGGAGGCCGCCGCCGTGCGCGACGCCATCCGCTACGCGCAGGCCCACTTCCACGCGGTCTTCGTGATCCGGCCCACGCACAACGCGCTGCTGCCGCTCGACCTCGAGGGCGCCGACGACCGCGCCTCCGACCGGCTGGCGCTGCCGGCCGAGCTGGTGACACGGGGCCATGAAGACGCGTATCGTCTCTTCATCGAACCCGCCCTCGGCGCCGCCGGTGAACGTGTGGGTGAGGAATCCCGAGGCCGCGCATGAGCACCCGCCACCGTCCCGCCACCCGTCTCATCCACGCCGG
>CAYMQY010000296.1:0-4486 GCA_964392655.1 uncultured Saprospiraceae bacterium
GGCTGAGCAGTTCTTTCACGGAGTGCTGCGTGGGTTTGGTTTTGAGTTCTTTGGCAGCGCGCAGGTACGGCACGAGGGTAAGGTGGATGACGAGGCAGTTGTCGCGGCCAAGTTCCCAACGCACCTGACGCACCGACTCCACATAGGGCAGCGACTCGATGTCGCCCACCGTGCCGCCGAGTTCGGTGATCACGATGTCGTACTGCCCGGTTTGGCCGAGCAGGAGCATACGCCGCTTGATTTCGTCGGTAATGTGCGGGATGATCTGCACGGTTTTGCCGAGGTAGTCGCCGGCGCGTTCCTTGTTGATGACGGTTTGGTACACGGCGCCGGTGGTCACGTTGTTGGCGCGGGAGGTGGGCGTGTTCAGAAAACGCTCGTAGTGGCCGAGGTCGAGGTCGGTTTCGGCGCCGTCGTCGGTCACATAGCACTCCCCGTGCTCATAGGGATTGAGCGTGCCGGGGTCCACGTTGATGTAGGGATCGAATTTTTGAATGGTTACTGAAAAACCGCGCGCCTGAAGGAGTTTGGCTAATGAGGCACATAAAATGCCTTTTCCGAGCGAAGAGGTGACGCCGCCCGTAACAAAGATGTATTTCGTCATCGCAAGTTTGATTTGTTACGGGGCGCTAAGGTAGAACTTTGGTTTGTCAGCATGTTTTCTTTTTTCGCGAAGTGCTGCTTAAACTTAACATACACTTAAACCCGGCTTCAAATCCGAACCAATAAAGTGCGCACTACCTTTGCGTCCGTCAAAGAAAAAATATGAGGGACAACCAACCGGCAAAAAAAATTCTGATCGTGGACGACGAGCCGGACATTCTGGAGTTCTTGCGCTACAACCTGCGCAAGGAAGGGTACGAGGTGGTCACTGCCAACGACGGCAAGGCAGCCCTGACAGTGGCGGAGCGTGAAAAACCCCACCTCATCGTACTCGATATCATGATGCCCGAACTGGACGGCGTCGAAACCTGCCGTATCCTGCGCAAAAACAAGACTTTTGAACATACACCTATTGCGTTTCTGACTGCTCGTGATGAGGATTTTTCCCAGATCACGGCACTCGACGTGGGCGGCGACGACTACATCACCAAACCGATCAAGCCGCGCGTACTCATCAGCCGGATCAACGCGCTGCTGCGCCGTTCCAGCCGCCAAAGCGAAGAAGAGCAAGAAGCCATTCACGCACATGATCTGGTAATTGACAAACTTAAAGTGCTGGTTTTTCGGGGCGAGACCGCCATCGAACTGCCCAAAAAGGAATTCGAAATCCTCTGGCTCCTGGCTTCCAAACCCGGTCGTGTGTTCACCCGGGAAGAAATTTTCGACAAAATCTGGGGCAGCGACGTGATCGTCGGCAACCGCACCATTGATGTGCATATCCGCAAACTCCGCGAGCGCCTCGGCGAACGCTACATCAAAACGATGAAAGGCATTGGCTACAAATTTGAATTTTAGGGCCGAACCCACACGCCCCGCCCTATCTTTGCCCCCGCTCAATTTCAAAATGACGTCGCGATTCAAAAACCAAAGCCCGCAACAACTGGCGTTGCTCACCGCTTTTACCTCCTCGGCAATCGTGGCATTCATCCTGTTTGCCGTCAGCAAGGTCAGCCAAGGGGTGGATATTTCCAACTGGGGCCTGGTGGTTGTCTTCGTTGTGGTGTTTACCATCAGTTTTCTGGCCAACTACTTTTTCATCCGGTACTACATCTACCGGAAGATCAAATTGATCTACAAGGTCATTCACCGGCATAAATTGACCACGGATTTCAAAGCCGGAAAAATGAAAATGAACGCCAATATCCTCGACGAGGTGGACAACGAAGTGGACCTGTGGGCTGAGGAACGCACCCGCGAACTGGAAGCGCTGGAAAAACTCGCCGCCTACCGCCGCCGGTTCATTGGCGACGTGTCGCATGAACTCAAAACGCCTATTTTCAATATCCAGGGCTTCATCCATACCCTGCTCGACGGCGCCCTGAATGACCCGGAAGTGAACCTTATGTACCTTCAGCGTGCCGCGAAAAATGCCGATCGGCTGGAAGCCATTGTCGAAGATCTCGAAACGATCAATAAACTTGAATCGGGCCAGATGATCCTCGATTTGCGGGAATTCGACATCCGTGAACTGACCGACGAGGTGTTCTCCGACCTGGAAATGAAAGCCCGCGAACGCCATATTCGCTTGATGTACAAGGAGGGCGCCAACCAACACTTTCGCGTGCGGGCCGATAAGGAAACCATCCGTCAGGTGCTTATCAACCTCGTCCACAACTCCATCAAATACGGGCGCGAAGGTGGCACGACCAAGATCAGTTTTTACGACATGGAGTCGTATCTCCTGCTCGAAGTGAGCGACAACGGTATCGGTATTCAGCCGGAACATTTGCCGCACGTGTTCGACCGCTTCTACCGGGTGGACAAAAGCCGCTCGCGCGATGTCGGCGGCACCGGCCTGGGACTATCCATCGTCAAGCACATCATGGAAGCGCACAAGCAAACGATCAATGTGCGCAGCAATGTGGGACAAGGCTCTACGTTCGGGCTGACGCTGGAGAAAGCTTAGCGGTACTCCTGTTTGTCACCGAATCACGACTTTGCGTGTCCTGACTACTCGACCTATAGCATCCAGATACTGGATCACGTACATACCTGAAGGTAATCCGTCCGGTACCTGATCGTTGAGTTCCCGGAGCGGTTGCGTTTGTTGCACCAATTGCCCCAAGGCATTAAAAACCCGTAGAAATTGTATGGTTTCCGGCACGACCGGGGCGGGTTGGCATGTCGGACAATTGTCCCCGGATGCGGGTATGGTCAGGGTAAAGCATTTTTGTCCGGAGGTCTGACACACGGTTTTTGCGCGTATGCAAATTTCCTGCGCATAGCCTTCCTGCATGCGTGTGAACGATTCCGGGCAAATATTCCAGTTCGTCGAATCATTGGCGTTGTTTACATAGCGCCAGTTTCCATCGCCTGTGCTCCATTCGTACCCGGTAGTGCCTGGTTGTTTTTGAATAGCGGCTGCTATGGTGCCATCCAGCAGGGTCAATTGAACCAGATTGTCGGGCTCGGGCGCCGGTGCTCCGCTGCTGACTATGGTCACTTCGAGGGGCAGTGTTTCCGTATAACCACCGGGGAAACGCACACTCAGGGTTTGGCTGTAAGTGCCGGGGGGCGTTCCCGGATCAACTGAAATCCAGTAAAATTGCCAATCATCGTTGCCTTTCACAGTGGAATCTTGCTCATAATCCAGGATATTAATGCCGGGGTGGCTGGACCAGGAGTATTCGGCGCCCGGGTAATAGGTAACGCCGTAACTTTTCCCGTCGCCCCAGAAAAATTCGGAACACAACTCCATTTTGGTCTGGGTTTTATCAAAAAAACGCACAGCCTTGTAGCCATCCTTCAGGTAAATCCGAACATGGTCTATGAACAGGTGATCGGGCAAATGGTCACAACGGGTTACATCGCCACCCGACAGGGAGGTTGAGCCTGTGCCGATCCGGAGATCGAAGGGCTGAACGCGTTTGCGAGGGTCATAGTTGCCGCTGCGATCCCAGTACTGGTCCTTCCACGAAACCCATTGGTTGTTCACGTACATATCTATCCGGCTATCCGCATCGAATTCGACGGCATAAGTCAGAAAATAATGACCAAGGTTAAGTTTGTTCCCCTTCAAATCCGACAAGACGACTTTATCCTGGTCCATCAGGGTATTGTCATGCGGGCCGTAAATAAAATTGGTTTGAAAAGCATCGGGTTCGTCTCCATACATTTCAAAAAAATCAATCTCGCAATAGTTGTCCTGCGAAGGCCCGTAAAGCCACAGCCCCGCGCCAAGCCCCTGGCAGGTCGGCACTTTGGCCCGCACTTCGACATGGCTGTTCGGATATACCTTCCAGCCTCGAAAATTCGGGCTGGGGTACACATTTTGGAATGATTTGATCTCGGAACTCGAATGCGAACAGGCATTCTGATCTTCACCTTCCCGAATCCGCAATGGCAAGTACCCGTTCTGGTCGGGGGGCAATACATTCGACGGATTCTTCGGTGCTTGCCGGGCATTCAATGAATAGCACTGCATCGGGTGACCATAGGGATAATCGTCATTGCCCGGAGATGAACGGTTCCACACCGTACTGTCAAATACCGAGAAATCATCGCTGAAAATCAAGTGGTACCCGGGCTTGTCCAGCGGGTTGGGCGCCTGCTCGGGATCAATCCGGAATTGTGCCGGGAGGGGTGTCGTCAGTATTTGCAGAAAAAAGGCAATCAGGTAATACCTGGTCACATAGAGCAAAACGGACTGGGAGCGATGTGTGGGCTTCATTGAACTGGATAGAAGAAATAGAGATTGATCATTTCTGGGAAAGGATCAGCAGCAGTGCACTCTGGTCGGGGCCGACCACCCGATCCACCCGTACCGATATGCCGGACTGGATTTCCAGTTCCTCTCCGAGCCGCATGTTCGGGCGCGCCTCTT
>CAYMQY010000297.1:0-4406 GCA_964392655.1 uncultured Saprospiraceae bacterium
TTGTCGGCCTGGCAGGCGGCCGCCTCGGCGCGGCAGGTGTTGATCTTGCTCAGGCTCCGCTCCTCGCGGAGGCGGTTGTAGAGCTCGTTGAAGGGTCGGCTGTGGATGTCCGGCGGCCGCCAGTCGGGCGCCGAGTACTTCAGCGCCTCCTTGAAGACGATGAACTCGGGGTACTGGCGCACCACGTCGGCCTGCGCCATCGTCGAGTTGCGGGTCGGCGCGCCGCCGAGCTTCGTCACCGCCACGTCCTGCGCCTTGCCGGTGAGCCACTGCAGCAGCAGGAAGCCGGCCTCGGCGTTCTTCGCGTTCTTCGGGATCATGAGGCCGAGGCCGCCGCTTTGCGACGCGCGCTTCGCGCCTTTCGGGTGCAGCGCCCAGCTCACCTGGTCGTGCACCTTGCTGCGCGCCGGGTCCTTGACGACGCCGGCGAACGATGTCGAGTCGAGGTACATCGCCGCGTGGCCCTGCAGGAAGGCGTTCGCCGCCTCGCCCTGGCCGAAGCCCGGGATGCCCGCCGGGCCGGTGGCCACCACCTCCTGCATGAACTTCAGCGCCGCGATGCCCGCCTTGTCGTTGAAGCGCGGGCGCCACTGGTCGTCGAAGACGGCGCCGCCCAGCGGGTTCAGGTGCAGCAGCCAGGCATGCACGCACTGGTGGCCGGCCTGCCCGCGCGAGGTGAGCGCGCCGATGCCCGACTTGTCCTTCAGCACGCGCAGCGCGCGGGCGAAGTCGTCGTAGGTCTCGGGCACCTTCAGGTCGAGCTTGGCGAAGACATCGCGCCGGTAGGCCAGCACCGAGGTCTCGGCGCCGTAGGGCAGGCCGTACAGCTTGGCGCCCGGCCCGGCGAGGTAGCCCTTCGGGCCGCCGACCAGGCCCAGGTTTTCGAGGTAGATCGGGATGATGTCCTTCATGTCGTAGGCCGGGTCGGCCAGCTGCGCATCGGCGAAGAACGGCTCCAGCGGGTGCACGAGGTTCTTGGCCACGTACTCGCCCTTCCACATCACGATGTAGCAGACGAGGTCGTAGTCGCCCTGCGGCTTGGCCATCTCGAGCAGCTGCTTTTCCTTCAGGCGGCCGATCGCCAGCTTGTCGACCTCGACCTTGATGCCGGTCTGTTTCGTGAACTCGGGCAACAGCTTGAGCATCGCGTCGTAGTGCGGATGCGCCGGCACGTTGAGGGTCACCGTCTTGCCGGCGAACTTCGCGTAGCGGTTCTGCGCGAAGGCGCCGCTGGCGGGCAGGCCGGCACCGAAGACGGTGATGCCGCCCCAGGCGGTGCGCTGGATGAAGTCTCGGCGTTGCATGGTGCGTGATCTCCTCGAGAGGCAGCGGGAACGGACGTGGACGCAGTTACTGCTTGATGAAGACCGGCTGCTCGCCCGGCACGGGCGTGTAGCTGCCGCCACCGCGCGCCAGAATGGCCTGCGCGCCGCCGTGGCGCTGAATGAGCGCGGCCTGGTCGGCCTTGGCCGCGCGGTCGATCGCGTGCGGGTCGCAGCGCGACCTGAGCAGGCTCTCGAAGCGGCGCAGCGTGCCCGCGTAGGCCGGCGAAGGTGCCAGATCGACGAGCTCGTCGGGGTCGCTTTGCAGGTCGTACAGCTCGGAGGCGAAGCCGAGGTAGTGGATGTACTTGTAGCGACCCTGCCGCAGCATGAAGACGCCGCTCGCGGCGCCCGCGGCGTGGTACTCGCTGAAGACGATGCGCTCGTCGTCGCAAGGCGCGCGCGCGATCTCGTCGAGCGCCGCGCCGGGCAGGTCGGCATCGGCCGCATCCGCGGGCACGCCGGCCCAGCGCAACACGGTGGGAAACACATCCACGTGCGACACCGGCGTGTGCACGACCCTGTCCGCTTCGATACCGGGGCCGCGCATCATCATCGGCACGCCGGCCGATTCCTCGTACATGTTCGACTTGCCCCACAGGCCGCGCGCGCCCATGTTGCCGCCGTGGTCGGACATGAACAGCACGCGTGTCTCGCCGGCCAGGCCGGCGCTCTCCAGCGCATGCAACACGCGCCCGACGTTGTGGTCGACGAAGCTGCACAGCCCGAAGTACGAGGCGATGGCGATGCGCCGCTGCGCGTCGTCGGCGAAGCTCTCGTCGAAGATGTAGCAGCGGTTGAAGGCGTCCCACCACGGATGGCTGAAGCCGGCCGGGCGCTTCTTCGGCAGCGGCACGCGCTCGGGCGGGTACATCGCGTAGTACTCGGGCGGCGCCACCAGCGGCGAGTGCGGTGAGATGTACGAGCAGAACAGCACCCAGGGCTTGTCGCGCCGCTGCCGCGCCTTGTTCGCCAGCCAGTCGACCGTCAGCTCGGTGATCTGGCGGTCGTACTCGATGTAAGTGGTGCTGCCCGGCCCGATGCGGCGCGCCAGATCACGCGATTGATGGCGCACCGGCAGCGGCTCGCGCAACAACCCGTACAGGTCACCGACGCCGCATTCGATGTGCATCGGGATGAGCTGCTCGTCGAAGCCCGTGGGCGCCTTCTCGTCCACGAAGTGCAGCTTGCCGATCGACACCACGTGCCGGCCGTGCTGCTGCAGGCGGTGATGCCAACTGGGCACGCGGCCGTCGTAGGCGATGGCGTTGTCCCAGTAGCCGATCTCGTGCAGATGGCGGCCGGTGGCCAGGCAGGCGCGAGCCGGCACGCAGATGGGCGAGTTCGTGTAGGCCGAGGCGAAGCGCGTGCCCTGGCGCGCCAGCCGGTCGATGTTCGGCGTCCGGACGAGTGGATGGCCATGGCAGCCGAGCATCTGCTTGTTGTGCTCGTCGTCCATGATGATCAGGACGTTCGTGTCGGTCATGGCATGCTCCGCGGCGAATGCGCTTTCGGGGCTCACTGCGGCACGAGGCCGATCTGCTTGACCACCTGAGCCCACTTGCGGTTCTCGGCCTCCACCTTGTCGCGCAGCGCCGCAGGCGACCCGCTCGAGGCCTCGGCACCGATGCGCAGCAGCTTTTCCTTTGTCTCAGCCTCGGCCAGGATCTGCACCAGCGACTCGTTCAGCAGCGTCACCACCGCCGGGGGCGTGCGCGCCGGCGCGAACAGCGCATGCCAGTTGTCGGCCTCGAAGCCAGGGAAGCCCGCTTCGGCGATCGTCGGCACCGAGGGTGCCGCCGCCGAGCGCCGTTCGGTCGTGACGGCCAGCGCCTTCAGCCTGCCCGACTGCACATGCGGCAACGCCGGTGGCATGCCGCTGAAGTAGACCGCCACCTCGCCCGACAGCACGGCCTGCACGGCACCCGCTCCACCCTTGTACGGGATGTGCGTGAGCTTGACGCCGGCGCGCGCGGCGAACAGCTCGGTGGACAGATGCTGCGGCCCGCCGATGCCAGGCGTGCCGTAGTTCAGCTCCCCGGACTTGATGCCCGCGCGCTTCACGAAGTCGTGCAGCGACTCGACGCCCAGGTTGGCATTGACGACCACGATCAGCGGCACCGACGCCACCATGCCCACGTGCGCAAAGCCGTTCAGCGGGTCGTAGCCCGGCTCCCGGTACACGCTCGGCGCAATGCCGTGCGTAGACACCGTACCGAGGAAGAGCGTGTGGCCGTCAGGTGCCGCAGCGGCGACCTGGCGTGCACCGACGGTGCCCGCCGCGCCCGGCTTGTTCTCGACGATGAACTGCTTGCCCAGACGCTGCGACAGCCGCTCGGCGAGCAGACGCGCGATGACATCGGGCGCGCCGCCGGGTTCGGTGCCGACGACGATGGAGACGGTACGGCTCGGCCAGGCACCCGCCTGGGCCACGGCGTCGGACGACACGCCGCCGATGCATGCCAGCGCCAGCAGGCCGGCGAGCCAGGTTCTTCGGTCGTTCACGGCATTCCCTCTTCGTAGTCAGGATCCAGAGCCCGCGGGCCCGCACGGGCGCATCGTGCGGCTGCTTTCGCTGTCGAACACGTGCAGATCAGCGGGCTCGACCAAGAGACCCAGCTCGCTGTGCACCAACGCATGGGCGTTGCCCGGCATCGTGACGGTGAGCCTCGTGCTGCCGCCGACCAGCGTCCCCACGAGCTGGCTTTCGGTGCCCAGGTACTCGCAAACGTCGACCTTGATCGCGAGGGCGGCGGGCGCGCTCGCGCGCTTTGCCGCCTGCGGCCGGAAGCCCACCGTGAGAGCGCGGCCGTCGGCCGGTACCGCTTGCTGCAGCCAGCCGGGCGCCGCAAGCCGGCAGCCCTCGCCCTGCAGCCAGGCGCCGGCGTCGTCGCGCACCAGCCGCACCGGCAGCAGGTTCATGCTCGGGGTGCCGATGAAGGCCGCCACGAACAGCGTGGCCGGGCGGTTGAACACCTCGGCCGGCGTGCCGACCTGCTGGATCACGCCCTTGTCGAAGATGCAGATGCGGCTGGCCAGCGTCATCGCCTCGACCTGGTCGTGCGTGACGTAGACGGTGGTCTT
>CAYMQY010000298.1:0-4397 GCA_964392655.1 uncultured Saprospiraceae bacterium
TTTCAAGAATTTGCATACTTTTAGCGCGTTTTTAAACCGTAGTTTTTCACCAAAAACAAAACGTTATGGACAATCTGAACCAGCCACTCGATGCCGACTTGCCCGAAGCGGGCGGCAAACAATCCGGTCTTCGCATCACTCCTTCGCTACGCCAAAACTGGCATGCTGCCTCCCGCTGGGGGCTTTTTTTTGCGGTTTTGGGATTTCTGTACTTAGGCTTGCTGGGTTTTACATTGCTTAGTTTCGCAGGCCTCGGCACTGTCGGCGCCGGAAACTTTGGCGGCGCCGAGATTGCTGTAGTCATTTTCATGTTGCTTCTGGTCGGGGTTTTTGTATTCATCCCGACCTGGTTCATGTTTCAGTTTTCCCAAAAAATTCAACGAGGCGTTTCCAGCAACGATGTGCATGCCACCGAAACCGGCTTTTCCTTTCTACGCAGGTTCTACCAGTTCGTAGGAATTTTGCTGGCTATCGTTATTGGCATTTATGCGCTGGTGTTCCTCCTGATGATTTTCGCACTTGTGATTCGCTGAGCCTCCTGCCACATTTAATTCATCATTTCTGCACACAAACAAAGTCAATAAAACAACATGGAATCTTTGGATCACAACTTCCAGCAACATACTTCCGATGCCTCCGGCACCACCTGGCAGATGCGGCAAGACTGGCACACCACCGCCCGCTGGGCGCGGTTTTTGTCCATCGTGTCGTTCGTGCTGTCCGGCATTGGCCTACTGTTTACCCTTGGGTTTTCAACTGTACTCGAACAAATGATGGCCATTGGAAGCAGTACCGGCATGGAAAACCCAATGCTGGAAGCCATGCTTAATGAAAAATCAATCGTCACCATTTTCTTTTTCATCATCATCGGCGCTCAGGTAGCCGTCAATCTCTTTCAGTTCCGTTTTGCCGGTCGGCTGAAAGACGCACTCCAGTTCACCGACCAGCAGGCACTTGAAGAAGCATGGCTGAATTTCAGCAACTTCTTCAAGTGGAGCGGTATCATGGTCATCGCGTTTATCGTGGTCTACTTCGCGTTTATCCTCTTTTTCGTAGCCTCGTTGGCTACAATGGGCGGGTAAGAAATTATTTCAGAATGTGCTTCACCCGAGGGCGGTGCGGGGTAATGTCGCCCAGGCGCGCCTTCTTGGCGTCCTCGTAGTCCGTGAAGTTTCCTTCAAAAAACACCACTTCGGCGTCGTCTTCAAACGCGAGAATGTGGGTAGCCAGGCGGTCAATAAACCAGCGGTCGTGGCTGATGATGAGCACGCAACCGGCAAAATCATCGAGCGCGTCTTCGAGCGCGCGCAAGGTGTTCACGTCAATATCGTTGGTCGGCTCGTCGAGCAGGAGTACGTTGCCGCCGTCTTTGAGCGTCATGGCCAGGTGTACGCGGTTCCGTTCGCCGCCGGAGCAAACAGCGAGTTTTTTCTGCTGATCGGCGCCGGCAAAGTTGAAGCGCGAAATGTAGGCGCGGGCGTTCACGGAGGTATTGCCGACGGTGATCATGTCGTTGCCTTCGGAAATGATTTCGTACACCGTTTTTTCGGGCAAAAGCGCTTCGTGGCTCTGATCCACGTAACTGATTTTGACCGTGTCGCCGATGATGACCTCGCCGCTGTCGGGCTTTTCACGTCCGGTCAGAATTTTGAACAGGGTGGATTTACCCACGCCGTTGGGGCCGATGATGCCCACTACGGCGTTTTTCGGAATATCCAGATTCAGGTTCTCAAACAGGATGCGGTCGCCGAAGGCCTTGCTGACGCCACGCACCTCAATCACCTTGTCGCCGAGGCGCTGGCCGTTCGGAATCCAGAGTTCGAGTTTGGCCTCTTTTTCCTTGCTTCCTTCGCCGGCCATTTTTTCGTAGGCGTTCAAACGGGCTTTGCCTTTTGCCTGCCGGCCTTTGGCGCCCATGCGCACCCATTCGAGTTCGCGTTCGAGTTGTTTGCGGCGTTTGTCTTCCTGCCGTTCTTCCTGGGCGAGGCGTTTGGCTTTCTGTTCCAGCCAGGAGGAATAGTTGCCCTGCCAGGGGATGCCTTCGCCGCGGTCGAGTTCGAGAATCCAGCCCGCTACATTGTCGAGGAAGTAGCGGTCGTGCGTGACGGCGATGACGGTGCCGGGGAAATTCTGCAGGTATTGCTCCAGCCACTGCACCGACTCGGCATCGAGGTGGTTGGTTGGCTCATCGAGCAGAAGAATGTCGGGCTGGCTGAGCAGCATGCGCGCCAGTGCCACGCGGCGGCGTTCGCCACCGGAGCACACCTTGATCGGTGTATCGTCGGACGGGCAGCGCAGGGCATCGGTGAACAGGCCGATACGGTGATCCAGTTCCCAGCCGCCGAGGTGTTCGATTTGTTCCAGCACTTCGCCCTGCCGTTCGATGAGGCGCATCATCTCGTCGTCGTCGGTCACCTCGCCCAGTTTGATACCGATATCGTCATTTTCCTGGAGCAGGTCCACGATAGGCTGCACGGCTTCTTCCACGATCTGGCGCACCGTTTTGGAGTCGTCCAGCGCCGGTTCCTGAGCGAGGTAGCCGATTTTGTATTGTTTTTCAAACTCGATCTTGCCTTCGTAATTCTGATCGAGACCGGCTATGATTTTGAGCAGGGTGGATTTACCGGAGCCGTTCAGGCCGAGCACCCCGATTTTGGCGCCGTAGAAAAACGACAGCCAGATGTTTTTAAGCACTTGTTTTTGCGGCGGATACGTCTTGTTCACGCCGGACATGGAAAAAATAATCTTTTCGGACACAGGTTGGAATGATGAACTATGAGTGATGAACGATGAGTAATGCGTTGGGCGCGCAAAGGTAGGGCACGCCGGGATGGGATTTGCCTCAAAATTGAGACTGTTAAAAAAGTGTGTCAAATCCGGTTTTCCATGCCGAGACCTAATTCAAGGGCCTTTTGACTCTGCACAAAATTTCATCACTCATAGCTCATCCTAACCTAAATCAAAAGCCTGCCAAACCAAAACAGCCAGCCAAATGCCAGCAATGCGGTGGCGACCACTACGCCGCGCATGGCGAGGTCCCAGCGGCGGCGGCGGTAGATGTTGAGCGGAATGAGATTGAGCGCAATAGCTACGATGCTGAGCGTGCGCTCGCGAAAATTGGCGGAAAAACCTTCGCCGCTGGCAGCGCCGCCCAGTTCGAGCAGCCCGAAGAGGTTGTAAAGCAGAAGAAAACCCAATGCCGGCAAGAGCAGGGAAAAAAGGAAGCCCGCCCAGATTTCGTTACGGTTGAACATGGTTGTTGTTGGCTGATGGTTATTGGCTGTTGGCCAATGCGTGTTGCTGGATATAATTTTCGAGCGCTTTGTGGTGTTGCAGGGCAGGATAATCCGTCAGGTCGTGCATGGACGGTACCACAGAAATGTAGCCGTTTTCGAGCGCCCACACGTCGGTGCCCTCACCGTGATCGTGGTTTACAAATTTGCCGGTAAGCCAGTAGTACGGCTGGTTGCTGGGGTCGCGTCCTTCAACAAATTCTTCCACCCAGCGCGCGTCGGCTTGCCGGCATACCCGGATACCGCGAATTTCGGCTTCGGGAAGTTTGGGGATGTTGACATTGAGCAGTTTCCCCGGAGGATAGGTATCTCCAAGTACGTATTCCATGATGCGCCGAACCCAGGGTTTTCCAGCCTCAAAATCGGCCTCAAAACTGTAGTCGAGCAAAGAAAATCCGATACTTTTGATGCCCTCCAGCGAGGCTTCCATAGCCGCCGAAAGGGTACCGGAGTAGATGATATTGACCGAGGCATTGCTACCGTGGTTGATACCGGAAACGCATAGGTCAATCCTGCGATTTTTCAGCACGACATGCTTGGCCAGTTTCACGCAATCTACCGGCGTGCCGGAACATTCCCAGGCTTCAATACCCGAAAAAACATTGACATGTTTGAGCCGAAGGGGGTCGTGGATGGTAATGGCGTGGCCCTTGCCGCTTTGCGGCGAATCGGGGGCTACCACTACCACATCGCCCAGTTGGCGGGCCACATCCACCAACGCGCGGATGCCGGGCGCCACAATGCCGTCGTCATTTGTTACCAGAATCAAAGGTTTGGACATGGCCGCAAAGGTAGCACGCGACCTGTATTTCGGGAGTACGCACACAGAATTCTGTGTTAAATCTATGTGTTTGAATTATTTGCCTTAATCTTGCACGGCAAATAATCGCGTTTTCAAAACGAAAAAAAACGACACCACACCCGAGCCGATTTATTCAATAAACAGCCACGTATGAAACAGACCACCTTTCTTGCTCTGCTTGCCCTTTGTCTGGCCAACATCCTGCCCGCACAACCGCTCTACATCCTGTACGATGCGACGTGCATGAAGCAACTGGAATACCGCTATGTGTACACCGGCGCTACGTCCATGTCGTATTCCAT
>CAYMQY010000299.1:0-2221 GCA_964392655.1 uncultured Saprospiraceae bacterium
CGGCGGGATTGTACCGCAACAGCAGTGGTTCAGGGGCGTATATGCCGGGTTTGAATGGAAAATCTTCTACCACGCCGCGGATACTCAGGTACAGGCTGTCACCGACCAGAATGGATTTACCGAGTGCGTCGCCGGGCTGTTCGCCAAGTTTGAATTGTTTCACAAAAAGCGTGTTCACAATGGCAAACAGTTCGCGCTGCTGGGCCGGATTTTCCGGAAACGGCGCGCCGGCTGCGAGTTTGATGCCGAAGTGGTCGAGGTAGCGGTGGTCAATGAAAAAGTCCCGAACCCCCACGCGCTCGGCGTCGGCATGCGTGCGCACGTCATCCGAGCCGTCGAACCAGGTGCCCATAGGAATCGAAATGCCCGATATTTTGCCCACACCGCTCACCTGCGCGAGTGCGGCGGAGGCTTTGTCAAACGGCTGACCCTGCAACTGCACCAGCAGGGTTTGCGGTTTGTCAAACCCGAAGTTGCGGGCAATCAGGTGATCCACTTGCCGCCAGACCAGCGTGACGATAATGAAAAAAATAAGGGTGACCGTGAATTGCACCACCAACAGGGTTTTGCGCAGCCCGAGCCGCCGGACGAACTTGACGTTTTGCAGTTTTTGCAACACGGCCAGGGGTGATGTTTTGGCCAAGGTAAACGCCGGTAACAAACCGGCAATCACGCCGACCAGCACCGCAAACAACACAAACTGCCCATACAGCACAGCATCTTCCTGCACCTGCACGTCGAGCGCTTCGGTGATACTGAGCCGCTCGAACTGCGGTTTTACGATTTTCATCAACCCGTAACCGGCCACAAGTGCAAGCAACGCCAACACGACCGACTCCCCGACAAACTGCCCGAACACCTGCCGGCGGGAGGCGCCCAGCACCTTGCGCACGCCGACCTCCCGGGTGCGCACGAGCGAACGGGCGATGGTCAGGTTGGTATAATTGAAACAGGCCGACAGCATAACGACCGCGCCCAGCACCGACAGAAACCACAAGAGAAATTCCGGCATACCTCTGCCCATGGAATTGGACAACGGTGGCCCGGGCGTGATCTCGCCGAGTGGCTGCAGGCGAAAACGGTAGCCGGCATCCCGGCTCTCCAGTTCCAGCCCGGCATAGTGTTCCTGCGCAATGGTCGCCAGAGCTGCTTCGGCATCGGCTTTTCCAGCCTGGGTTTTCAGCCGGACAAAGTTGTATGTGGCGTAGTAATTCTGCCGGTTTTCCAACACCGGCCTCGCATCGGGCAGTTTTTCCTCGGCCAACTGGGTGGCGAGAGAGCCGAGTGCCTCGAATTCGAGGTGGGTCTTGCCGGGGAAAGGCCGCAGTACGCCCGTTACCCGAAACGGTTTGGCGTAGCCTGGCGCTTCGAGGCTTTCGCCCACCGGGTCTTTGGTTCCGAACAGACGCTCGGCCAGATCGGCGGTCAGCACAACGGTGTACGGTTCGGCGAGGGCGGATTCGGAGTCGCCCGTCGCCAGTTCGAAGCCGAACATGTTGAAAAACGTGCCGTCGGTGAGCAACCCGGAGAAGTCGAACGCGCGGGCGCCGGTTTTCAGTTGCCCGCCGAAGTTGCGCACAAGGGGCGTCCAGAGTTCGACTTGCGGATGTTCCTCCCGCAGGGTTTTCGCCACAGTGAAGGGCGAAGATGCGTAAGACTCCGATCGTCCGGCCTTGCGTTGGGCGTCGGTCAACACGCGAAAAACCCGCTCGCCCGAGGCATGGAACCGGTCGTACCCCCGGGCGTCGCGCACCAGCATGATGATGAGCAGGCAAATGCTCATGCTGAGCGCCAGCCCAAAAATGTTGATGACGGAAAATGTCTTGTGCCGGAGCAGGTTGCGCAGCGCGATTTTGAGATAGTTCTGAATCATAGCCTGTTTTTGTTTTTTTGTCCTCGTAGAGTAACGTGTCACAGAGGCTCTCGGAGTTTTTGCTCGTGTAGAGTAACGTGTCACAGAGGCTCTCGGAGTTTTTGGAGGCTCTCGGAGTTTTTGCTCGCGTAGAGTGAAGTTTCACAGAGGTTCACAGAGTTTTGGAGGACACAGAGATTTTGCTCGCGTAGAGTAAAGTGTCACAGCGATTCACAGAGTTTTGGAAGACACAGAGGTTTGTCATGCTGAAGGAATCCGTCCGCTCTCAATCGGAAAAACTCTGTGAGCCTCCGTTCCCTCTGAGAGCCTCTGTGACACTCCTCTCCTCTCACTCGCTGCGCAAACTTT
>CAYMQY010000299.1:2321-4383 GCA_964392655.1 uncultured Saprospiraceae bacterium
AACAGGCTGAACAACAAACTGGCCTGTTGCTCGGTGTGATACATGCGGTCGTAGGTTTCGTCCAGAAACTGAAACCGGAAGGGGCGCTCCGGGAACCACTGTTTCCACACTTTTTCCGCCGACGCAATCGCCTCGGCGTGTTGGCCGGGCTGTGTTTTGATAAAAAACGACCCGCGCCACGAGGGCGCATTGAACGCCACCAAGGGCGCAATTTTCTCGTGCAGGGGCAAAAAATGGAAATCGCGCACAATGCCGATCACCTGCCCGTCGCGCCCGTGAAAACCGAAGCGCCGGCCCAACCAGGGTTTGGGCAGCCCCAACCCGCGAGCCGCCGTTTCGTTGAGCACCACGTTGTTCGCATCGGCAGCATTGCCGTTTTCAAACCATCGGCCTTCAAGCATTTTGAGACCAAAAAATTCGGCGTAGTCCGGGTCGGCAGACAATTGCGATACCGCCGGTTCGGCATCCGGCGGCAGTCCGTCGAACTTGACTGAACCGCTGTGCGTGCTCTCGATGTGTACCGGCGAGCCGTTGGCATTACACACGCCTGCAATTCCCGGCGACTGCGACAGCGTTTGTTTCAACGATTTCAACATGCTCAGACTGCGCACTTCGCCGAGTTGCGCAAATTGCCGCCAGCCGATCTCGAAGGCAAAAATATGCGCGCGCTCGTAGCCCATTTCCTTGTTCTGGATGTACGACCACTGCCGCCCGATCACAATCGTGCAGATCAGCAACGCTACCGAAATGGCAAACTGCATCACCACAAGACTTTGCCGAAAAACGGAACGCGTCCCGCTCCGCCCCGTGGCGCCGCCCGAGCCGCGCAAGACCTGTACCGGCTGAAAACCGGCCAACAGCACCGCCGGGTACACGCCCGCCAGCAATATAGTAGCCGCCAGCACTCCGCCGGCCAGAAGCCAAAGCAGGGGGCTGCTCCACGGAAGCACAAACGTTCGGCCCGCCAGTTCGGAAAACCACGGCAGGGCCATCTGCACAAACAGCAAGGCCAGCAGGCTTGCGCTACCGGCAAGCACCGCCGACTCACTCAAAAACTGGGCAAACAACTGTCCCCGACTGCTACCCACCGCCTTTCGGATACCTGCTTCGCGGGCACGGGTCTGTGCGCGAGCGGTGGTGAGGCTCATGTAATTGATAGCGGCCATGAGCAGGATGAGCAGCCCCACCATCGAAAAAACGGCCACGGTACGGCGGCTGCCCTTGTCGAAGTTGTCGTCCTTGAGGCTGGTGTCGAAGTGCAGGTCGGTGAGTGCGCCAAGGTGCAGGGTGATGTTTGAGTCCTGTTTGGCTTCCTGGAGTAGTTCGGTCAGTTGTACGCCGACTTTTTCCGGGTCGGTACCGGGCCGCAGTTCGACAAACGTGGTGTAGTTGAAGTTGTTCCAGTTTGAGTCATTGTCGCGGTTGGAGCCTTGCCGGAGCCAGGCTTCCGTCGGGATAAGCAGGTTGTGCCGGAAACTGGATTCCGGGCAGGGGTCGCGCAGCACGGCGTGTACGGTGAATTCCGAAGAATCCATCTGCAACGTTTGGCCGAGAGCGCTGCGGTTACCGAAAATCTTGCGGGCAAGACTTTCCGTCAGCAGGAGCGCGTTGGGGTGCTCGCCGAATCCGCGGGCATCGCCTTCGGCAAATTCGTAGTCGAATGTTTCGAACCAGTTGGCGCTCACATAGCCGTAGTTTTCCTCTTCAAAGTACTCGGGGCCGCGCCGCAGCAGGGCCTGGTTTCCGTACGGCGCCATCACCTGAGCCGTGACCGACAGCCCGGGCACTTTGGCGCACAGTTCCGAAATCCGCAGGGGCGTGCTGCCCCAGTTCCAGGTCTCGGAATCGTTGATGCGCAGGTCGGTCTTGATGCGCCACAGGTTTTCGGCACGGCGGTGGTAGCCGTCGAAGCGCAATTCGCTTTGTACCCACAAAGCGATCAGTATGGCTGCGGTCATGCCGATAGCCAGCCCGGAAAGGTTTAGGGCTGAGTAGAGGCGGTTTTTCCAGAGGTTCCGGATGGCGGATTTTATGTAGTGGAAAATCATAGTCGTTTAATTTT
>CAYMQY010000300.1:0-799 GCA_964392655.1 uncultured Saprospiraceae bacterium
AGGGGAGGGGTGACGTAGAGAGTATGATTCCGGGGAGCAATATGCTACGTCACCCCTCCCCTTTGGGGGAGGGACCGGGGGTGGGGCCGACGCACCGCCGCTTTGCCTACGGCATCAATGCCGGAGGGCTGAAATTGGAAGGCCCCTACCCTGCCGGCAGCACCTTTCTGGCCCGCGGCGGCGACCCGGAGAAGGCGGCAGCCATACTCGATAAAATCAGGGAAGAATTACCGAAATGGCACACGGCTTTTGTACGCCCACCGGTCCGCTCAATGAACCATATCGGGCTGATTTACGCCGGCTTGCACCCGCAACTTGATGGATTGGTACTCGGTTTTTCCAACATTGCCCAACTCGAGGAAACCCTTGACTTTTGGCGCAACCTCGACACGTTTGATTACTCCGATATTTTTACATCCATAGTAAAACTTACTGGTTGATTGGTTGATTGGTTGACTGGGTTACTGGGCACCAATCAACCAATCAACCAGTCAACCAGTCAACCAGTCAACCAGTCAACCAGTCCATGCGATTCGACGCCGTTATCATTGGTGGAGGCATTTTCGGATGTTATGCCGCCCTGTATCTGGCGGGCAAAGGCGCCCGGGTGGCGCTATTGGAAAAGGAAAATCGCTTGTTTCAGAAGGCATCTTTAGTGAACCAGGCGCGATTGCACGGCGGTTACCACTACCCGCGATCAGTGGCTACAGCGGCACTCAGCGATGAGCACAAGGAGCGTTTCACCGCCGAACACCGGCAGTTTGTAAACTTTGCCTTTGAAAAATACTACGCCATTGAC
>CAYMQY010000300.1:809-4290 GCA_964392655.1 uncultured Saprospiraceae bacterium
CGCTTCGGTTCGTTCACCGATCCGCAGCAGTTCGAGCGGTTTTGCCGGCACCTGAACATCCCCTGCGAACGCATTCAGGAACACCCGCTATTCAATTTCAACCGATTGGAAGCGCTGTACAAAACCGTGGAATATTCCTTCGACCCCGTACTCCTCGGCGAACACTACCGCAGCCGGGTAGAAACACACGCTGATATTGCTGTTTTCAAAAACACCCGGATCACCAAGGCAAGCTCCGACGGTCCCAATTGGCATCTTGAAATTGAATCGCCACTCATCACTCATCACTCATCACTCATCGCTCCTACCGTCATCAACGCTACCTACGCTGCCACCAATGCCGTCAACCGGCTCTTCGGCGTGCGGGACATTGATTTGACCCATGAAATTTCGGAGATCGCGTTCATCACGTCCGGGCAGTTTCGCGACATGGGCTTGACCGTCATGGACGGCCCCTTCGGCTCCATCATGCCCTACGGGCTGAGCGGCTTGTTATCGCTGTCGTCGGTCGCCTACACCCACCACAAGATTTCGTACGACAACCTGCCGCGATTCGATTGCCAGCAACCGGAACTCGACCCGCGCTGCCGCCCGGAGGCGCCCGGCATTTGCACGGAGTGTGAACGACGCCCGCCCAGCAATGCCGGCAAAATGCTCCGGCAAATGCAGCAATATTTTGCTGATTCGGTGCATTTCGAGCACTTGTTCTCGTATTTCACGATCAAATCCAAGTTGAAGGCGAGTTATATTGATGACGGACGCCCCACCGAAATTTCGATGCTTTGCGAGCGCCCGAGGCTGTACTGCCTGTTTGCCGGCAAGGTGAACTCGATTTACGAGATTGAAAAAATCGTGTAAGTTTTTAACACAGAGGGTCACGGAGGACTTTCACAGAGAATACAGAGTGCGCCATATTTCGCTTTGTTCTTTGTAAAAGCCCTCCGTGACCCTCTGTGTTAACAAAAGACATCACACTGTTTGCGCAATCAACCACCCTAAATAGGCCACATAAAAACCCAGCAACACCCAGCCCTTGGGGCGGTACATGATATTGGGTTTCATCACAAATCCGGCTATGAACATGAGTAGTGTAGCCGCGATGCACGCTCCAAAATCTACAAGTGTGATATTACCAATCGGGAGCGGAGCCACGGTAGCGCTGGTGCCGAGGATGAAAAATATGTTGAAAATATTGGAGCCGACTACGTTGCCCATGGCCATGTCGCCCCGACCTTTCAGTGCAGCCACGATGGAGGTGGCCAGTTCCGGAACCGAAGTGCCAATGGCCACCAGCGTCAAGCCGATAATTGCTTCGCTGATACCGAACCCGCGTGCGATGGCGACGGCTGCATCCACCATGAATTTGCCACCGTACACCAGCCCGGCCAATCCGGCAATGACCATACCGATAGCCAGCCAAAGGGGTTTGTGTTTTACTTCTTCGGTTACAATACCCGCGCCCGTGCCTTTGCGAGCCAGATTGATCACGTAGTACATGTAAATAGCGAAGAAGCAAAGCAAAACCAGTCCTTCCGAGCGGGTAATTACGGCAACCGATGACTGATCCAGCCAAAGATCGCCGGCCATAAACAGCGCCACGATAATGCCGATAAAACTGAAGGGGATGTCTTTCCAAATGGTGTTGTAGCGTATGCGAAGTGGCTGCAGAATGGCTGTCAGGCCAAGAATCAAGCAGATATTGGCGGTGTTACTGCCAATTACGTTGCCGATCGCAACTTCGGGAGTGCCATTGGAAGCAGCCAACACCGACACCACCAACTCGGGCATAGATGTACCAAACGCCACTACTGTTAACCCGACTACCATATCCGATACATTTAATCGTTTGGCTAAGGAGGAAGCGCCTTCCACTAAAAATTTGGCACCGTAGGTGACTAAGGCTACGCCAAGTACAATGAAGAAAAAATGAAGCAGCATGATGGATATTGGAATGCGGTTGTTGGGCTAGATTTGAAAGGCCGAAATTCCGACGCTTTACCAAAGTATCAAAAGAAGTTTGGCCCGAAAAAATTCCGACCTTTGCCTATATGAAACGCTACAGCACACTCGTCGAAGCGCTTGACGATTTGGCAAATCGAGGCTATACCATTGATTTTGACTTAAAGGTAAATCAGGCTGGATACGCCTCCCGTCAACTATACTTGCACCCGGACGAATTTGAAATCACCGAGGTATATCGTTTTGAAGGTTTTACCAATCCGGAGGACAACGTGGTGCTGTATGCCATAGAAGGCAAAAACGGCCAAAAAGGGTTTTCTTTAAATGCTTACGGATTATATGCCGATCCGGCACCAGCCGAGTTAATGGCCGATGTAACCATTCACCACGCCTGATTTCCCAAAACACCACCTCAGATGAGTACCCTTTTGATCGGGAGTTTGCTGTTAAGTTTTTTTCACGCCCTTATTCCCAGCCACTGGTTACCGGTGTTGGCAATTGGTCGTCAGGAGGGCTGGTCGGCTCGAAAAACGCTTTGGATCACCTTCCTCACCGGGTTGGCGCATGTCCTGAGCACCGTATTTGTCGGACTTGCACTGGCCGCACTCGGAGGCGTATTGGCCCATAGCCTGGAGGCGTTCACCCACTTGCTGGCGCCGGTATTGCTCGGCGTCCTTGGTATTTTTTACCTGTACCAGCACTACCGACACCACCACTTTCACCTGCACCGGCAATCCACCCGCTGGGGTGTGATCGGCACCTTGGCCGCAGCCATGTTCTTGTCGCCCTGCCTCGAAATTGAAGGGTATTTCCTGGCAGCCGGCCAGTACGGCCTGGGATTTGTAGCCCTGATGGCATTGTTGTACGGATTAGTTACCATTGCCGGCATGCTGGTCTGGGTGTATCTGGCCTTGCACGGACTGAAACGGCTCGACTGGCACGCCTGGGAACACAACGCGGGACTGATTACCGGAATCACACTGATTGTGTCGGGACTGGCGCTGTTGTGGCTGGAGTAGGTTGTCGGCTGTTGGCTATTAGCCTTAGGCTGTTGGCTTCCGATCAAAATTACTCCATCCGGATTGGGCATCGCGCTCAGGAAGGCCAACAGCCAACAACTAATGGCTAACATTCAGCGCTTCCCGCTCTGCTTTTTTCAGCGTTTTTACCACCTGCTCGTAGGAGTGGTCTAGGAGATGCCGCAGTGTGCGGTCATCCAGTGCGCCTTCGAAATCCACGGTATTCCAGTGTTTTTTGCTCATGTGGTAGCCGGGCTGCACTTCAGGGTATTGCTCCCGAAGTTCGAGCGCATAATCGGGGTCGCATTTCAGGTTCACTGTGAACCGCTCGCTGTCGAGGCCCGTTATGGCAAAAATTTTTCCCATGACCCGCACACAGAGAGTCACCTCGTCGAACGGAAAGTTTTCCGTGACGCCTTTTTTGGTGAAACAATACTCGCGAAATTGTTCGATGTCCATGTGAAGGTTGGAAGGTTTCTGGTTGGAAGGTTAGAAAGTTGGAA
>CAYMQY010000301.1:0-4288 GCA_964392655.1 uncultured Saprospiraceae bacterium
ACTGACAGGCGCTAGGGTGGTGGTTGTTAACACGAGGCTGTCGCAGCCCGCCAGACTGGTCAGGAAAAGGGTGTCCACCCCGACGGTAGCGGGGTCGCAGTTTTTTACAAAGAACGGCGTGACGGAAACAGCGTTGGCGTCGAACGCAATGGCTGTGATCACGAGGCTGTCGCATCCGAACTGGTTGGCCAGCATTACGGTATCAATGCCCACCAGATCGAGGTTGCAGGACGACGCCGTCAAAAACGTCTGGTTCTGCGGTGCGAGATCGATGGTTGTGATGACCAGGCTGTCGCAGCCCACCACATTGGTCAGGAAAAGGGTATCCACTCCGACGTCTGCGGGATTGCAACTTTTTTTATAAATATGATTTTGATTCGAGGGCAGAAACTGCACGCTGACGTGCACGATACTGTCACAGCCGCCTGTTCCGATATTTCCAAGGTTGACCTGTCCGCCGGGATGCTGTGCATCGAACGTTTCACCGCCGAGAAGAAAGATTTCGCCCGGGCATAGTACGGGTTGTATGGAAGTCGTCGCATTGATCTGCGACACCAATACCGTATCCGTCGACGTGCAGCCGTTCAATTGGGCCGTCACCCAGTATTTGCCGGGGCCGGTCACACTGCGGGTCGGGGCGTCGCTGCCGTCGTCCCATTGGTAGCCGGCGCCGGGAAAAGTAGCGTCGAGCACCGCAATGTCCGAATTACAAATGACGGCATCGGCCACGGCAAAACCCGACAAATGATCGGGCGTGCTGAACGCAAAATCGACAAACGCGCTGCTGCCTTGCGGGCAGACGGACTGGATTTGCATTTCGTAGTTGTTGCAGCCGGGCAAGGTGTCAAAATTCCAGGTATTCTGAGGTGTTGTGAGTTGTTTCCAAACGGGGTCTCCTGCTTTCCGGTATCGGATCAGGTAATTGCTCGCCGTGATCTGGTCAACCCAGTTCAGGGAAGGAACACCCGTCGGGTCGGTAACGACCAACCCGGTCGGCTCCGTACAAGGTCCTGCGGGTACAAAAAAAGCCGTAACCATGCCGGTCGTTTGAAACGCCAGTAAAATAGCCGCCGCATTCTGGTCCGGTCCGAAAGTATTGCCGCTGACTTCCCAATGGTCGAACTGCCAGCCGGGAGCAGGTTTGGCCACGAGGTCGATATTGATCCCGCCGAAATAATCCCCGACAAACGGGTACGTCGCCGGAGTGATGGTGTTCACCATGACCTGGTTGGGGGATGCGGCGGGCGAAATTTTTACCGTCAGCCCGTACGGCCCGGTCACGTCATAACAATCTGCAATGCTTTGATCCAGTATCTGGCAACGGGTGTTGATAAAATTGTGAATAGCCATGACGTTTTGATTCCACTGGGCCACCGTTCCGCCCCAGCGCGCGCAGTGCTGGGCCATTTCGGGCGCAATGGTATTCGTCATGGAATCCAGCAGCGCATTCATGTACTGGCAGGACAGGTAAGTATTGAGCAAATCGGCATAACGATTTACATACATGGCCTTGAACTGCGGGTTATTGTACAGCGCCATGAAGATGTCGATGTGGTTTTGCGGGTCGCCTGAATTGGGTATTTGCTCCACATCGCAAGGGTCGGCCGTCGGGCCGATTTCCGGAATACCGGTGTAGTTGATATAATGCCCAAAGGTGGCGTCCATGTCCCAGAGGGCGTAGCGCCAGCGTTTTGCCGCTCCGGCAGGATTGCGGCCGCGCCACCACGACGTATTCCAGTTCAGCCAGTCCTTGCAAACGCTGTGTTGGTTAATGATGACGTAATCCACCAGGCTCAACAGGTCGAACTGCGTATTGACGTAGTCATAGTTGGCGGGAATAGCCATGTTGTTGCCGAGAATAAACGCCTTGAGGGTATACCAATCCGTCCCCGAACCATATTCATTCCAGGTAGCGCCCCAGGTTTTTATATAATCGATGTCCGGCTCGTCCTGGTCGTAGTAATAAGAAGTAAAGTCGGAATCGTCTACCTTTTCCCGCAAATCATATACCCCCCAATACTGGCCGTTGACGTACAGAACACAGGATCGGTGGGTTCGGGCGTCGATATCCATTCCGCCTTGTACGGCGAGTGTGTGTACATAAGAGTCGCGGATATGAGCGCCGCCGCCCGAAGACGGATAATTATCATTGGCCGCCGCTTTCAGGATGAGCCGCTGGAATTTGGTTCGGGTGCGTTCCTTAAAAAACTTGTGTTTCAACAAATCCTTGTATCCCAACTGGTCGCGTGTGATCCAGTCGACTCCCCGCTGGGGGTATGCCCAGGAATCGTTGCCGTGTTCATTAAATTCGCCGTATGCTTCGTCTTTCAACGCCTTGTTCTCAAAATACTCGAATGAACCGAAAGGCCGGATCTGATTGCCGTTCAGCAAGGCAGCCACGTTGTCACCCGCGATGGAAACGACCGGAACCGTATGGTTTACATTGATAAAATACGTGTTGGCGGTCACAAAGCCCGGCAAAATCTGGGCATTGGCGCTAAAAGCACGCGCTTTTAATACAGTGGTCGCCGCAATCATGACGGGGCCCGAATAGAGGGTGGAAGTGACGGTGGGTTCGGTGCCGTCCGTTGTGTATCGAATCGTGTAGCCGGCGCTGGTGTTCAGGTTCACCTGGATGTTGCCTGCATAAAAACCTGCATTCTGGCTCGCCAGTACGCCCGGAGCGTAGCTCTGGAAGGAGCCGCCGCTGTTGACAACGCCCGGGGTTGGAGCGGTGTAAATTTTCCAGGCTGCGCCGCCGTTGGGTGTGCGGCCGTAGCTGTGGTTGCCCTGGTTCGGGATGCTGAAGGTGTAACTGTCGACAGTCGCGCCGTTCGGCAGGGTCAACACCACCGATTCACCTTTTGTCTGGGTTATTTTAAAATTGGTATGCAGGTAGGGTGCTGCAATTTTGTCCTTGCCGGAGCAAAAAATGACCCTGTAAGCGCCCGGCCCGATGGTTTGCCCGTTCGGGATGACCCATTTTTGGGGTTTGGCGGGGTCGTCGCTCAAAAACCACCCGCCGAGGTTTACGGCCGTGGCGCCGCTGTTGTACAGTTCAACCCAGTCTTCCCGGTCGCCGTCGCCGTCTGTCAGGCCGTTCATGTTGGCGGCGGAGATTTCGTTGATGAGGACTTGCGCGGGCAATGCGGATGCAAACAGGCAGAAGGCCAGGGCGAGTAGTAGTCTCGTCATGTTGTTTGTTGTGTTTGGTAAAGGAGCCTAAAATTAGAAAAATAATGAATTTGCAAGCGGGGGTTTTTGGGGCTTGGGTGGTACACACAGGGCGGAGCCTTGGCGCGAGCGGGCAGGGCTGTTAGCGGTTTGGGCTTCTTCTTTTATGCTGTGTTACCAATATTTTCAAATCTGAATACAAGTAAACAGCCGCAATCGTTACTGCACCGAGTCCCGCTATAATTGTCCTGATGGTCAACGGGTGCAAAACCATATATACGCCAAATACAATCAGGAAAGCACAAAAGGGATAAGCAAAAAGCCGCATTGCAATGCTCTTGATGCTCCACTCGTTTGTCCCTTTCTCAATTTTGATTTCTGCCGGCTCATTGTTTAAAACGGCAGTCAGGTTCTTCAGGAATGTCCTGACATTTTTTCTATTCCAGCCATACGAAGCTACGGAACTCATATTGTCAGGGTCGCAAATACTGTTTATTAAAAGCCGGTCTTTATACTTAATTATTGTTACCATTTCGCCCCAACTTCCTGTCCAGTTCCAGGGCCTGTATGCTCTAAAAAAAGTCTTGTTGTTGCGGTCAATTCGCCATTCTAAGTCTTTAACTGTCCGCTCAACGGCTTCCTGAAATTGTTCGTCTGTAAATGTCACCTTAATTTCTTTGAAATTTAGCTGTCTATGCTGAATAAAGGCAAAAAATATGGCAAGCAATAAAAATGGCAACAAGGCTTTGATTAACCCGTTTGCTGTCCGAACCCCCGTATAAGTGTTTGTAACGTAAATTTCAATTAAACTCCAAACTGTCAAGGAAACGATAAATAATAAAAGCAGGACGATTCCATAATGGGCCAAAGCCTGAGTGGTTGTCAACTTCAGTCTTTGATCTTTCTTTGTTATTGGTGTCCACTTGTTTTTCATTGTTGGTGTCGTCTTTTAGCCTGACTGCGAGCGGGGCGGGTGGAACCCGGGGAGATGGTACACGCAAGGCCGAGCCTTGCGCGAGCGGAGCCTTGCGCGAGCGGCAGAAAACGATCTATTCTCCGAAACGGAATCCGTCGAGGTACATCTGCTGCAGGTTAAAATAAGGGTAATCTCCCG
>CAYMQY010000302.1:0-4265 GCA_964392655.1 uncultured Saprospiraceae bacterium
CAGCCCCGGCGGGGGCCGCCCCCAGGCTTGCCGCCAGCAGGAAGCCCGCGACGGACAGCGTGGCGGAGCGGGGCGGCCGGGTCATGCTCCCCGGCCCGGTGACCGGTACGAAGTCAATTAAAGGGCTGCCAAAACTAATCCTCTATTTTATAATGATCCATTCATCCGTAACGAGGGTTTCCCGTGGATAAGCCGGCCTTCAACCTCATCGAGAAGCAGGAGCACATCGAAACCGCAGCCCGTGCGCTGAAGGCGATCGCCCATCCCCTGCGGCTCAAGATCCTTTGCGTCGTCGGCGACCAGGAAGCCTGCGTCCAGGAAATCGTCGATGCGGTGGGGACTTCCCAGAGCAACATCTCCCAGCACCTGGCCATCCTGCGGGAAAAAGGCGTCCTGCTTACCCGCAAGGACGCCAACCGGGTCTACTACCGCGTCGGCGACGCCCGCACCCTGCAGCTCATCGGCATGATGCGCGAGGTCTTCTGCGGCGTCCCGGCCAACTGAATCGCACCATGGAATTCATCAACCCGATCATCCTGCTCGTCGCCGTCGTCGTCACCAGCGGCCTCGGTCTACTCTGGCCCATGCTCGTCAAGGGCGGCGGCGCTGCCGTCAATCCCAGCCAGGCGACGCTCCTCATCAATCGCGAAGACGCCCACGTGGTCGATGTCCGCGAGGTGGGCGAATTCGCCGCCGGCCACCTGCCCGAAGCCCGCAACATTCCCGTCGCCAAGCTCGCCGACCGGGTGAGCGAAATCGAAAAATACAAGGACAAGCCGCTGATCGTCTGCTGCGCCTCGGGGGTGCGGTCGTCCAAGGCCTGCGGCGAATTGAAGAAACTTGGCTTTAACCGACTCTACACCCTGGCCGGCGGCGTCGATGCCTGGCTCCAGGCCGGCCTGCCCCTCAAGAAGGGAAGCCGCGTCAAATGACGGCCCGCCGCGTCCTCATGTATACCACGGCGGTCTGCCCCTACTGCGTGCGCGCCAAGCAACTGCTCTCGGCCCGGGGCGTCAGCCAGATCGAGGAGGTGCGCGTCGACCTCGATCCCGCCCAGCGCGAGGCCATGATGGAAAAGACCAAGCGCCGCACCGTGCCGCAAATCTATATCGGCGACACCCATGTCGGCGGCTGCGACGAACTTGTCGCCCTCGACGCGGCCGGCAAGCTCATCCCGCTCCTGGCCGGCGAAACCGCCAGAATCGACAACTCAAGCTGAACGAAGACAATGGATCAGAATCAGCAACCGGTGTTCAGCATCGAAAAACTCTACGTCAAGGATCTCTCCGTCGAAGTGCCGAACGCGCCGCAAATCTACCTCGAGCGCGAGGCGCCCAATGTCGAAGTCCAGCTCAACACCCAGGGCACCGGCATCGGCGACGGCGTGTTCGAAGTGATCCTCACCGTCACCGTCACCGCCAAGCTCGAAGACAAGACCGTCTTCCTGGTCGAGGTGGGCCAGGGCGGCATCTTCCGCATCCAGAACGTGCCCGACGACCAGATGGAACCCCTGGTCGCCATCGCCTGCCCCAACATCCTCTTCCCCTACGCCCGCGAAGTCGTCGCCGACGCCGTCACCCGCGCCGGCTTCTCGCCCATCGTCCTGCAGCCGGTCAATTTCGAAGCCATGTACATGTCCCGCCTGCAGCAGGAACAGCAGGCTCCGGCTGAAGTGCCCATCCAGTAAGGCCGCCGTGCGCCGCTTCGCCGTCGCTCTTGTGGCCGCCTGGGCCTTGCCCGCCCAGGCCCTCGACTACCGCTCGGTGGAGGCGCCGGTCGCCGTGATGTACGACTCGCCCTCGCAAAAGGGCAAGAAGCTGTATCTCCTGAAGCAATACGCGCCGGTCGAGGTGGTCGTCCGCCTCGACGGCTGGACCAAGGTCCGCGACGCCGAAGGCAGCCTCGCCTGGGTCGAGAACAAGACCCTGGGCGAGCGCCGGACGGTGGTCGTCACCGCCGCCCGGGCCGACGTGCGCCAGGCCGACAAGGCCGATGCGCCGCTGGCCTTCGAGGCCGACAAGTGGGTCGCCCTCGACTACCTGGAGGCCGCCGCCCCCGGCTGGGTCAAGGTGCGCCACAAGGACGGCGCCACCGGTTTCGTGCGCGCCACCCAGATCTGGGGCCTATGAACGTCACCGTCCTCGCCGCCGGCGCCTGGGGTACCGCGCTGGCCATCGCCTTCGCCGGCAACCACCGGGTCACCCTGTGGTCGCGGGAGGCCGACGTGGCCGCCGAAATCCTCGCCGAGCGCGAGAATCGGCGCTTCCTGCCGGGCTATCGCCTGCCCCCCGGCGTCGCCGTCACCACCGACCTGGCGGCGGCGGTCCAGGGCGCCGAACTGCTGGTGGTCGCCACCCCCATCGCCGGCCTGCGCCCCACCGTCGAAGCCCTCAAGGCCCTGGGCAACGCCGTGCCCCTGGTCTGGGTGTGCAAGGGTTTTGAAGCCGGCAGCGGCCGCCTGCCCCACCAGGTGGTGGCCGAGGTGCTGGGGGAGGGTTTCGTCTGCGGCGTCCTTTCCGGCCCCAGCTTCGCCGAGGAGGTGGCCGGCGCCCAGCCGACCGCCGTCGCTCTCGCCGCCACCGACGGCGAATTCGCCCGCCGCATGGCGCGGGAGCTTCACACCACCCGCCTGCGCATCTACGCCAACGACGACCTGATCGGCGTCGAGGTCGGCGGAGCCGTCAAGAACGTGCTCGCCATCGCCACCGGCGTCTGCGACGGCCTGGGCCTTGGGCTCAACTCCCGGGCCGCCCTGATGACCCGCGGCCTGGCCGAGATCGCCCGCCTCGGGCTGGCCCTCGGCGCCCGCCGCGACACCTTCATGGGCCTGGCCGGCATGGGCGATCTCATCCTCACCTGCACCGGCGACCTCTCCCGCAACCGCCGGGTCGGCCTCGGGCTGGCCCAGGGCAAAACCCTGCCCCAGATCCTCGACGAACTCGGCCACGTCGCCGAAGGCGTCTATACCGCCCGGGAGGTGGCGCGGCTGGCCACCCGGCTGGGCATCGAAATGCCCATCTCGACGGCGGTGGCGGCGGTTCTCGACGGCCGCATCTCAGCCGGCCAGGCCGTCGAGCAGTTGATGGCCCGCGACCCCAAGGAAGAAGTCGCCTAGAACCGGGGGCGGGTGCCCCGGGGCGCCGTAGGGCTGCTCCGCCGGAGCTTCCCGGGGCGCCGGGAAGGCCGGTGACACCCGCGGCAGCGCCGGGGCGCGACGAACATCCGGCTTCGCCGTCGGCGCAACAGTCGTTCCGCCCCAATACCGCCTACACCGAGACGGCGAAACCCGTCTGACGCCAGGCTTCGTAAACCGTGACGGCGACGGCGTTGGAAAGATTGAGGCTGCGCTGGCCGGACCGCATGGGCAGGCGGAGCTGGGCGGCAGGGGCGAATTCGGCCAGCACCTCGGGCGGCAGGCCCGCCGTTTCCCGGCCGAAGACGAAGACGTCGCCGGCTGCGAGGGGCAGGTCGTAGGGGCTGGCGCCGCCCCGGGTGGTCATGGCGAAGAGGCGCCGCCCGGCCAGGGCCGCCCGGCACTCGGCCCAGCCGGGGTGGCGATGGACCCGGGCGGTTTCGTGGTAGTCGAGGCCGGCCCGGCGCAGGGCCTTGTCGCTGAAATCGAAGCCCAGGGGTTCGACCAGGTGCAGTTCGGCGCCCGTGTTGGCGCACAGGCGGATGACGGTGCCCGTGTTGGGCGGACTTTCAGGCTGGTAGAGGACGACGGCACTCACTTGTCAGGGCGGGTAAAAAGGCGTAAGTTCCGCTGGTATTAAAATCCATTTAATTCAGCGGATTAAAACAATAAGTTAAGGTTGGTTGGAGGGAGAGATGCCACCCCCGCAAAAAGTCCGTCTCGGTGATCTGTTGATTCAGCAGGGGTTGCTCAGCGATGAGCAGCTCAAGCTCGCCCTCGACCAGCAAAAGGCCACCTGGCGCAAACTCGGCCGTATTTTCGTCGAAAGCGGTTACGTCACGGAAGAGGGCATTTCCCAGGCCCTGGCCCGGCAGTTGCGTATTCCCTACCTCGACCTGCGGCAGTTTACCCCCAAGCCCGATCTCATCAAGCTGCTGCCCGAAGCCCAGGCCCGCCGCTTCCGTGCCCTCGTCCTCGACCAACTGTCCGACGGCCGCCTCCAGATCGGCCTTTCCGACCCCACCGACCTGCAGGCCTACGACGAGATCACCCGCGTCCTCCAGCGGGAACTCGATCTCGCCGTGGTCACCGAATGCCAGCTCCTCGGCTTTATCGACCGGGTCTACCACCG
>CAYMQY010000303.1:0-4202 GCA_964392655.1 uncultured Saprospiraceae bacterium
CGAAAAACCTGATTAAGATCGGCATTCGCAAAGCCGGCGCCGGCACGGGATTTCCCATCAACAGCCACGACGTCACGTTTGGCTGCGGCGAACTCGGCCCGCAGTCGGTCGAAGTGTGGGCCGAAGACGCCTACGGCAATGCCGACTTCTGCCTCACATTCGTGAACGTGCAGGACAACATGGGGTCCTGCGCACCGCCCAACAAACTGCCGGGCAAGATCAAAACCTTTGCCAACAAACCCGTACCCGGCGCGCAGGTTATGTTGCAGCAGTATAACAACACCCTCAAAACCGTACAAACCGACGCCACCGGCGCCTACGAAATTACCGGCCTTACCTCCGGCTGCAATTTCAAACTGGCTGCCTCGCTCGACGGCGCTCCCGCCAAAACCGGCATTAACACCCTGGACGCCCTGCTTGTGGCTGCGCACGTGGATACCTACATGCCGCTTGCCACGCCATACCAGTTGCTGGCCGCCGATGTGGACAAATCCGGCAGCCTCACACCCGCCGACGTGATGAGCATTTCAAAAATGCTGCTGGGCGTGCAAGCCACATTTCCTGACAAACCCGTGTGGCAGTTCGTGCCGGGCAGTTTCAACTTCCCCAATCCGGCCCAGCCCTGGGCGGGTACAGTGCCGAGTGTCACGCCCACGTTCTGCATGTCGGCGGCCATGTCGTTGCCTGCCGCAGATTTTATCGGTATCAAAACCGGCGATGTAAACGGCACTGCCGGCGCCAATTTCCAAACCGGAGAAACCAGCGACCGTTCGGCAGAAGGCGAGGTGTTTTTCCAGGCTAAAGACAAAGTGTTTGCCGCAGGCGATGTGGTGCGCGTGGACATCAACACGCCCGACCTCGCCGATCTCGTGGGCTTCCAGTTTACGCTCGATTTCGACCCGGCTGTGTTAAGCCTCCAGCAAACCGAACCCGATCTGGTGCCCGACGAGTTCACCGCCACACCGGGCGAGGGCCACGTCACGGCCACTTGGCACTCCGTAGCCATGCTCGACCCGACGGTGGTGGGAAAAGACATGTACATGCGCGCTTTCACCCTGGTATTCAAAGCATTGAAAAGCGGCACACTCAGCGAGCAGGTACGCATGACCTCGTCGGTAACGCCGGCAGAAGCCTACCTGCGCGACCTGAAACAGGTGGGCGCTTCGTTGAAATACCAGCCGGTGCAGGTCACGCCCGGTAAACGCCTTCGCCTGCTGACGTTGTGGCCCAACCCCGTTCAGGACCGCCTGACTGCTTCGTTTTACGTGCCGGAATCCGGACCGACCACCATCACGCTGACCGATGCGGCCGGCATGGTGCTGCATACGTCGCAAGCCGAACGCGTGCAGGGCTACCATGAAAAAACGATCGAACTCGGCGACCGCATCCAACCGGGCATGTTGTTCCTGCACGTGCAAGGCCCCGGTGGAGCGGCAGTTCAACGGGTGATGAAACATTGAGCAAATTTTGAGTTTTGAGTTTTGAGTTGCGAGGTACGAATTACGAGGTGCGAATTTTGAAAACGCCGGAAGTCAAGCGACCTTTGCGGCCATTCGACCTACGCCCCACTTCACAATTCGTACTTCGTAACTCGTACTTCAAATGTCCAACGCGCTTCTCCTGCTTGAAGACGGCACCGTGTTTCGCGGGCGTGCCGCCGGAAAAATCGGCACCACCACCGGCGAAATCTGTTTCAATACCGGCATGACCGGCTATCAGGAAATTTTCACCGACCCGTCCTATTCCGGCCAGATTCTGGTAGCCACCAACGTCCACATCGGGAACTACGGCATCAAAAACGACGAGGTGGAAAGTGAAAGCGTGAAAATTGCCGGCTTCGTGTGCCGGAATTTCAACGTGCCGTACAGCCGCATTCGCGCCGACCGCAGTATTCAGGACTACTTCGAGGCTGAAAACCTCGTGGCCATCGAAGACGTGGACACCCGCGCGCTCGTGCAGCACATCCGCACACAAGGCGCTATGAACTGCATTATTTCCTCCGAAATCAACGATCTGGACGAACTGAAAAAACGCCTGCGCGAAACGCCGTCCATGGAAGGGCTGGAACTCTCCAGCCGTGTCACCACCGCCGAGCCGTATTTTATCGGAAACCCCGAGGCGCGGCACCGCATCGCGGTCATGGATTTTGGTGTAAAAAAGAACATCCTGCGCTGTTTTGAAGGACGCGACTGTTACCTGAAAGTGTTCCCTGCGCGCACGCCGTTTGCAGAAGTTAAAGCCTGGAACCCCGACGGGTATTTCCTGTCCAACGGCCCCGGCGACCCTGCCTCCATGGACTACGCCGTGACCCTCACCCGCCAGATGCTGGCCGACGGCAAACCCCTGTTCGGTATTTGCCTTGGCCAACAAATTCTCGCGCTGGCGGCCGGCCTGCCCACCTACAAACTCCACCACGGACACCGCGGCATCAACCATCCGGTGAAAAACCTGCTCACGGGGCGCGGCGAAATCACCAGCCAGAACCATGGCTTCGGCGTGCTTGAACAAGCCGTGTACGACTCGCCCGGCATCGTCGAAGCTACGCACATCAACCTGAACGACAACACCGTGGAAGGCATCCGGCTGAAAGACAAGCCGGCCTTTTCCGTGCAATACCACCCGGAAGCCGGCCCCGGCCCGCACGATGCACGCTACCTGTTCGATCAGTTTGTGGGGATGCTTTCGTAAACCTTCAGTCCATCGGCGATTTTCCGGTCGTTGGCCAGACGCGGCACCTTGTTTTGACCGCCGAGTTTGCCCTGCGCGCGCATGTAGTCGCGGAAAGCGCCTTGCCGCATGGGCCGGATGACGAGCGGGCGCAGGATGCCACCCGTGATCAGGTCGTCGTAGTAAATATTCTGGGCGCGCATGCGGGTGTCCACGTCTGTCGAAAATGCCGCGAGGTCGTGTGGCAGGTTGTCGAACTCGACAAACCACTCGTGGTACGGCAAGCCGCCGTCTTCGGGCGTGACATTGGGCGCCACCGTGAATTCCACAATGCGAATGCCGGCTGCATTGGCCACCGGCAGCAGGGCTTCCTCCACTTCCTTCCCGATGACGTGCTCGCCGAACGCCGAAATGAAGTGTTTGATGCGGCCCGACACCACGATCCGGTACGGGTCGGTGGACACAAACTGCACCGTGTCGCCGATGTTGTAGCCCCAGAGGCCGGCATTGGTGTTCAGGATGAGGGCATAATTCACGCCCACCTGCACGTCTTTCAGCCAGAGGCGGGTGGGGTTTTCGGAAAAAATTTCCTCTGCCGGCACGAACTCGAAGAACATGCCCGCGTCGGTGTTCAGCAGCAGCCCTGCCGAGGGGAAAGCATCCTGAAACGCGATGAAACCCTCCGAGGCGGGGTAGGTCTCTACCGTGTCCACGCGGTCGCCGACCAGCGCTTCTAATTTGGCGCGGTACGGCTCGAAATTGACGCCGCCGTACACGAACACAGAGAAATCAGGGAAAATATCGCGGATCGTGGATTTCCCGGTGCGCGCCAGCAGGCGTTCGTAGTACATCTGCACCCAGGGCGGAATGCCGGAGATGAGGCGCATGTCGGCTCCGGCAGTTTCGTCCACGATCCGCTCCACTTTTTCCTCCCAGTCTTCGATGCAGTTGGTTTTCCAGGAGGGCATCTGGTTGGTGCGCAGCCAGGCGGGCACGAGGTGGTTGCTGATGCCGCTCAGGCGGCCCGTGGGGATACCGGTGGTTTCCTCCAGTTCGGGGCTGCCGGAGAGGAAAATGAGTTTGCCGTCGAGCCAGCGTCCGTTTCCGGTGCGGGCGAAGTAGTTGAACAGCGCGTCGCGGGCCGCGCCGAAGTGCAGCGGCGTGCTTTCGCGGCTCATGGGGATGTACTTCACGCCCGAGGTGGTGCCGGAGGTTTTGGCGAAATAGGCGGGGCGACCGGGCCACAGCACATCGGGTTCGCAGGTTTTGGTGCGCTCGACCCAGGGTTTCAAATCTTCGTAGTCGCGGATGGGCACGGCCCGAACGAATCCGGCATGGTCGCGGATTTCGGAAAACCGGTGCTCGCGCCCAAAGGCCGTTTGGCCGGCCTGCGACAGGAGTTGCCGAAAGATTTTTTCCTGATCGGCCACGGCGTTCGC
Source organism: uncultured Saprospiraceae bacterium (assembly GCA_964392655.1). Lineage (GTDB taxonomy): Bacteria > Bacteroidota > Bacteroidia > Chitinophagales > Saprospiraceae > M3007. The sequence goes on from CAYMQY010000303.1 coordinate 4,107, forward strand.
GGCCATGCGGCGGATGCGGCGGGCGACGAGGAGGGCGAAGGGGCGGATGAGAAACGAGCGAAAGCCCATGAGCGGAGGTGTGTTGGTGAATGCGCG
>CAYMQY010000304.1:0-4164 GCA_964392655.1 uncultured Saprospiraceae bacterium
ACCGTAGCGCCGGATACGTCCGCGCTGATGTGTCAGGACACGGTAACGGCATATCTGGGCGAGTTTTGCCTCGTGGTGCCCGAAGTGTCCGAATTGCTGGAGGGCGCCTACGGTTGCCCGTTGAGCCTGATCGTGGAAGCGGACAAAGAATCGCCCTTCGGCGACGGCCCCTGGGGAGCCGCGTTCTTCGAAGAAGACGACCTTGGGAAAACATTTGCCTACCGGGTAACCGACCTGAGCGGTGACAATGTGTGTACAGGAATAGTGCGAATCCGCGATTCCCTGCCGCCAGACCTTCAGTGCCTGACCGTTCAAGTCCCCTGCCTCGTGTCGCCGGAACACCTTGACCCATATTTCCTGCGCGATACGCTGGGTGTTTGGGACGCTGTGCCGCAATGGAGCGACAACTGTGATGTGGATGTGGACCTCGGTTTTGTGGACGTCAGGACGGATTATCCCTGCGATTCTACCGGTGTGGCAGGCATCGTCACCCGTTTCTGGACGGCGCTGGACGCTTCCAACAACGTGGCAACCTGCGTGCAAACCATCCTTCGCACACGCTTGGTAACCGACGTGCAGTTCCCCTGGGACGGTACCTGGGGGTGTTCGCCGGCGCCGACGCCGGATGTTACCGGCCGGCCCTTTGTGCAATTGGCCGACCGCCAGTACATCCTAACCGATACGGCCTCCTGCGGGTTTGAAATCACTTATCAGGATTCCGAACAAATCTTCTGTGGCGCAGGACGTCTGATTAATCGTCTATGGATCATTTCGGACGGTTGTTTGCCCGACTCGCTGGATATTCCTGCCGAAGGGGCGCAAATTGTGGAGGTGATAGACGACGGCGAACCGGCCCTGTTCTGTCCCTCGGACACGGTACTCGTTTTGAATGGAATGGGCTGCGAAGGCACTCTCGATCTTCCCGACCTCTTGGTCGGCGACGCCTGCTCGTATCTCTCGGGCGTGTCGGCTTACTGGAATCTGAACGGCACGGCTGACAGCCTCGCAGCCGTACTGTCGGATTTTGCCGGCAATGACCCGGCCATGCCGGATACGCTGGCGGTTTTTGGCAACGTGCCGAATTTCCCGGCAGGTACCACAAGCGTCCTTTTCGTGGCCACAGATGCCTGCGGCAATACGGGTTCCTGTGAGTTCAACCTGGTCGTGCTGGACAGCCTGCCGCCACAGGCGCAATGCGATACGTTTTTGACGGCATTCCTTGACGACCTGGGGCTGGCTGCGATGCCGGCCGGCTTGTTCGACGAAGGCTCGACGGATGCGTGCAGCCAGATTGACTTTAAGGTGCGCCGCCTTGTGCCCGGCGCCTGCGATACGCTGGGAAATCCGCTCGACGATTTTGTACGCCTGTGTTGCAATGATTTCATGGACACCGTGCTCGTGACGCTCCGGGTGTACGACGTGCCGGTGCCACCCGGACCGGTACCCGACTCGCTGGCCGAGGGTCGGTACAGCGAATGCACGGCGCCCATTCTGGTGTTGGACATCAACAACCCGCAGTGTACAGCCCCGAAAGACACGGCAGTTCTTTGCGAAAATTTCGACCCGACACTGGCAGGGTACGGCTTCGCCGAAACGTCCTGCGTGGTGGATTCGGTGGCGACGCTGCTGAACTACCAGCAGTTCGACACCGTATGCAACCGGGGCACCATCACGCGTACCTTCCGGGTGTTCGACACGGGTGGAAACAGTGGCCAATGTTCCCAGCGAATTTTAGTGGCGAATAACCAGCACTACTTCGTGCGTTTCCCCGACGATCTGGTGATTTTTCAATGCGATACTTCCGGGAACAGTTACGGCGCGCCGAGTTTCTTTGGTGTTGAATGCGAAAACATGAAGGCTTCGTTTGCAGAAAACATGATTTTCAATGCATCGGACGCCTGCCTGCGCATCGAACGCACCTGGACGGTGTACAACGGCTGCGCCTACAATTCCGCCATGCCGCTCGTGACCGTACCCAACCCCAATCCCAGCGCCAATCCCCTGCACGCCGATAACCAGCCCGGCCCCGTGGTGTCGGCTGCCGGAACTACCGGCGACTGGGCGCCGACGGTGTCCAAAATAGCGCCTGCCGATACGGCGACTACCAATTTCAGCATGTTTTGGGCCGACAGCGTGAACGGCTACACCTACAAGCAGGTCATCCGGGTGATAGACGGCGAGCAACCGGTTTTTGAAAATTGCCCCGCAATACCCCCCGTGTTTGTGGACCTGAGTGCCAACGACCTGTTTTTGTGGAACGGCAATTTTTCCCCTACGCCCGGCCCGAACGACGACCTGTGCGAAGGCAATACGGATTTGCAGATCACCGTGACCGATGCTTGCTACGGCGCCCGGGTAGGCGTGGACTACCAGTTGGTGCTCGACCTCGACGGCGATGGCTCCACGGAAACCCTGATCAATAGCACAGACCTGCCCGATGCAGGCACGGTGTTGTACAACAATGTCAACGGCGGCGGACTGGCGCGCCAGTTCGATACCCGCCCCGTGACACCTGCAGAGCGCTACCGGTTCACCCTCCGTTCCGACACGTTGGGCGACAATCTGGAAGTCCGCCTTGTGTGGAGCAGCGCCACAGCGCCAGGAACCGACGTACCGCTGCAATTACCCCTCGGCGACCACCAGATCACCTGGACGGTGTACGACGGCTGCGGAAACGAGACCTCCTGCTCCTACAATTTCCGGGTGGAAGACCCCGACGGTACCTGCTCGCCGACCGTGCAAACCATCAGCGGACACGTCCGCACTGAAACGGGCGCCGGAATCGTCAATGTGGCGGTCGAACTGAAAGGCACGCACCCCGTGTTACCGCCTTTCACCAACTTTGCTCTGACCGACAGCCAGGGCGCCTATTCGTTCGATGTGCCCGCCGGCTCCGCCTATTCGGTGACGCCGTTTCACGACATCAACCCGTTGAACGGGGTGTCCACCTTCGACCTGCTGCTGATCAACAAGCACGTTTTGGGACTTGACCCCATTCCCTCACCCTACCGGTTTCTTGCCGCCGACGCCAATAAATCGAACTCAGTGACCACCTTCGACATCGTGGAGTTCCGCAAACTGATTCTCGGCATTTACCAGATGTTGCCTGCCCTGCCGTCGTGGCGCTTTTTGCCGGCAGATCACGTGTTTTCAAACCCGCTCAACCCCTTTGCCGGCGGTTTTCCGGAAAAAATATTCTCCGATCCGCCGCCGCCTGATCCGAGTGCGCTGGATTTCATCGGCTTCAAACTCGGCGACATCAACGGCAACGCCAACCCGGCCTTCGCCGGCGAGCAGCAAACCGACGACCGCACAAACCCCGTCCTGCACCTCGATGTGGACGACCGGCCGGTAACCGCCGGGGAAATTTGCACCATCCGGTTCCGCACGGAAAAACCGGTGGCGGGTATGCAGTTGACGCTGAATTTTCCGGGTCTTGAGGTGCTGGAAGTGCTGCCGGAAGCCGGCCTTTCGGAGGAAAACTTTGCCGTGTTCAACACCGAAAATAACCTGACGATGAGTTGGGAACGCGGCGGTACAGCGGCGTTCGGGCTGCGTGTGCGGGCGCTCGAAGCCGGGCGCCTGCGCGATATGCTTCGGCTGTCGAACCGCATTACCCGCTGCGAAGTGTATTCGGAAACGCTGGAACTGCTGCGACCGGCCCTGCGCTTCGGCGCCGACGAACCGGGCGTGTCTGCCGGTTTCGAGTTGTTTCAGAACCAGCCCAACCCATTTTCAGAAACCACCCGAATCGCGTTTTATTTGCCGCAGGCAAAAACGGCTACGTTGCGCGTGTGGGACAGCACCGGGCGCCTGCTGTGGGAAACCTCGCGGGAATATCCGGCAGGTTATCAGTCCGTCATTCTGGGCGGATTAGCCTCCGGCCCTGGCGTGCTGTACTACTCCGTAGAAACAGACTCGGATCGGGCCGTGCGAAAGATGGTGCGCTGGTAGGGTAAGGGGCAGGGCAAGAAAACACATAACCACTTAGCCATGCCTGCAGCAAAGGCACTTTTTCACCACAGATTCCACAGATTTTCACAGATTCATCCGTAAAAAATCTGTGAAAATCTGTGAAAATCTGTGGAATCTGTGGTGAAATTCTATGTTGCGGAGCCTGTGTAAGTTGTTGCAAAAAAACTCAACCAGTCCAGTCTCATGTGC
>CAYMQY010000305.1:0-4150 GCA_964392655.1 uncultured Saprospiraceae bacterium
GAAACCGGTAGATCGAATGAAAGTGCTGATGCCGCTGCTCGAACACGTTCTCGAATGCGCTTTCGCCGGTGCAGGCCGCCACCGTCACGAAGGCGTTCGAGATCGTCCGCTCCGACAAGGGCAGCGAGCTGCGCTCGGTGCTCATGCAGCGCATCAACGAACTGCGCGCCGCGCTCACGGCCGCCGGCCTGCAGTACATGGGCGACCCGTCTCCGATCGTTCCCGTGCGCGTCGGCGACGAAGCGCTGGCGCGTCTGGTGAGCCGGCGCCTGCCGGCGCTGGGCGTCATCGCCAACCTCGTCGAATACCCGGCGGTCGCCAAGGGCGACGCGCGCATGCGCGTGCAGATGATGCCTACGCACACCTCCGAGAACGTGCAGGCGCTGGCCGCGAAGCTGCGCACGGCGATCGACCATGCGCAGATCGAGCATGTGCGCTATCGCGCCGCGGTCGCGGAGGTTGCGTCGCAGCCGACCGTCGCCGAGGCCAAGGCGGTCCAGCCGGTCTGACGGCGCAAGAGGGAGCACAAGTGGCGCACACCGATCGCCTGATCCAGGCCGTCGACTGGTTCGTTCCGGCCGAGCTGAGAAAGAGCACGGCCACGCTGTGGCGGGCGCGGATCTTCGTCATCAGCCACATCGTGGGGCCGTTCAGCGCCGTCGCGATCCTGGGCTACCTGTACCGCGTGCTCCCGGTGCACGACTGGGTGTTCGCGACGATCTGCTTCGTGTGCGGCTCGTTCTGGACGCTGCCGTTCGTGCTCAAGCTGGCGGGCGACCTGTTCCTGCCCGCCCTCTACTCGTTCTGCGCCCTGCTCGGCGTCAGCGTCCTCGGCTCGTTCTTCTACGGCGGCGTGAGCTCGCCGTTCCTGCCCTGGTTCCTGACGGCACAGATGCTCGGGTTCTTCTACCTGAGCGGCAGGCCGCGGCTGGTGCTGGGCGTCATCGCGGCGAATCTGGCGCTCTTCGCGGCGGCGTATCTCGTCAACGGCGCGTTCCCCGAGCGGGTGCAGATCGACGACCTCTCCACCGCCGGCGTCATTTCCGTCTGCGCGGCGACGCTGTACATCTCGATGATGGCGATGTACTACGCCCACGTGATGATCGCGCAGTCGGCGCTGCAGCAGGAAATCCAGAAGCACCTCGAAACGGCCGCCAAGCTGCGCCTTGCCAAGCACGACGCCGAGCGCGCCAACGAGGCCAAGGCCGTCTTCCTGGCCAAGATGAGCCACCAGCTGCGCACGCCGCTGAACGCCATCATCGGCTACAGCGAGATCCTGCTCGAGGACAGCGAAGCGAGCGAGGAACCGGCCGATGTCGAGGAGCTGCGTTCGATCAACAACGCCGGCCGCCACCTGCTGTCGCTGGTGTCGGACGTGCTGCACATGCCGAAGATCGATTCCGACGACGTCGACGTGAAGCTGCGTCCGGTCGACCTCGACAACTGCCTCGAGGAAGTGTCGGCGACCTGCCGCAACCTGATCGCCAACAACGGCAACGTCTTCGCGCTCGACAAGCCCGAAGACCTCGGATGGATCCAGACCGATGAGATCCGGCTGCGGCAGATCCTCATCAACCTGCTCGGCAACGCCGGCAAGTTCACCCGCAACGGCAAGGTCGTGCTGCGCGCGCGGCGCGGCGCCGAAGGCGAGCGCGAACAGGTGCTGATCTCGGTGCAGGACACCGGCATCGGCATTCCGGCCGAATCGCTGCCGAAGCTGTTCAAGAACTTCAACCAGGTCAGCGCCAGCGAGTACGGCGGCACCGGGCTGGGCCTGGCCGTGAGCCAGAAGCTCGCCCACCTGCTCGACGGCGAAATCGCGGTCCAAAGCCGCGTCGACCGCGGTTCGGAATTCACTCTGCGGCTGCCGGCCACCACCGCTCGGGCGCTGGCCGTCGCGGCCTGACGAGTCCCATCAGCATTGAACAGGTGAATCCGATGGGAAGCAGCTTCCGCAATTTCGTGCCGGCCGTGAACGCGGCCGTCGACTGGTTCATTCCGGCGCGCCTGAAGCAGTCGCGCGACACCGTGCAGGCGGTGCGGATGTTCCTCTTCAGCCACTTCTTCGGCCCGTTCCTCGGGCACACGATCTCGCTGTCGATGCTGTTCGTCGACGAAGGGCACGCCGATCTGTCGTGGTGGATCTTCTTCGTGGCCGTGACGGCGTTCTGGGTCTACCCGTTCCTGCTGCGGCTCACCGGTTCGTACCTGCCGCTGGCGCTGGTGTCGATCGAGAACCTGCTCTTCTGCATCTTCTGGGGCTGCTACCAGTACGGCGGAATCAGCTCGCCGATCCTGCCGTGGCTGGTGACGGCGCCGCTGCTGGCTTTCTTCTACCTGCCCGAGCGTTCGACGCGCATCGTCGTCGCGGTGCAGATCGCCGCCAACCTGGCGCTGTTCTACGGCCTTTACAGCGCCTTCGGCTTCGGCGACTCCGCGGCACCGCACGGCCTGGCCGTCCTCGGGTTGATCTCGACCTTCTGCGCCAGCGTCTACTTGTCGATGATGGCGCTGTACTTCGCGAGCATCGTGTCCTCGCAAGGCGAGCTCGAGCAGGAAGTGCAGCGGCACGAGGCGACGGAGCGGAAGCTGCGCGACGCGACCGGCCAGGCGCAGCGCGCGACGCTGGCCAAGTCGGTGTTCCTCGCCAAGATGAGCCACGAGCTGAAGAACCCGCTCAACGCGATCATCGGCTACAGCGAGCTTCTCATCGAGGACGCCGGCGAGGCGGAGACGCAGAAGCACAAGGACCTCACCTCGATCCGCGGCGCCGGCCACCGGCTGCTGGGGCTGATCGACGACCTCCTCGAGCTGTCGAAGCTGGAAGCGGGCAAGGTGGACGTGCGCGTCGAGGAAATCGAGATGCGCGCGTTGTTCGACAACTGGGTCGCGCAGGCGCGTGCTTCGCTCGCCGCCGGCGGCAACGAGCTGATCGTGCGGCCGCCCCCGGCCGGGACGATCACCTGCGACTCGCAGAAGCTCGACCGTGTCATCGAGGGCCTGCTCAGCAACGCCGCGAAGTTCACGCACAACGGCCGCGTCACGGTTTCGGTGACGGCGCGCGACGACGCCTGGGTCGTCTCGATCGAGGACACCGGTGTCGGCATTGCGCCGGCGCAGATGGCGGGCCTGTTCGAGACCTTCGGCGGCTCCGAGGGCGAAACCGCGAGCAAGTACGGCGACGAGGTCCGCCTCGGCCTGCCGCTGGCCTTCCGCTACTGCGAACTGATGGGCGGCAAGCTTGCCGTGCGCAGCGAGGTGGGCCGGGGAACGACCGCCACCGTCACCTGGCCGCGGCAAGCGCACGCTGCCGACGAGCGGCCGGTTTTCGATTTGAACGCCCAGGCGCAACCGGCCTGAGAGTCGAAACGAACGACTTTTCGAGCCAGGTGACAACCATGCAAGCCGACCACGCCGCTGTCCGAAGCCCCGAGCACATGGCGGGCGAACGCGCCGGCGCAGAGGCCACGGGCCCGGTGAACGCCGAGAAGGCGCGGCTTCTCATCGTCGACGACGTGCACGACAACCGCGCCATCCTGCGCCGCCGCTTCGAGCGCCAGGGCTTCCATGCCACCGAGGCCAGCAGCGGCGCCGAGGCGCTGGCGCTGATGGAGCGCGAGCCGTTCGACCTCGTGCTGCTGGACATGATGATGCCCGGCCTCTCGGGGACCGAGGTTCTCGAGCGCATCCGCGCGAAGCATTCGGCCGGCCTGTTGCCGGTGATCATGGTCACCGCCAGGAGCCAGAGCGAAGACATCGTCGACGCGCTGAACCGCGGCGCCAACGACTACATCACCAAGCCGGTGGACTTCTCCGTGGCGCTGGCCCGCGTCATCACGCAGCTCGACCGCAAGCGCGCGGTGGAGAAGATCCAGCAGATGAACGAGGAACTCTCGCGCACCAACGAGACGCTGGAGCGCCGCGTCGCCGATCGCACGAAGGACCTGCTGCAGGCCAACCAGCAGCTGCGCAGCGAGATGGAGCAGCGCGAGAAGTCGCAGGCGACCATCGCCCACCTGGCGCACCACGACGCGCTGACCGGCCTGGGCAACCGGTTGCTGTTCCACAAGCAGCTCGCCGAGGCGCTCGCGCACCGGCAGCGCCACGGCGGCGGGCTGGCGCTGCTGGTCATCGACCTCGACGGCTTCAA
>CAYMQY010000306.1:0-4124 GCA_964392655.1 uncultured Saprospiraceae bacterium
GGTGGGACCCGACGGCAAGCTCTACATGCTGGATTACGGCACGGGCTGGTTCTCGCAGAATCCTGACGCGGGTTTGGCCCGTCTTGACTATCTCGCCGGCAATCGGCCGCCGAAAGTTTCTTCCATGAAGGTGAATAGGACTTCAGGCCAACTTCCTTTTTCCATCCAGGCAGAAGCGAAAGCGGCAGATGCCGACGGTGACAATCTTCGTTATCAATGGCGGTTGGGCAACGGTGAGGTGAAGGAAACAGCAGAGCCGAAACTGGAGTACACCTATAAGCAGCGCGGCGCTTTCTGGTTGTCGGTGAAAGCCATTGATTCCAATGGAAGTTGGGCGCTGAGCGACTCCGTCAATGTTTATGCCGGCAATGAAGCGCCTTCTGTGAAGATCGCGATAGGAGGTGAGAACCAATCGTTCTATTTGCCAGGCGTCCCCCTGAAGTACCAAGTTACCGTCAACGACAAGGAAGATGGCACCGTCGTTGATGCCGATCGCCTCACGGTAACAGCCGACTACCTCGAAGGCGTGCAGGCAGACACTTCAGCAGCGGGACATCTGCAGACCATCAGCGGTCAGGCGCTGATGCAGTCGCTGGATTGCAGAAGCTGCCACAAGGAGGGAGAGAAGTCGGTGGGGCCCGCGTATGTGGACGTGGCACGGAAGTACAGGACGCAACCCAATTCAGTTGCCTACCTGGTGAAAAAGATTATCAGCGGCGGTTCCGGCGTGTGGGGCCCGGTGGCCATGGCGGCACATCCCACCTTGTCGGAAGCCGACGCGCGGATTATCGTGAACTGGATATTCACGCTGGATCACAGCGCCGCCGACAAGAACAGGTTGCTGCAGTCGGGAACAATTGTGCCTGTGATGCAGCTGAATAATGCCTCGTTGGTTCTCTCCGCACACTACACCGACAGGGGTGGCGACGGGATCGAACCCTTGATGGGATCGGCACGTGTAGCCCTGCCCGGCAACGTCGTACGAATTACCGGCAAGGAAGCGATCAACGGTTTTGTTCGACAAGACCAATCGCTGCTTGTCCCATCCGGTGATGCGAGTTTTGTACTCCAAAGCATTGACCTGACCCATGTTCAGCAGGTCAGTATCATGCTCAGTTGGTATAAAGCACCTGAAGTACCGCTTCGGTTCGAGATACGGAAGAACTCGGCAGCGGGTGAACTGCTGGGGTCCGGTGTGCTCCGGCCGGGACAGTCAACCGGCAATAAGGGAAAGGTTCCGGTTATGATTAAGTCAATAAGCGGCAGGAGTGATTTGCACATCCAGTACAAGGCAGGGGGCCAGGCGGTGAAGAATGTATGGGTGAACGGCGTTGAGTTCGAAGGGCGAAAGTAAGCCGAGGCGGAATGCGGAGTGATTTTGTCAGGAAAACCTGATTGATGGCTATTTCTGGCCAAGCCATATTTGCACCATGGCAAAGGTCAGGCGATTTGAGCATAGTATATACAGGAAGTATATACCTTTGCGAAAACCCCATCCTATGAAAACCCTTTCATTAAAGTTGGATGACCGGATATTTGAAGCCGCGGAAAAAATTCTATCCAAGAGTCAAAAGAACCGTAACCGGTATATCAATGAAGCAGTAGATCTATACAATCGGCTTCATCTGCGAAAACAACTGGCTTCACAATTGAGGAAGGAGTCAGGATTGGTTTCAAAGGACTCTTTGATCGTTTTGGCTGAATTTGAAAAGTTTCAGGATGAAGGTCAGTCGGTTTGATGTATGGCTGGCAGACTTAAATCCCAGGATGGGGACAGAGCCGGGGAAGGTCCGGCCTGTTTTGGTAGTCCAGACTAATCTGTTGAATGAAATCCATCCTTCTACAGTGATTTGCCCAATCACATCAAATACAACGGATGAAGCAACCTTGATCCGGGTCCGTATTGGCAAGGAATCCGGCCTTCAGACTCCAAGCGACGTAATGATTGATCAAATTAGAGCTGTCGATAACCGAAGGCTTTTGAAAAGAATGGGGCGGATTTCTCAAAGTGCAAGACAAAAGGTTGCCAACGGATTAATTATCCTGATGGACCTATAATAGAAAAGGGAGCCGCACAAACGACTCCCTTTTACTTTTTGCCTTATACTTCTTACTTCTTACGTTTCGTGGTCTTCTTCGCTTTCTTCACAACCTTCTTCGCCTTCTTCACTGACTTCTTCTTCGCCGCAGGCTTGGCCTTCTTGACTGCTTTCTTGGCTGCTTTTTTCGGAGCTGCTTTCTTCGCCGCGCCCATCTGGTTCAATGCAGAGCCAGCCTTGAACCACAGGATCTGGTTGGCATTGTACGTGTGATTCGCCTTGATGATATCCTTGCTGCCGTCCTTGTGGTTGAAGACAAGCGTCAAAGGACGGTCAGGGGCAAACGACGTCAGGTCGGTGAAATCGATCGTGTCGTCTTCCTGGATTTTGTTGTAGTCGTCCTTGTTGGCAAACGTCAGCCCCAGCATACCCTGTTTCTTCAGGTTCGTTTCATGGATGCGGGCGAACGACTTCACCAGGATAGCTTTCACGCCGAGGTGGCGGGGCTCCATGGCGGCATGTTCGCGGGAAGATCCTTCTCCGTAGTTTTCGTCGCCCACCACGATGGAGCCGATGCCTTTGGCCTTGTAAGCGCGCTGCACCTTGGGTACTTCGTCGTACTGGCCGGTGAGCCCGTTCTTCACGCTGTTCTGCTTCTCGTTGTAGAAGTTGGTGGCGCCGATCAACAGGTTGTTCGAAATGTTGTCGAGGTGCCCGCGGTATTTTAACCACTTGCCGGCCATCGAGATGTGGTCGGTCGTGCACTTGCCTTTTGCCTTAATGAGCAGGCGCAGCCCGCTGAAATTCTTGCCGTCCCACGGCGCAAAGGGCGTGAGGAGTTGCAAGCGGTCCGAGGTCGGGCTCACCTTCACCTGGACCTTGCTGCCGTCCTTGGCAGGGGCCTGGTAGCCGGGATCTTTTACGTCAAAGCCCTTCTTCGGCAACTCATCGCCTTTGGGCGGATCGAGTTTCACTTTCTCGCCGCGCTCGTTGGTGAGGTAGTCGGTTAACGGATTAAACGTGAGATCGCCGGCAATGGCGAGGGCGGTCGTCAACTCGGGTGATGCCACAAACGCGTAAGTGTTCGGGTTGCCGTCGTTGCGCGACTGGAAGTTCCGGTTGAATGAATGGACGATGGTGTTCTTCTCTTTCTTGTCGGCGCCCATACGGCTCCACATGCCAATACAGGGGCCGCAGGCGTTGGCAAATACGGTCGCACCGATGCGGTCGAAGGTCTTGATGAAACCGTCGCGCTCGATGGTATACCGCACCTGCTCTGAGCCGGGCGTGATGGTGAACTCGGCCTTCGTCTTCAGGCCCTTGTTGGCGACCTGCTCCGCGAGACTGGCCGCGCGGGAGATGTCTTCATATGACGAGTTGGTGCAGGAACCGATCAATCCCACTTCCACTTTTGTAGGCCAGCCGTTCTTCGCGGCCTCTTCTTTCATTTTGGAAATCGGCGTAGCCAGGTCGGGAGTAAAGGGGCCGTTCAGGTGCGGCTCCAGGGTCGACAAATTGATCTCGACGATCTGGTCGAAGTACTTCTCGGGGCTCGCGTACACTTCCGGGTCTGCCGTAAGGTGTTGCTTGATCTTGTTGGCCATCTTGGCGACTTCCGTGCGGCCGGTGGAAATGAGATAGCGTTCCATCGATTCGTCGTACCCGAAGGTGGACGTTGTGGCCCCGATCTCGGCACCCATGTTGCAGATGGTGCCTTTGCCGGTACAGCTGAGTGACTTCGCGCCTTCGCCGAAGTATTCCACGATGGCGCCGGTGCCGCCTTTGACGGTCAAAATGCCGGCTACTTTCAGGATGATGTCTTTCGCTGATGTCCAGCCGTTCATCTTGCCCGTCAGCTTCACGCCGATGAGTTTGGGGAATTTCAGTTCCCAAGCCATGCCGGCCATAACGTCGACGGCATCCGCGCCGCCCACACCGATGGCGACCATCCCGAGACCGCCGGCGTTCACCGTGTGCGAGTCGGTACCGATCATCATGCCGCCGGGGAAGGCGTAGTTCTCGAGCACGACCTGGTGGATGATGCCGGCGCCGGGGCCCCAGAAGCCGATGCCGTAGCGGGCCGAG
>CAYMQY010000307.1:0-4105 GCA_964392655.1 uncultured Saprospiraceae bacterium
CCTCTTCGACCTCAAGGTCCAGGGCAACATCTACACCCGCATCATGAACCCGACCCAGGATGTCCTGGAAAAGCGGGTCGCCGCCATGGAAGGCGGCATCGCCGGCCTGGCCCTGGCCTCCGGCATGGCCGCCATCACCTACGCCATCCAGACCATCGCCGAAGCCGGCGACAACATCGTCACTTCGTCGACGCTCTACGGCGGCACCTACAACCTCTTCGCCCATACCCTGCCTCAATACGGCATCGAGGTGCGCTTCGCCGACTACCGCGACCCCAGCGCCTTTGAAAAGCTGATCGACGGCAAGACCAAGGCGGTGTTCTGCGAATCCGTCGGCAACCCCCTGGGCAACATCACCGATTTTGAAAAACTGGCCGAAGTCGCCCACCGCCACGGTGTGCCGCTCATCGAGGACAACACCGTGCCCTCGCCCTACCTCTGCCGCCCCTTCGAGCACGGCGCCGACATCGTGGTGCACGCCCTGACCAAGTACCTGGGCGGCCACGGCAACTCGATCGGCGGCATCATCGTCGACAGCGGCAAGTTCCCCTGGGCCGACCACAAGCAGAAGTTCAAGCGCCTCAACGAACCCGACGTCTCCTACCACGGCGTCGTCTACACCGAGGCCCTTGGCCCCGCCGCCTACATCGGCCGCGCCCGCGTCGTCCCCCTGCGCAACATGGGCGCCGCCATCAGCCCCTTCAACGCCTTCCTCATCCTGCAGGGCGTCGAAACCCTGGCGCTACGCATGGACCGCATCTGCGACAATTCGCTCAAGGTGGCGGAATTCCTCAAGGGCCACGCCAAGGTCAGTTGGGTCAATTACGCCGGCCTGCCCGACCACAAGGACTTCCCCCTGGTGCAGAAATACATGGGCGGCAAGGCCTCGGGCATCCTCAATTTCGGAGTCAAAGGCGGCCGCGAAGGCGGTGGCCGCTTCCAGGACGCCCTCAATCTGGTGACCCGTCTGGTCAACATCGGCGATTGCAAGTCCCTCGCCTGCCACCCGGCCTCCACCACCCACCGCCAACTGGCCCCGGAAGAACTCGCCAAGGCCGGCGTCTCGGAAGACATGATCCGCCTTTCGGTGGGTATCGAGCACATCGACGACATCCTCGCCGATCTGGATCAGGCGCTGAACGCCGCCTGACCCCGGGGTTTCCCCCAAGAGAAAGCGCCCCCCGGGGCGCTTTCTCTTTTCCGCCGGCAGCGGCACAGCGGTTTGCCAAACGGCCGCCGGCACCGCCTGCTTGCCCGGCCGCTCCGCGGTCAGCCGATGCCGGCGCGGTGCGGCAGTTCCGCTATCCCGCCGAATCTTCCCCCTCGCCCTCGGGCAGGGGGGGCTGGGGCCGGCTCATGACGTAGAGGACGCCGCTGCAGCAGACGAGAAAACCCACTGCCGCCAGGGCGCTGGGCGTCCAGTTGTCGGCCAGGCCCCGCAGGCGCCAGATCCAGATGAACAGGCCGAACACCGGCAGAACGAGCAGGCCGCAGAAAATGGCCGTAGCCAGGGCGATCTTCTGCCCGATGTGACGCTTCAAAGTCATTGCACTTCCTCAACCATGAGCCAGATCGACCGGCTCTCGCGGACATCGGATGTAGACAGGCTCAGCGTTCCGCGTTCATTGCCCGCCGCCTGGCGGCCGCTGCCGCCGAGTTCGATCCATTCGCCCAGGCGCCCCGAAACGGTGGTGGCGAGGCGCTGGGTGTTGACGCTGCCGTAGCCGCCGGGGCTGTCGGCCTGCTGGCTGATTTCCAGGGTGACCCGGTCGCCGGCCAAGCGCGGTTCGGCGTAGAAGCCCTGGCCGATATCCCGGTAAACCACGCTTTCGCTGACCACCGCGCCCCCCGGGCCGACCACCACCTGCCGCAAGGGTAACGGCAGCGAGCGGCCGACCTGGATGAAGGCCCGGCCGCCTTCGATGGTCTGGACCATCTGGCTGCCGGCTTCGCTCTTGACGCTGCGGCTGTCCCAGACCCGGGCGCTGGCATCGACCCGGCTGCTGCCGCCCAGGGTGACCTGCCCGGCGACGGCGCCGCCCCGGCTGCCTTCGTCGACGCCGCGGTTCTGGCTGACGCGGATGACGAGTTTGCGCACCGGCGCATCAAGGGCGGCCAGGGCGCGCTTGATGTCTTCCCGGTTGCGCCGGCTGGCCCGCAGAAAAAGCTGGTTGTTGCCCGCCGACAGCGAGCCGCCGGGTTCGACCAGGGGCTGCAGGGCGGGCAGGACACGGTCGGGAGTCTGGTGGCGCAACGGAATGATCTCAAGTTCCTGCTGACCGTAAGCGACTGCCCCCCACGCGAGGACGAAAAAAAGCAGGATGATGCGGGCCATGCGGAGCCTCCTTCGGTGGTCGCCGGCCGCGCCTTGGCCGGCGGGCTATCGGGGTCAGCCGATATTATGCTGCTGGGCGAGGTATTCCTTGGAGTTCATTTCGGTCAACCGGCTCACCGTACGGGCGAATTCCGAGGCCTGGGTGCCTTCGGTGTAGAGCTGGTCGGCAGCAACCGCGGCGGTGGCGATGAACTTGACCTTGTGGTCGTAGAAAACGTCCACCAGCCAGGTGAAACGGCGGGCCTCGGAGGCGTCCCGGGCGCTCATCAGGGGGATGCCGGAAAGGAGCACGGTGTGGTGGCCCCGGGCGATCTCCAGGTAGTCGTTCTGGGAGCGCGGCCCGCCGCACAGGGTCTTGAAGTCGAACCAGATGACCCCGTTGGCGCGGCGCAGGGTGTCGATCCGGCGATCAAGAATTTCGATGCTGCCGCCCTTCTTGCCCTCGCTGCCGGCAACCAGACGGAAGTAGTCGAGCATTTTTCCCTCCGCCGCGGCATCGGCGGGATGGTGGTAGATCTCGACCTGTTCCAGGCTGCGCAGGCGGTAATCGACGCCGGCATCGACCTCGACGACGTCGAGCCTGCTTTTGATGAGGGCGATGGTGGGGAGGAAATTGTCGCGCTGCAGGCCGTTGGGGTAGAGATTGTCGGGGGGGTAGTTGGAAGTCATGACCAGCACCACCCCCCGGTCGAACAATCCGTCGAGAAGGCGCCCCAGGATCATGGCGTCGGCGATGTCGGAAACGTGGAATTCGTCGAAGCACAACAGCCGCACGTCCTTGGCGATGCGTTCGGCGACCTTGAGCATGGGATCGGGCTCGCCCTTGAAGGCGTCGAGGTCGCGGTGGATCTGCTGCATGAAGGCGTGGAAGTGGATGCGTTTCTTGCGCCGGTAGGGGATGGCGTTGAAGAAGCAGTCCATGAGGAAACTCTTGCCCCGCCCGACCCCGCCCCAGAAATAGACGCCCCGGGGCGGCGTGGGCGGCACCAAAAGGCGCTTCAAGGTGCTGCTGCGGGCCACCTTGAAGGCCAGCAGGTCGGAATAAAGCCGTTGCAGGGATTCGGCGGCGGCCTGCTGGGCGGCATCGGCCACGTAGCCGAGGCGGCCCAGCAGTTCCCGGTAGGCATCGAGCATGCCGTCGGGAGAAACGTTCAATTTGCGGTGAGGCATGGTTGGAGGTCTATTGTTGCCAGCCGCTATTCTGCCAAAGAAAACGGATTTTTCGGCGCAGTAAAAAGGGCGGGTGCGTTGCCGCAACCCGCCCCCCCGGGGGCTGAGTTCGCCTGGATCAGAAGTGCAGGGAACGCTTGTCGCAGGCCAAGGCTGCCTCGTGCACCACTTCCGACAGGGTCGGGTGGGCATGGCAGATGCGGCCCAGATCTTCGGAAGCCCCGGCAAATTCCATCGCCACAACGGCTTCGGCGATCAGTTCGGAGGCGTTGACGCCGAGGATATGGACGCCGAGGATGCGGTCGGTCTGGGCGCAGGCCAGCACCTTGACGAAGCCCGAGGCGTCGCCGTGGCCGAGGGCGCGGCCATTGGCCATGAAGGGCACCTTGCCCGGCTTGTAGGCGATGCCGTCGGCCTTCAACTGCTGCTCGGTCTTGCCCACCCAGGCAATTTCCGGGTGGGTATAGACGACGCCGGGGATGGTGTCGAAATTGCAGTGCCCAGCCTGGCCGGCGATCAGCTCGGCGACCATGACGCCCTCTTCCGACGCCTTGTGCGCCAGCATCGGGCCGCGCACCACGTCGCCCACCGCCCAGACGT
>CAYMQY010000308.1:0-4033 GCA_964392655.1 uncultured Saprospiraceae bacterium
TTAGGGAAACCAGCGGGGGAATAACCCCTCACCACCCCACCCGTACCCAATCCACCCCAACCACCGCTTTCCCCGCTGCCGCCTCGTTTTTCACCACGAAAAACAAATCCTGCAGCGCCCCGTCGGTGGGCCAGGCCGCGCGGTCAATTTTCATCTCCGCCGCCACGAGGCCGCCCGAGTCGCTCGCCGGAGGAATGACCACCGTGCCGGCCAGTTTCCCGTCAGGCCCACCGATTCGTAGTTCGATGGTACCGCCGCCGCTGTGCTTGCGTTTGGCCGAAGCGTCGAGCGCCAGCGTGATCGAGACGATGCCTTTCAGGTCAATTTTTCTGAACGCAAAGCAGTCGCCGTTTTTCAGTTCGAGTACCGTCGTGCTTGCGTTGTTCAGCGGGCGCTTGTAGGTGGAAGCGCCTTTGGAGAGGCTGTCGGCGCCTTCGGCCTGCTGCTGCGCCGGGCGCAGGGCAATGGTCTCGCTGCCGGTCAGGGCGGGTTGGCCGGCACCGCCCCGGTCGCTGTACGCCGCGTAAAAAACAAAGGCGCCGCCTTCTTTGCCGGCAGGCGGTTTCAGCGTATGCGAACCCTGCGTTTTCGGCGCCTCGAAGTCGCCGAGCGCAAGTATCCAGCGCACCATATCGGCCACGTCCTTCGGCGCCAGTTGCGGATGCGCGCTCATGGCCACCTCGCCCCATACGCCCTTGCCGCCTTTGATGACTTTCTCGGCCAGACGTTTGGGCGCAGCCTTGTCGTCTTTGTATTTCCGGGCGATGTCCTGATAGGCCGGGCCGTTGATTTTCCGGTCCACGGCGTGACAACTGCGGCAGTCGGATTCGTCCACGAGTTTTTTGCCGCGCTCGAAGGGCACAGGTTTGGGCTTGATGCGTTTGCCAAGTTGCGACAGGCTTACACCCGGCTCGAGATAATCGAAATGCAGCAGCACATCGGCGGCCTGAATGCGGCCGTCGGCCAGCGTGCCGTCTTCGGGGTCGGTCACCTGTATGGCGTACTGCACCACGTCGCCGGGTTGGTAAAAACTGCGGTTTTTACCGCCAAAATCCCAGCGGACGGTGGGCGCGGCATTGCCGGGTGCAGTTTCTGCCACCTCGTCTGACGTACCGTCTCCGCGCACATAGTCAATGCGACTGAGACAGGCATCGGGGTTTTGGGCGTACCATTCGGTGCCGTATTCCAGCACCCACAGCGAGCCGTTTTTGTCAATAAACATGTCCACCGGACGGGCCAGACGCACATTGGGCGCCAGCGGCTGCATGTCGGTGTACTGATCCAGCGAGTCAATACCCACGGCCAGCATCCAGTTGCGCATCCATTCGTAGATGATGACTTTGCCGTCGAAACGCTCGGGGAAACGGGTTTCGGGCGGATACTGGTCGCAGTAGTACGCCGGGCCGGTCATGGCGCAGCGGGTGCCGTTGGCCACCAGCGGAAATTCCTTCGAACTTTTGAACGGATACCAGATCATCGGCTTGCGGGCGGGCGGCAGGTGCCGGTCGCCGGTGTTGTGCGGCGAGTCGTTGTACGGGTGCTCGGGATCAAACCAGGGACCGGGCGTTCCGGTCTCGAAATTGTACTCGCGGTAGGGCAGGTTCGGCCCCACGCAGTACGGCCAGCCGTAGAAACCGGCGGTGCGGGCGATGTTGATTTCGTCGTAACCCTCGGGACCGCGTGTGCTGTCGGGTACGCCGGCGTCGGGGCCGGGTTCACCCCAGATGAGCAGGCCGCGGCGGTTGTCGAAGTCGAAGCGGAAGGGATTGCGGCAGCCCATCACGAAAATCTCCGGGCGGCCCTTGCCCCACCAGGTATTGGCCCGCTGCGGATAGTCGGCGGCAATGGCTGCCGGACGCGGCGCGCGCACCGGATAAGTGAAGCCCTCGAACTCAGGATCGGTGGCCAGGTGCTGGCCGCCGGGCGCCACGCGGATTTCTTTTTCGGCAAACAAATTCCCCGCAGGGCACAGGTACGAGCCGTCGGGTTGGGGTTTGATGCGCAGGATTTTGCCGCGCAGGTCCATGGAGTTGGAAGCCGATTTCTGGGAGTCGTACTGGCTCTTGTCGGGGCGCTCATCGGTGGACGAGTAGCCGTCGTCGTAGTGGTCGGTGTTGTCGCCCGTGGCGATGTACAGGTGCCCCGAGGCATCGAAGCGCAGGCCGCCGCCGGCGTGGTAGTTGTGTACGCTGCGGTCGGTGGGCACTTCGAACAGCACGAGTTCGGAGTTGCGATCCAGTTGGTCGTTTTGAAAAACAAAGCGCGCCAGCCGGATCGCGCCTTTTTTCCCTTCGGGGGAGTAGTACAGGTAAATCCAG
The DNA here is from genome assembly GCA_964392655.1 of uncultured Saprospiraceae bacterium. GTDB lineage: Bacteria > Bacteroidota > Bacteroidia > Chitinophagales > Saprospiraceae > M3007. The sequence goes on from CAYMQY010000308.1 coordinate 2,319, forward strand.
TGGTTTTCGGACCATTTCGGGTCAATGGCCATGCCAAGCAGGCCCTCCTCGTTTTGGTGGTACACCTCGAATTCCGACACCGTGCGGGTGCTGCCGCCGGCGGGGTCGTACAGTTTCATGGCGCCGCGCCGCTCAATGAACAGGATTTTTCCGTCGGGAAATTGGCCCATGCCCATGGGTTCGTACAGGTCGCACACCACGAAAGTTTTTTTGAAACCCGTTCCCGAGGCGGCTTCTGCCATCGGGCGGTGTGCTTTGAACTGGAGCGGTTTGGCCTCGCCCACGGCGTATTGCAGGCCTCCGGCCAAATGCTGGAGAAACGCCGATTCCGAGTACGCCGCCGGGGTGTGGCCCATGGCGCTGAAAAACGCGCGACCGCCGTCGAACTCGTGGTACCAGGCCACGGGGTGCGAAGGCCCCATCTTGCCGCCGGAGCAGGTGGTTTCGTCGAGGTTGAGCAGCACGCGCAGGTCGGGGCTGAGGTCGGTGAGGTTGAACCACTCGTCGGAGCGTGGCCAGGTGGCGTCGAGGTGTTTGGTGGCGGGGTGCTCGCGGTCGGTGACCTGAATGGTAGCGGACTGCACCTCGGTGAGGCCGTCGAAGCGGCCGCCGACGAGTTTGCCGTACCAGGGCCAGCTGTGCTCGGTGTCAATGGCGGTGTGGATGCCCACAAAACCGCCGCCGGCCTGGATGTAGCGCTCGAACTCGATTTCCTGCGTGGGGTTCAGCACGTCGCCGGCGGTGTGGAGAAACACCACGGCGGCGTAGCGGCTCAGGTTTTCTTCGGTGAAGAGGTAGTTGTCCTCCGTCACGTCGGCGTGCCAGCCCTGATCGGCGCATATTTTTTGCAGGGCTTCCACGGCGGCGGGCATACACTCGTGGACGTAGAATTCGGTTTTGTTGAAAATCAGGACGCGCGGTTTGCCGTCGTCCGACGAGGTGCAGCGGAGGCAAAAGGCGGCGATCAAAAAAGCAAAGGCAACAAGGATTCGGGTACGCGGCAGCATTGTTTTACTTCATCGTTGGTTCGGTTGGGGCTATGCGAAAAGCGTACCGATTTTTTGGGAGGGGGAATCACCTCGGCTGTACCTCCACTTCAAACTCATCTTCGTCTCCTCCCCAAGGTAATTCACGGTGTACCCTGATCTTGTGTTTTCCCGGGCGCTCAAACCGCTGCGCGAAATGCACCAGGCCGCGATCTGAAACATAACGCCGACCATTGATCATGATCTCGAAGTCCCGCTCCGTGAAATAACGATCCAGATGTATTTCGACTTCAAACAACTCTCCGACGCTGGGGCAGGGCTGATGCATAGTCAAAACCGGCAGATAGGCATACTGGATTTCATCCTCTTTGACCTGCAAGAAAATATACCGCAGTCCCGCGTTTACAGCTAAGTCCATGCGTATGCGCAGAGCATTGGCCAAGCGGGCAAGTTCCGGTTGTTCGGCTTTGGGAAGATATTCAGCTGCGATGCTCCAAAATTCGTCGGGGAAAATTTTACGCAGTTGCTGCCCGACAGCGGAATCGGAATCGCAGGCCAGGAGAATCGAGTCGGGAAGATGCAAGAGTTGCTCCAGCACAGGAGCCAGTTCCTTGCGCTGATCTTGCACATCCTGCATTCCGGCAATGCGCTCGAATGCAGCACCCGAGCTTTCGACCCAGTTTTGAATAACTGCCGCACGAGTGCGGTACGAGTTCCACAAAAGGACGT
>CAYMQY010000309.1:0-3983 GCA_964392655.1 uncultured Saprospiraceae bacterium
CAGACCCATTCAACCCGCTCAACCCGCTCAACCCGCTCAACCTTCAAACATGGCAAAACAACCACAACGTCGCCCAGCCCCAACCCCACAGGCCCAGCCCCAATCGAAACGCCCGGCTGCTACGCCGGCTGCTCCGGTGCGCAAAAAAGCATCCGGAGACAGCCTGTTCAGTGCCGGCAAGCATGACTTCATCTATGACCGCCAAAACTTTATCCTTATGGGTATCGGCCTCGGGCTGGTCTTGCTGGGCCTGATCCTGATGGGCGGAGGCGCTATGCCCGACCCCAATACCTGGGATCCGAACATCATCTACAGTTTCCGCCGCATCACATTGGCGCCCATCCTGATGGTGGCGGGCTTTGTGGTGGTAATTGTCGGTATTTTCAAAAAAACAAGCACCGACACCGCCTCCTCCCCGGTGCCCGAAAGCACTGCACCTGACGCATGAACCTGCTCCATGCCATCGTCCTCGCCATCGTGGAAGGACTGACGGAATTCCTGCCGGTGTCGTCCACCGGGCACATGATCATTGCCTCCACGGCGATGGGCATTGCTTCCGACCCGTTTGTTAAAATGTTCACCGTGGCGATACAGTTCGGGGCTATCCTGTCGGTGCTGGTGCTGTATTGGAAGCGCTTTTTTCAGAGCCTGGACTTTTACGTCAAACTCTTCGTAGCGTTCCTTCCGGCGGTTTTCTTTGGGCTTTTTTTCAAAAAAGTCATTGACCGCCTGCTGGAAAATATCGTGGTAGTCGGCATAGCGCTGGTTGCCGGCGGCATTGTGTTCCTGTTCCTCGACGGGCTGTTTGCCCGGCGTGGTCAAAAACACACCGCTATGGTCGACATCAACCTGCCCAAGGCGCTGAAAATCGGCCTGTTCCAGGTGATCGCCATGGTGCCGGGCGTGAGCCGGTCGGCAGCCACCATTATCGGCGGACTCACACAGGGGCTGTCGCCTAAAACCGCCGCGGAGTTTTCGTTTTTTCTGGCCGTGCCCACCATGTTTGCCGCCACCTGCAAATCGCTGTGGGATTATTTCAAAGACGAAGGCGGGCAGTTTTCTCAAAACGACCTGCTGCTGCTCGCCGTCGGCAACGTCGTGGGTTTTGTAGTAGCCATGATCGCCATCAAGGGCTTCATCCGCTTCCTGACCAACAACGGGTTCAAAATCTTCGGCTACTACCGCATCGTCGTCGGACTGATTATTCTGGTGTTGGCAGCGCTGGGGTATTTTGAAGGGGTGGAAGTTGGGGCGTTTTGAAAGCATCATTCCGCGCGAACGGATTTTCCCCTACTTTTGCCATAAATCAAACAATTATGACAACTGCATCAGCACCGATTCCGACTGCGGCGCCCAAAAGCGTGCCCCGGGAGAAGACTATTTCCTGGGAGCAGTTTCAAAAGAAATACCTCCAACGCGAAGACCGATACAAGTACGAATGGGTAAACGGTCTCGTGGAAAAAACACCGCGTACCATGTTTCAGATTCAGACTCTTATTTGGCGAAACCTGAAAAATTGTCTGCAAGTACTCAGTGTACAGATGGGCATTCCTCTCGGAGAATTGATGATGGAAGTGGATTGCTTTTTCGGTGGCATACACCGTCGGCCCGACATTTCGTATTTCTCCGAGGCCCAAATTGCCGCTATCCCAAGCGGCAATCAGGTGCCACAGTTTGTCATCGAGGTCATTTCCAATACCGACCAGATGCTGCTTGTGCATAAAAAAATGCGCGACTACCGAAATGCGAACGTGCCTGTCGTATGGCACGTTTTCCCGGACTTGCAAGAAGTGCATGTTTATCAGGGAGAGCACATGACCATCTGCCGGGGTGAGAAACTTTGCTCGGCGGCGCCGGTTTTGCCGGAATTCAAAGTTGCCGCAAGAGATATCTTTAAGACAATATGAAACAACTCATCGAATGCGTCCCCAATTTCTCCGAGGGACGCGACCCTGCCGTCATCAAACAAATCACCGACGCCATCGAAAGCGTCGAAGGCGTCAAACTTCTGGACGTGGACCCCGGCAAGGCCACCCACCGCACGGTGGTCACCTTCGTCGGCGAACCCGGCCCCGTGGTGGAGGCTGCTTTCCGCGCCATTCAGAAAGCCTGCGAAGTCATTGACATGCGTAAACACAGCGGCGAGCACCCGCGCATGGGCGCTACCGATGTGTGTCCGCTGATTCCGATCAGCAATATCACGATGGAGGAAACCGCCGAATGGGCGCGCCGCCTTGCCGAGCGTGCCGGCCGCGAACTGGACCTGCCCGTGTACCTGTACGAAGCCGCCGCCACACGCCCCGAGTGGAAAAACCTGGCCACCATCCGCGCCGGCGAGTACGAAGCCTTGCCCGACAAACTGGCCCGTCCCGAGTGGAAGCCCGACTTCGGCCCCGCCAAATTCAACGCCCGCAGCGGCGCCACCGTCATCGGCGCCCGCGATTTCCTCATTGCCTACAACGTCAACCTGAACACGACCTCCACGCGCCGGGCCAATTCCGTGGCCTTCGACGTGCGCGAACTCGGGCGCGTGCTCAGCGACCCCGCCACCGGCAAACCGCTCAAAGACGCCGCCGGCGAACCCCTGCGCCAACCCGGTACGCTCAAGGGCGTGAAGGGCATCGGCTGGTACATCGAGGAGTACGGTATCGCCCAAATCTCGATGAACATCACCGACATTCGCGCCACACCGCTGCATCTGGCTTTCGAAGAGTGCTGCAAAAGCGCCGAACGCCGCGGTATGCGCGTCACGGGTTCCGAACTTGTCGGCCTCGTCCCGCTCGACGTGCTGCTCGACGCAGGCCGGTATTTCCTGAAAAAACAGCAGCGCAGCACGGGCGTCAGCGAAGAGGAACTGATCAAAATTGCGGTCAAATCCATGGGGCTGGATGAACTCGCCCCCTTCGATCCGAAGCAAAAAATTATCGAATACAACCTCGTAAAAGACGATCCGGCTGCCGCCAAAAAACTGGTGCTCAAAGACCTGCGCGCCTTCGCCAACGAAACCGCCAGCGAAAGCGTGGCTCCCGGCGGCGGTTCGGTGAGCGCCTACGTGGGCGCCCTCGGCGTATCGCTGGCAACCATGGTGGCCAACCTGAGTTCGCACAAACGCGGCTGGGACGACCGCTGGGCCGAGTTTTCCGACGCCGCCGACACCGGCCAGCGCATCAAGGACGCCCTGATCCGCGCTGTGGACGAAGACACCGACGCGTTCAACGCTATCATGGCCGCCTTTGCCCTGCCCAAAGGTACGCCCGAGGAAAAAGCCGCCCGCAAAGCCGCCATTCAGCAGGCTACGCGCGGGGCTATCGAAGTGCCGCTGCGCGTGGTGCGGCTGGGCCTGGATAGTTTTGCCCTCATCCGCCAAATGGTGGACACCGGCAACCCGAATTCCATCACCGACGCCGGCGTGGGCGCCCTCTGCGCCCGGGCTGCCGTGCTCGGCGCTGCGCTCAACGTGAAAGTAAACGCCACCGACCTGGAGGATAAAGCCTACGCGCAGGCCGTCATTGCCGAAGCCGATGCCGCCATGACAAAAGCCACCGAACAGGAACAGGAAATTCTCAATACTGTGCGGGAAAAAATGGGCGTTTGATTTACGCTATTTCGTGACAACCGTAGATTGGACTGATTCCGTCAGAGAGACGAAAAAGCCCTGAAAGGGCGCCATCCGTCAACTCAGGGCAGCGCCCCGAGATAGAAAAAAACATGAAAGTCGCCGTCATACGCAAAGCCCATTTCAACGCCGCCCACCGGCTGCACAATCCAGCCTGGGATGCCGCCCGGAACCAGGCGGTATTCGGCCTGTGCAACAACCCGAACTGGCACGGGCACAACTACGAACTGGAGGTGAAAGTGAGCGGGGAAATTGACCCCGACACCGGCATGGTCGTGGACCTCGGCTGGCTGGCCGAACTCATCCGCCGCCAGGTGGAAGACCGTTTCGATCACAAAAACCTGAACCTCGACACGGAGGAATTCCG
>CAYMQY010000310.1:0-2385 GCA_964392655.1 uncultured Saprospiraceae bacterium
CACGGCTCCGCCACTTGCCGGAAAATTCAGGGAAACAGGCAGTTGGTTCAGCGGGTAGTAGCCGAGATACTGGCCGTTGCCGGCCCACACTTCAAACAGGGAATTGGTGGCGCCGTCCACTTTGAAATCCAGTTTGATTTTGTACTGGCCGTTGGGCAGGCAATCGCCGGTCTCGACCTTGACATCGTAGATTTCGCAGGGCGCAGACTGGCTGCAGTCCGGGGCTACGAATTGTTTAATCGCACAACAAGGCGGCGAGGCGGGGCTGTTTCCGGCCATACACACCTTGACGTAGCCGCCGAGGCCGACGGCAGGGAAATTGGGAATCGTGAGCGGCAGGTCGTTCAGGTGGTAGGCGCCCAGCGATTTACCGTTACCGACGAGTGTGAATTCGGTGCTTGGCGGGTTTTGCACCTTGAAATTCAGTTTCAGGGTGTAGGTGGTGTCGGAGGTACAAGGTCCGGTTTCGACCACCAGGTCGTAAATTTCACAGGGGGCATTTTGTGCGGCCAGCGGGAAAGCAAAGGCCAGAAGCAGAAGGAGTGAGAGAAGGTTCGGGATGCGCATGGTACATGCTGTTTGATTGGTGAACAAAAAGTAGAGTAATCGGCGGATTAAACTTGCCGGTAGGATACGGCGGCACGAAGATACGCTTCCCAAGGTGCCGAAATTTTAAGTTTCAGCAAATTTTCAGAAAAACAAGGGGTGGAAACGCACCACGCCCCGGTCGGTAAATTCGAGGGCAGGCGCCGGTATTTTGATGATGTTAATTGCTCCGGCAAGCGTGCGCAAAAAGCGGTTCCGGATGCCAAGGCGCGTCAGATCAATGTCTAACGACAGGTAAAACTGCCGGGTACGCGGGTATTTTGCCGGATCGAGGCGGTAAATGTCGCAGTCGGGGCCTTCGCAGTTGCGGTTGCCTTTCCACTCGTAGCCCTCGCCTACGAAAATGTTGTCGGCGCCCATACCCACAGCCACATTGAGCCAGCGCGGCAGCCAGGTAGCGCGTTCCGGGAAAAACGCCATCGGGTTGACGGATGCCCACACAGTGAGCGCGTTGTAGTTTTTCAAAAAAAGGCTGACCGGACTGGTGCCGTACAGCGCGTCGGAGCGTTGTTGCAGGGTGGTGAACCCGTCGCTGCCCGCAGGGCTGACGGGGTATATGCGCTCCGCAGGGTACGTATTCGGCCAGGCGCTCATTTTCATGGTGATACGCTGCTCGCCCCAGCCCAGTTCCTGCGCGAGGAACATGCCGGAGCCGAGCAGGTTGAAACCCATGTCGCTCCACGAAAAGCCCCACTGCGAAGAAAAACCGTCGAACACCTCCAGCGAAGTCATAATCAACTGACTGCCTGCAAAACCGAGCCAGGCAGAGGTGCGCGGCTTGATACCGGTCCAGCGGGCGCCGGCAAAAATCCAGCGGCTCTCGTTGTACGACATGAGCCAGTGCCCCATTTTATCCATCTGATTCCACTCGCCGAGGTCGTTGAACGAGTGAAAATGTTTGGACGGGTAGTTGGCGTACCAGTCGTTGTGCAGGGAAATCATGGCGGCGCCGTAGAGCACCGTCCCCGTGGCCAGCCCGGCCCAGAGTCGGGGTTTGTGCAGGCTGTCGGCGGGCTGAAGGGAAAAGAGCGGCGGTCGCTGGGCGCTCAGTACCGCGGAGGCAAAAAGAAGCAGGAAAAACAGTGGAAAAACGCGTGACATATTTTCAAAAAACAGCAAGAACCGCACCGAAAACTCCGCCGCTGTTGGCGTCCCGGCAACAGCAATGGAAAGGCTCGGAATATCCACTTGCCCCAAGAATTTGAACCAACAACGGCGATATGTACCGCACCGGAAATGACCGAACGCTACCCTACCCGATCACTCCAAAAACGCATCGTTCATCACTCCAAACCCATCACCAGCGCCCATACCTTCGGCAAAAAAACCACTCCCCCCACTACCGCCGCGCCAATGGCCGCCACCAGCACCGCCCCGGCAGCAGCGTCCTTGGCCTTGCCCGCCAATTGGTGGTACTCCGGCGAAACCAGATCGGTCAGGTATTCCAGCGCCGTATTCACGGCCTCCAGCGCGAGTACGAACGCCAAGCACAAAACGACTGCCAACCACTCCAGCCGGGAAATTTCCAGCCAGAATCCAGCAGTCACCACGGAAACCGAAGCCACCACGTGAAACCGGGCGTTCGGCTGCGTGCGGAACATGTCGGCAAGCCCCTGCAGCGCATATCGGAAACTTCGGATATTCATATATCAAATCAATGCGTGTCCCTGCGCAGGAAAATTTCAGATTTTGCGAAAATCACTCATCACTCATCGTTACCCTTGTGCATCCACCACGGCCATTGCCACCATGTCCACAATCTCGCGGACGGAGGCGCCC
>CAYMQY010000310.1:2395-3980 GCA_964392655.1 uncultured Saprospiraceae bacterium
TTCGGATATTCATAAATCAAATCAATGCGTGTCCCTGCGCAGGAAAATTTCAGATTTTGCACTCATCGCTCATCGCTCATCACTCATCACTCATCGTTGCGCATCCACAACGGCGATAGCCACCATGTCCACAATCTCGCGGACGGAGGCGCCCATCTGCAACACGTGCACGGGTTTTTTCAAGCCGGTGATGATCGGGCCGATGATCTCGATACCGGCCAGCGCGCGCACGAGGTTGTACGCGATATTGGCCGACGACAGGTTCGGGAAAATGAGGGTGTTGGCCGGGCCGTCCACCAGCGCGCTGAACGGATAGTTCTGGCGCAGCAGGTCCATGTTGAACGCCAGGTGCGCCTGCATTTCGCCGTCAACCACCCAGTCGGGATGTTTTTCTTTCAAAATAGCCGTTGCCGTGCGCATTTTCACCGCCGCTACTCCGTCGGCTACCGAGCCGAAGTTCGAGTACGTCAACATGGCAATACGCGGTTTGATATTGAATTTTTCTACCTGCCGGGCAGTCAGTTCGGCAATCTCCACTACCTCTTCCGCCGTCGGATCGAGGTTGACGGAAGTGTCGGCCAAAAAGAGCGGGCCGACACGAGTCATCAGGATGTACATGGCCGACACTTTTTTGTGTCCCGGCTCGGGGCCGATCACGCGCAGTGCAGGGCGAATGGTGTCCGGATAATTGCGGGACAAACCACCAATCATGGCGTCGGCTTCGCCGGTTTCGACCATCATGGTCCCGAAGTAGTTGCGGTGTTTGATGATCTGCCGGGCTTCCCGGAAAATGATTCCTTTGCGCTGGCGCTTTTCGTAGAGGATGCCGGCATACTTTTCCACACGCTCGGCTTCCTGCTCGTTGGCAGGGATTTTTGGGTCAATAATCGGCACCCCATTCAGCAGAATGCCGTTTTCGCGGATGAGGTTTTGTACACGCTCGACGTTGCCCAGCAGGATAGGCTTGGCAATTTTTTCTTCCAAAACCACCTGCACCGCACGCAAGACCGATACGTTTTCAGCATCGGCGAACACTACGCGTTTGGGCTTCTGTTTGGCCTTGGTCTGGATCACGCGGGTAAGCGTGTTGTCCACGCCGAGGCGTTTGGACAACTGGAGTTCGTACGCCGCCCAGTCGGTGATCGGCTGTTGCGCTACGCCCGACTCCATCGCGGCACGGGCTACGGCCGGCGCCACGGTGGTCAGCAGGCGCGGGTCCACAGGTTTCGGGATGATGTAGTCGCGGCCGTACATGAGGTTGGCGTTTCCGTAAGCCAGGTTGACGATGTCGGGCACCGGTTTTTTTGCCAAACCGGCGAGGGCACGCACGGCGGCCAGTTTCATTTCTTCGTTGATGGCTTTGGCGCGCACGTCGAGGGCGCCGCGGAAGATGAAGGGAAATCCGAGCACATTGTTGACCTGGTTGGGGTAATCGGAGCGCCCAGTGGCCATGATGATGTCGGGCCTGGCGGCGGTGGCATCTTCGTACGTGATTTCCGGATCGGGGTTTGCCATGGCAAATACGATACAGTCGGGCGCCATGGTACGCACCATGTCCTGATTGAGAATATTGCCTTTGGAAAGT
>CAYMQY010000311.1:0-3645 GCA_964392655.1 uncultured Saprospiraceae bacterium
CCGCAGCTTGCCCCCACCGCCTGGGTGGCCGAGAGCGCCGAAGTCATCGGCCGCGTCGAGATGGGCGAGGGCGCCAGCGTCTGGTACGGCTGCGTGCTGCGCGGCGACAACGAGTGGATCCGCCTGGGCGCGCGCTGCAACGTGCAGGACGGATCGATGATGCACACCGACCCCGGCTTCCCGCTCGTGCTGGGCGACGACGTGACCGTGGGCCACCAGGCGATGCTGCACGGATGCACCGTCGGCGCCGGCTCGCTCATCGGCATGCAGGCGGTGGTGCTGAACGGCGCCCGCATCGGCCGCAACTGCCTCGTCGCGGCGGGCGCGGTGGTGCCGGCGGGCAAGGTGTACGAAGACGGCTCGCTGATCGTCGGCGCGCCGGCCAAGGCCGTGCGGCCGGTGGACGAGGCGCAGCTCGAAGTGCTGCGCTCCAGCGCCGCGGCCTACGTGCGCAAGGCCGAGCGGCACCGCACGCAGCTGCGGCGCATCGGCTGAGCGGAGCGCACATCGACCGTTAGACAGCCGGCGCGATGAGCGAGCTCACCAAGTTCCTCTTCGAAGGCCTGCCGGTGCGCGGCATGCTCGTGCGCCTGACCGACAGCTGGCGCGAAGTTCTGCGCCGGCGCGGGGCGGCGCGCGCCTACCCGCCGCCGGTGCGCGAGGTGCTGGGCGAGATGGCGGCCGCCGGCGTGCTGATGCAGGCCAACATCAAGTTCAACGGGGCGCTGGTGTTGCAGATCCACGGCGACGGGCCGGTCAAGCTGGCGGTGGCCGAGGTGCAGAGCGACCTCGCCTTCCGCACCACGGCCACGATCACCGGCAGCGTGGCTGCCGACGCGCAGCTCGAGGCGCTGGTCAACGTGCACGGGCGCGGCCGCTGCGCCATCACGCTCGACCCGCGCGACCGCCTGCCCGGGCAGCAGCCTTATCAGGGCATCGTGCCCTTGTCGGCGGGCGCGCACGGCCACAAGCGCGAGCCGATGCAGCGCGTGCAGCAGGTGCTGGAGCACTACATGCTGCAAAGCGAGCAGCTCGACACGCGCCTCGTGCTGGCGGCCAACGACGAGCTGGCCGCGGGCCTGCTGATCCAGCGCCTGCCGGTGCAGGGCGAGGGCAACCTCGAAGGAGCGGCGGGAGCGGCAGCGCAGCAGGGCGGCCGTCGCAACGAGGACGACATCGGCCTTTCCGAAGCGTTCAACCGCATCGCCACGCTGGCCGCGACGCTGACACGCGAGGAGCTGCTGTCGCTGCCGGCCGAGCGCCTGCTGCACCGCTTGTTCTGGGAAGAGACGCTGCGCGTGTTCGAGCCGCTGTCGCCGCGCTTCGCCTGCACCTGCTCGCGCGAGCGCGTGCGCGGCATGCTGCAGGGGCTGGGCCGCGAGGAAGTGGAGGGCATCGTCGCCGAGCGCGGCGAGGTGGAGATCGGCTGCGAGTTCTGCGGCGTGCAGTACCGCTTCGACGCGGTGGACGTGGGCGAGCTGTTCACGCCCGATGTCGATCAGCCGCCGGGTTCGGGCGCGGTGCAGTGACAAGGTGAGGCCTCTGCGATGCTCTACGCCGCGCTGAAGACACTGCATCTGCTGGCCGTCGTGCTGTGGGTGGGCGGCATGGCGTTCATGCTGCTGTTCCTGCGCCCGGCGCTGCCGCTGTTGGCGCCGCCGGAGCGGCTGAAGCTCTTGCGCGAGGTGATGCGCCGCTTCTTCGCCGGCGTGACGGCGGCCGTCGTGGTGGTGCTCGTGAGCGGAGCGTGGATGTTCGATCGCGCAGCGCGCGCCGGCGGCGCGGCGTTCGCGTGGCCGGCCGACTGGATCGCGATGGCGGCGGTCGGCGTGGCGATGGCGATCATCTTCGCCGTCATCCGCCTGAGCTGGTATCCGCGCTTCGCCGCTGCGCTCGACCGCGGCGAGATGCCCGCCGCCGCGGCGCTGCACGCGCGCATCCGCGCCTGGGTGGCGGTGAACCTCGTGCTCGGCGTGGCCGTGGTCGTCATCGCAGTGCTTTTCTGATACGGCTTTGCGCTCGATCGCATAGGAACCGTTCGGGCTGAGGTATCGAAGCCTCCCGTTCGGGCTGAGGTATCGAAGCCCTTGCTAGGCGTCGCTTCAATCCGCGGCGCGCCACTGCGCGAGCGAACGCAAGCCGCGCACCGGCGAGGTCACGATCACCGCGGCCTGGACCACGAACCCAACTGCGGCCAGCAGCAGGCACGCCGTGATCGCCGGCCCGGGCCCGGCTACCGCGGCCACCGCGGCGCCGAGCGCTGCGCCGACGGGCCGCGCGCCAGCGTTCGCGGTGAGGAAGATCGACGAAACGCGCCCGAGCATCGCCGCCGGCGTCAGCGTCTGCCGCAGCGTCGTCGAGCTGACGGTCCACACGATCGGGCCGGCGCCGAAGAGGAAGAACGACAGCGCCGCGAGCGCCGGCGTCGGCCACGCGAGCGATGCCGCCATCGTGAGCGACGCCGCCACCGAGACGAGCGGCCCGATGGCGATGGCGGCGCCGAACGGCACGCGCGCCATCAGCCGCGGCGCGGCGAGCGCGCCGAGCACCATGCCGGCGCCGTACAGCGACAACGTGACGCCGACGCCGCGTGCACCGAGGCCGAGGTTGGCCATCGCGTGCGGCACGTAGGCCGCTTGCAGCACCATCCACGCGAGGTTCCACACGACGGCCGTCAGCAGCACGGGGCGCAGCAGGCGGTGGTGCCAGACGAAGCGCGCGCCTTCGCGCAGGTCGGCCAGCGGCGTGCGGTGCGGCAGTGGTGCTGATGGCGTCAGTGTGGATGCTGTCGGCGACGCGGGCGACAGCGGCGCGGCTGCGTGCGCGGCCACATGCGCTGCTGAGTCGGGCTTGCGATCACCCGGCAGCCGCCGCAGCCACATCACCGCCAGCAACGACAGCGCCGCGGCGAGCGCGAACGCGCCGCTGCCGCCGGCCGCGGCCACCACGGCGCCGGCCAGTGCCGGACCGGCCGCGAAGGCGAGGCTGCGCGCGAGTTCGAGGCGGCCGTTGGCACGCGCCAGCGCTTCGCGTTGCACGAGCGAAGGGACCATCGCAGGTGCTGCGACGCTGAAGGCGACCGTGCCGACGGCACCCGCAAAGCCGAGCAGCGCCAATGCCGGCATCGATAGCCATCGGCCTGAGGCGAAACCGGCCAGTGCGGCCAGCAGCGCCATCGCGACGACGCGCATCGACTCCGCCGCGACCATCATCGAGCGCCGCGATGCGCGGTCGGCCCAGAGCCCGAACGGCAGCGCGAGCAGCAGGAACGGCAGGCTCTGCGCCGCGGCGAGCAAGCCGACCTCGCGCGTGCCGGCGGCGAAGGCGAGCACGGCGACGATGGGCACCGCGGCGAGGCTGATCTGCTCGGCGGCTTGCGCGGCGAGGTTGGCGAAGGTGAGGTGACGGAAGGGCCCGGCCATGCCGGACGGCGCACGATCGGACGGCGCGCGCTGCGGCGGCCCGCCGGTGGTGGCGCTCATCGGCGCAGGTGAAGCGTTGGCGGCATGGCTCATCATGGCGCCGATGGTGCGGCGCTCAGCGCATCGCTGCCGGCCGCTTTCGGACGCGTGGTTCGGCTGCGGGCGGCTACGGCGTTGGCTCGCGCTGGCCTTGCCGCGCGGCGAGCAGCGCCTGCTCGGCTTC
>CAYMQY010000311.1:3655-3973 GCA_964392655.1 uncultured Saprospiraceae bacterium
TTCGGGCACGCAACAGTCGCACAACCACTGCCGTCGCGCGCCGCGGGCCGCTGCGGTGTCGGCGTTCGCCGGTGCCAACGCGAGCCGCGTGAAGAGCCCGCTGCTCGCACGCGCCGTCGCGCGGTTTTCGCCTGCTGCTGCCGCATGCCGCGCCAGCGCCGGCACGCCCGACAACGCAGCGCAGGCCTGCGCCAGCCGCGCCGGCCCCGAGCCGCCGACGACTGCGAAGGGCAGCGCGTGTTGCAGGAGCAGCTCGCGCAGGCGGTCGTCCACCGGCTCGCGCACGTGCTCGCCGTCGCGGATGCCGTGGTCCGCCGT
>CAYMQY010000312.1:0-3924 GCA_964392655.1 uncultured Saprospiraceae bacterium
TCGCGGTTATCCTCGTGCGGTTTGATGACGAGCGGGATGCGGGCGGCCACCCGGACGGGCGAACGGCGCAAGGCTTCCACTTTGTCGGGGTTGTTGGTGATGAGTTCGACAGCCTCGATACCGAGGTCTTGCAGGATAAACACCGCACACTCGTACTGGCGGGAGTCTACATCGAAGCCGAGGTGGGTATTGGCCTCTGCGGTGTTGAGGCCGATATCTTGCAGGTTGTAGGCCTTGAGTTTGTTGATGAGGCCGATGCCACGGCCTTCCTGGCGCAGGTAGATGACAAGGCCGCCCCGCTCGGCGGCGATGCGCAGGCTGGCGTCGAGTTGCTCGCCGCAGTCGCAGCGGCGTGAGCCGAACACGTCGCCGGTCATACATTCGGAGTGGATGCGCACGGGCACAGGCCGGGATGGGTCAAAGTCGTCGGCCAGCAGGGCAAGGTGCGGCATGCGTTCGCCGGCATTTGCCGCGTAGGCGATCATGGTGAAATTTCCCAGCCGGGTGGGGATTCGGGCTTCAGCCTGTCTTTTCATCGAAAAAAAAAGCGTCCCAAGCAGGGCACGCCGGAATTGAGTGTGGCAAAAGTATGGACTAATTGCCGAAGGCGCAGATTAAACAGCCGGGACGGGTTTTGGTTGCTGCTGGCTGTTAGCCGTTGGCTATTGGCTATTTATCTCGCGTTGGAAAGCCAACGGCCAATAGCCAACGGCTAACAGCCAACAGCCCTATTGCCGGAACGGCACATCCACCACCACCGGCGCGGCGCCCGGCGGCGCCCAGTCGAAGAGCCGCACAAGGCGTTCGGCTTCTTCCTCGCAGCCGTGGCCAAGTTTCCGGAGAAACTGCACCTGAACGGGTTTGCCGTCGGGGCCTATGGCGAACTGAAGAAGCACGCTTCCGCTGATGTTGTTGTTGCGGGCCGCTTCGGGCAGGCGGGCGTTGCGGCGCAGGTAGTCTCGGAAATTTTCCCAGCCGCCTGCCGGGCCTGCGGTTGTCATGGCGCCTGTCGTGCGAGTTGGCTCTGCGGTGCGGGCGCTATCGGCTTTTTTTCGCGCGAGTGGTTCCAGATCGTCCATCACAGGCTTGGCCATTTCCCGTGCAGGAGCAGCCGCCCGGTCGAACGCCGGTACGGCCGCCGGTGGCGGTGCTGCCGCTCCGGCATTCTGTTGTACCGGCTGAATGTCCGGACGGGCGCGTCCGGCAGCCTGTTCTGTTTTTGCAGGCACATCGTCCAGGCCGACTGCTTCCTCTGATGTAGCTGCAAATATTCCCGCGTCTGGCTGCGGGGTTTGTTTGGCAAGTGGTTGAGCCGACGGGGTGGTTGGCGTGGGCGAAGGGGCGGAAGCGGTGGTTTCGGGCGGTGGTTCGGCAGCTGCCAAATCATTGGTTGTGCCCGCACCGTCCGGCACAGGGGGCGCCGTTTTTTCCACAACCTGCGCGGTAGGTGCTGAATCTGCCACGGGTGGCGTACCCGGCCAAAACCAGACTGCTGCTACCACCAGCGCCAGTGCCGCCGCCGCCGCCATCCATGCGCCAATGGGAACCCGACGGGCAGGAGTTTTGGCCTTCAAACGCCGGCGGATTTCGGCCAGATGCGTTTCGTGTGCGGTTTCGGGCAGCGCCGAAAAACCTTCCCAGACTTCCCGGCGGAAGGCATCGCTTTCCGACAGGGCGTGCAGTTCCCGTTCGTCGGCGCGGTCGAAAGCGCCGTTGAGCCAGCGTTCCAGGAGTTCGAGGAAACGCGCGTCGTCGGTAGGTTGCTTATTCATAATTTCAGCCCGGCACCGGTTTTTTCCAAACAGATTTTGAGGTTGCGCCGGCCGTTCTGGATGTAGGACCGGACTTTCCCGATCTCCTCCGCCAGCAGCCCGGCTATTTCCTTGTAGGATTTTTCTTCCAGGTAAAACATTTGCACACTGGTTCGCTGGTGGTCCGGCAGGTTTTCGAGGCACTTTTCGAGCGCCTTGTTTTCGGTGCCGGGAAGTTCCACCTCGAAAGCCGCCTCCACCGCATCGTAGTGCACCATGTCTTCGGGGGCGTGGTAATCGGTCGGTCGGCGTTGGTTTTTCCGCCACTCCATGAGGCAGTGGTTGCGGGCCAGCACATACAGCCAACCCCGAAACGACTCCACCTGATGCTCCATGACCTTGCGTACCAGTTCCTCGTAAATATTCATCACCGCATCCTCCGACTTGCCGGGGTCACGCAGAATTTTCAAACACACCCCGTACACCATCGGCATGTAGCGCTCGTACAGCACGCCCAGAAACCGCGCCTCTCCGGTGGACCGGTAGCGGGCCAGCAGGTCCTCGTCGGTCTGTTGTCCGGGCGTATTCGAGCGAAAAAACTGAAACATGCGTGGTGGGTTGGCAGTCGGCGGTTTTATCGCTCAAAGATAGGGAGAGGATGCCTGTTCCTGCCGATTTGCACAAATCGCCGGTTGTAATTTGTCATGCTACTCGACCGTTCCGCGAATCCACAGGGTTTCGGCCTTGCGTTGTTTGTCAAAAAACACGGTGATCTTTTTTTTGAAATCGCCCCTGCGGTCGGCGTTGTACTCGATGACCACTTCGCCCGACCGGCCGGCTTCCACCGGGGCTTCGGTCCATTCGGCGGCGGTACAACCGCAGGTGGTGCGCACGGTTTCGAGGACAATCGGTTCGGTAAGCGCGTTTTGAAACGTGAACGTGAACGTAGCGGGTTTGCCTTGACGGAGCGTACCGAAGTCGTGATCGGTTTCGGTGGTCCACTTGACCACACTCGGGCGCGGGTCGAGGATCGGATTTGCGGGCAGGAAAGCCGACAGGGCAAGCAGGAGGTGGTACAGCATGGCAAACCGGTTTGCGGGAAAAAATGAAGCCGCAAAATTCTTGCAAAGGTCGGCTTTTCGGGAAATAAACCTCACCCTAATCGTTCCACACAAAACTGCCAAAAATCGCGCAGCATCAGGGCGGTATGTCGAGGTTGTTCGATCATGCCGAGATGGCCGACGCCCGACAGCACGCGAATGTCGGCGGCAGAGGGCAGCGTGGCTGCTGCGAGGGCGTCTTCGAGGGGAATGATCGCATCCTGATCGCCGAGGATAAACTGTATCGGAAACAAACTGCCGCGCAGCGTACCGAGGTGCTCTTCCCGTGCGATCATGCCCTGCAGGGCGGCGATGATGCCTTCGGCAGACTGCCGGCGGCCCTGTTGCACGAGCGCTTCCACCTGTTCGGGATGCGATTGCGCAAACAGGGGCGCAAAAAGTGCCGGGAACAACTGCGCGACGTACAAATCTTTTTTCCCGGCCTGCAACATCTCGATTCCGCGGCGGCGGCCTTCGATGCGCTCGGGCGTATCGGCATACGGGTGCGAATGTACCAACGACATACCTGCAAGCGCGTCGGGAAACATTTTTGCAAATGCCAGCGCCGTGTAGCCGCCCATCGAATGGCCGGCCAACACGCAGCGCCCGACGCCAAGGGTGCCCAATGCTGCGCGAATGTCGGCGGCGTATACCTCCATTCCGATGGAAGCCGGCAAGTCGGAGCCGCCGAAGCCGGGCAGGTCAAGGCGCCACACGGGCGTGTCTTCGAGCGCGGGCAACAGCGTGTCCCACACGGAGGAATCTTCACAAAACCCGTGCAACAGCACGAGCGGTACGGTGTCGGGGGTATGGTTACCGGAAGGATAACAGGCCATGCGGCGATTATCGGCCAGACGAACGGTTTTCATGGCCGCAAAACTGCGAAAAAGTGTACACCTGTTGCCGTCATTCCTGTTGCTTTGGCGGGTTGATGTTTTTGTTTTGGGCGCGTTCGAGTTTGTCGGATTTCCTGCAGGCGGGTTTGAACGGCAAAATAAGTCTGGCCGAGCGCGACAAGTTCTTTGGCAGGGTCGGCGTTTTGGACGATGAGGTAACAGGCGTAGCGGGAAAGT
>CAYMQY010000313.1:0-3893 GCA_964392655.1 uncultured Saprospiraceae bacterium
TACCGATCTTTTGGCAGAGTTGGGGCAGGCCGAAAGCATCGTCGGCGTAGTGGCCTTCTACGACGGCGCGCACCTGCCGCAAAAAAGCGTCCTCCGGGTCGGCGGCAGCCTCCGGAGCCGTGGCGACTTCCGCCACAAGTATATTTTGCCGGTATTTCAACTGCAATTTCCGTCGCTGTTCCAACAGGTTTTCTACAGTTACCGACAATTCTTCCTGGTAAAAGGGCTTGGAAAGGTACGCATCTGCCCCCCGGCGCAACCCGGCCAACCGGCTTTGCGCATCGGCTTTCGCCGTCAGCAGGATGATGGGAATATGGCTCGTGCGCTCGTCGTTTTTGAGGGTGTCCAGCACGTTGAAGCCGTCTTTGACGGGCATCATCACGTCGCTCACGATAAGGTCCGGCACGTTTTCGAGCGCTTTTTCAATGCCCACCTGGCCGTTGTACGCAAAATCGAGGGCATATCGGCCCGTCAAACAGGCGCTCAGGTATTCCACCACATCGGGGTTGTCTTCGATCAAGAGGACCTGTGGTAATGATGAATGATGAATGATTAATGATGAATCTTTTTGTAGTGGTGGGCTATACGTGCTGCTTGCTGTATTAAGCGAGGTATATTCATCATTCATCATTCTTAATTCATCATTCCTGATCGGTAATTTCACCAAAAACGTGCTGCCTGCTCCGACCGTGCTTTCTGCCGAAATTTCGCCGCCCATGGCTTTCAACAACTCACGGGTCAGGGAAAGGCCGATGCCCGAGCCGCCGGACCCCACCCCGGTACTCCCGGAAGTGTGTTCCTGGTTTTTTGCTTGAAAAAAACGCTCGAATATATGCGGCAACTCATCCGGATGGATACCTGCGCCGGTATCGGTGACCCGGATGTTCAGACTGGGCAGATTTCCAAAACCTGCCGGGTCTGTGGTGACGTTCAAGACCACCTTCCCGCCGGAGGGCGTAAACTTGATGGCATTGGACAGCAGGTTGTGGATGATTTGCAGAAACCGCTCCGGGTCGTAGTCCATCGCGATTGTACTTCGATCGCTTTCCACGCGGAGCATCAGGTTTTGGGCGTTGGCCAGCGAGTGCAGGCTTTCGGCAATGTACCGGGTGAACGCCAGAATATCGCCCTGTATATAATTCATTTTCAGGGCATTTGACTCTAATTTAGCCAGATCGAGTATTTGATTGACCAACCGCAGGAGGTTTTCTCCATTGCGTTTGATCAACACGAGGGGTTGCGCAAGAGCGACGGGGTGACTTTGAGTCACCCCCTCACTCAGGACGCGTTCGCTCATGCCCAGAATCAGCGTCAGCGGGGTCCTGAACTCGTGGGTGATGTTGGTAAAAAAGCGCGATTTGAATTCGTTCAGTTGCTGAAGTTTTTCGGCTTCTACCTCCTTTTTTTCTTGGAGCAAACGGCTCTCCCGTAGCGCAAAATCGGCCTGTTGTTTGGCCCGCATCTGTTGCCTTTGGCGCCAGGCCAGACCCATCGAAAAAATCAGAATTTCCAGAATGGCGCCCGCTTTGAGGTAAAAGGTCGTGAAAGGCGTTTCGGTCATCCTCGAATACGCCGTCAGCAGGAACCCGGCACTGATGACCGCAATGCCCGCCGTGATGAAATAACCCTTTGGCTCTTTGGTTTTAAACAGCGGGAAAACAAAGACAAAGCAGGAGAGCGAGACCAGCGCCACATAGCCAAGAATCGGCTGGTCATCAATCACATAACTGAAATTGTACCGGAAGGCTGAAAAGATAAAAAGCGCGATCAAAGGCACGCCAAGCCAGGTGACAAACCGAAAATAACGGTCCCATTTGGGGAGCAGGCGTTTCAGATCCAGAAAACTTCGAATAAACGCCAAATAGCACATCAGCCCGAGGTAGAGGGAAATTTTGAAAAGGCTGAACCAGCCGGGGTGCTCGACAAAGACGAAACCGCCGATCCAGTCCTCCAGATCATCGGTCGAGTACGACGTGTAAACCAACACCATCAGCAAGTACCCGGTGTAGTAGAGGTAGGTGCTGCCCCTCGCGAAAAAATATTTGAACAAATTGTAGAGCAACATCATCAGCAGAAAACCGGAGAACAGCGTGCTCCAGGTTTTTGCCTCCACCAATTTGTCATAAAACACATCAACAGGCTGTAAATATGCCTGAAAACTGGGCGGTATGGCAACGTGTTCGCTTTCACCGCGGAAGTATAACGTCACCACTTTTCCCGGCGGGAGAGTCAATTTGAAGCAGTTGCCGGACCTTGTCGGGACAAATTTTTTCTCGCGTTCGGGGACAAAACTGCCGTTGACCTCGGGCTTCCAGGAGCCGCCCTCCGACATCCGGTACAACGTAACCTTTGTGAATGTCTCGGAAAGAATCAAGACCCATTCGCTGCCCGTTTCTGCATCGGGCAGGCGGTTTTCCAATTGTATTTTTCCCCAGTAAGCCCGGTTGCTTTGCAGGTCGAAGGTCTTCTTCGGAAAGGGCACGAACCGGTTTTGCAGCCGTGTTTGTAAAATGTCTTCGAGGGTATAGGCCGTAAGCGTGTCGGCCAATAGTTGAATATGCCCTCGCAACAGGTGGTTTTCGCTGCGTTGCAATACGTACACGCGGGAAGTCGTGTCGGAGGGGAATGGCTGTGCCTGGAGGAACACTGCGCAACAAACCAGCAGCAAAACAATTAATTTTCGCAGGTTTGAAGGGGTCGGCCACTCCTTGGTGCACATGATGATTGGTTAAGGTAACTTGCAGCGATGCGGCCAAAGGTAAGCGACATTTGAGGAAGAACATTGCTCCGTATACGAAAGAGGGGTTTACCACTAAGGGCACTGAGAGCACTAAGATACACCAAGACCTCCCTTTGCCTTAGTGCATCTTAGTGCTCTCAGGGCCCTTAGTGGTAAACCCCTCGCGCAGTATGGGGACGAGACACACCACGCGCCGCTGGATTTACTCCACCAGCACCACCCGCTTTGCCACTGCCCCATTCCCCGTGCGCACGCCGACGGTGTAAATGCCGGCCTTTGCACCCGCCTCGCGCAGACTGACCGACAGTTTCAAATCCTCCACTGCCGGGATACGGCGCTCCCAAACCAACCGGCCCAGATCATCGAAAATCGAAACCGTCACCGCCTCGCCGGCAAAGTCGGACAAGTCGAGCCAAATGCGATCCGTTGTCGGGTTGGGTTGCAGGGTAAACGAAGCGGGATTGGACACGGATGCCACGGATTGGACACGGATTTCCACGGATTTTTCTTCCGAATCCAACGGATCAATCCGTTCAAATCCGTGTCCAATCCGTGGTATCCGTGTCCTCTCCTCCCGCATCTGGGCAGTTGGGTCAGGCTCCCCAAAACTGTTGTTCCCCTGCACCGTAATCATCTGCGAGGTCGTGGCCGAGTTTCCACACAAATCCTCGGCGCGCCAGGTACGGGTCACGGTGTAATCCGCCGCGCAGCCGCTGCCGCTCGGCACGTTGCCGAGGAAGGTGATTTGCACATACCCGCCGCAGGCGTCCGAGGCGGTCGGGTTCACTAAGGGCGGCAGCGGGTCGCCGCACTCGATGGTGAGCGGGCCGGGCACGGAAGTGAATACGGGTGTGGCATTGTCCTGTACCTGAATGGTCTGTGTGGCTACCGTGCTGTTGCCGCAAGCATCGGTGGCCCGCCAGGTGCGCTTGATCTGATAGTTGCCGGGGCAAGAGCCGCTCACCGTGCTCTGCCCCAGATACGTTACGCTCACCGTGCCGCCACAGTCATCCGAGGCCGTAGGCGTACCCACTATCGGCGCCGGATCGGAACAGGCGATGGTGGTGTTGGCCGGCACTGCAAGCGTCGGTTTTCCGCTATCCAGTACCGTGATGCGTTGGCTGACAGTTCTGGTGTTGCCGCAGTTGTCGGC
>CAYMQY010000314.1:0-3871 GCA_964392655.1 uncultured Saprospiraceae bacterium
AAAATTCCGGCTGCTATCCGGTTTTTATTTATTATTTTTTAAGACGCGGCTTACAACCACACCGGGTTGACAGCCGCTTCATTTTTCGAGCGTCAAAGCCGAACGAAAACGCTTATCGTTCATAGCTCATCACTCATCACTACTCGTCGTCGTCCTGATATTTGCGTCCGGTGTAGCCGTCGGCGCCTTCCATGGTTTCGCTGCCGATTTCCCAGTCTTCGCCACCGGAGTTGGGGCGTTTGCCCGCAGGCAGCCGCACTTTGTCGCCGATGGGTTTGGGGGTCGGGCGTTCTTCGTCTTCGACAAAGAAATCGCCGTTGCCGGAGTCCCCGCCGGTGCTTTCCCGACCGGTGCTTGTTTTGCTTTTCCCCTCCATACTTTTGGTGGCATGGGGCACAAGGCGCAGCCGGTTTTTGTCAATTAACTGGCCGGTCACGATGCAAATACCATAAGTCTTGTTTTTGATGCGCAGCAAGGCGTTGCGCAGGTCCTGAATATGGCGTTGCTGGCGCAGGGCCATACGTTGCAGCAATTCCAGGTCGGTATGGGCGGTGGAATCGTCGTACCAGTCGCCGCCTTGCTGGTTGAAGCCGTTTTCGTTCAACTCGTCAATCTGCTTTTGTGTGAACGACAGTTCTTCCTCGGCCTTGACGATTTTTTCCTCGATCAGCACCCTGAACTCTTCCAGTTCTGCATCGCTGTACCGTATCGCTGGTTCGTGTGACATAATGCTCGGGTCGTTTATTGTGGTGGTGAAATGATTTGTGTTTCAAAAGGGCGGGCAAAATTAGGACAAAAAAAACGGTGACAAGGGCGTGGAATCAAAAAATTAATCTTGGGAGCGTAACGGCTGCTTGATCAAAATTTTGAAAACCAGTTGTTTGCCCTGAATTTCCTGTTGATTTGTTCAAACCGCCACACGCAAGTGCTGAAACCTGTTTCGAGTCGCGCTGGATAAAATTTGTACATTTGCGCGCCTTAAAAAGGCGTGCTGCCATCCCCGCAGTCAAAACTTTGCCCTAACCACGATATTCGTTGACATGGTCGAAACAAAAGCGCAACCCCGCACCGTTGCCCGTTCCTCAAAACCAAATTCCCACACCGATGCATACCGCCAGGAAGTCCTGCGCGATTTCCGACTCTGCTGCCTGAGCCGCGAAGCCAGTGTGCTGGCCCGTAAAGAAGTGCTCACCGGAAAGGCCAATTTCGGTATCATCGGCGACGGCAAGGAGGTGGCGCAGGTGGCCATGGCCAAAGCCTGGCGCAAGGGCGACTTCCGGTCCGGCTACTACCGCGACCAGACGCTGATGCTGGCGCTCGACCTGATGACCCTCGACGACTTTTTCGGCCAACTGTACGGCGACCCCGAAAATGACAAATTCTCCGGTGGGCGCCAAATGAACTGCCACTTCGCCACGCCGTTCGTGGATGAAAACGGTAACTGGCTCGACCTTAAAAACAGGTACAATATCTCCTCCGACGTGTCGCCCACCGCCGGCCAGATGGCCCGGGCGCTCGGCCTGGCGTTTGCCTCCAAAAAATTCCGCGAACAACCCGCCCTGAACGGCAACCTGTCGGACCAAGGCAACGAAGTCGTTTTTTGTACCATCGGCGATGCCTCCACCTCCGAGGGCGTCTTTTGGGAAACCGTCAATGCGGCAGGCGTGCTGCAAGTGCCGCTGGCCATATCCGTATGGGACGACGGCTACGGCATCTCCGTTCCCAAAAAATACCAGACCACCAAGGAAAATATCTCCCAGGTGCTCAGTGGATTCGACGGCGAAGGCGGCCTCGACATTCGTGTCGGAAAAGCCTGGGACTACCCCGGGCTTTGCAAACTGTACTCGGAAACGGTGGCTGAAATGCGCCAAACGCACCGTCCGGCGTTGCTGCACATTCAGGAAGTAACCCAGCAGTTGGGCCACTCCACCTCCGGCGACCACCGCCGCTACAAATCGCCCGAACGCCTGGCGTACGAAGAGGAATTTGACTGCAACAAGCGCATGGCGGAGTGGATGGTTGCAACCGGAATCGCTACCGAAGATGAAATAACCGCCATCAAGGCGGAAGCCAAAAAGGAGGCGACCGAGGCCTGCCAGCGCGCGTTCCGTCACTACCACGACGCCGTAACAGAAGGCCGCCGGGCGCTGACGGCGGCACTGCAAACCGCTCAAACGGCGCACCCGGAGGTATCTGCCTTGCCCGTCCTGATTTCCGATCTGGAAAAAATGCGCGATCCCCTGCGGTTTGAATTGATAAAAACGGCCCGTCGTGCCGTGTTCGCCCTGGCGGGCAAAACCAGTGCGGCCAAAAACCAACTGCTTGCATTTGCCGAACAGGAGCAAACGAATGGGGAGCGCTGGTTTTCCGCGCACCTGTACAGCAACACGCCGAAATCGGCGCTGAAGGTGCCGGTGGTACCGGCGCAGTTTTCCGAACAGGCGCCGATGAAAGACGGCTACGAAATCCTGAACGCCTGCTTTGACGCCAATTTTGCCCAGGAGCCTGCCCTTTTTGCTTTCGGCGAAGATGTCGGCAAAATCGGCGACGTGAACCAGGGTCTGCGTGGCATGCAGGAGAAATACGGCGTAGAGCGTGTGTTCGACACCGGCATCCGGGAATGGACGATCATGGGTCAGGCCATCGGTATGGCCATGCGCGGCCTGCGGCCCATTGCCGAAATTCAGTACCTTGACTATTTGCTGTACGGCCTTTCGGCGCTTTCCGACGACCTGTGTACCGTGCGCTGGCGCTCCAACAACCAACAGGCGGCGCCCGCCATCATCCGCACCCGCGGCCACCGCCTCGTGGGCGTATGGCACGCCGGCTCGCCCATGGGCATGATGCTCGGCTCCCTGCGGGGCATGTACTTCTGTGTGCCGCGCAACATGACCCAGGCCTCCGGCATGTACAACACGCTGCTGCGCAGCGACGACCCGGCCATCGTGGTCGAGTGCCTGAACGGCTACCGCCTCAAGGAACGCCTGCCCGACAACATCGGCGCGTTCACTGTGCCGCTCGGTGTGCCGGAGGTGTTGCGCGAAGGCACGGATGTCACGCTCATCACCTACGGTTCCAGCGTGCGCGTGGCCGAGGAAGCCTGCGACCTGCTGGCCGGGCACGGCATTTCCGTGGAATTGGTGGACGTGCAAACGCTGCTGCCGTTCGACCTGCCGCATACCTGTCTCCAATCGCTGAAAAAAACCAACCGCGTGGTGTTCCTCGACGAAGATTTTCAGGGCGGCGCCACGGGCTACCTCATGCAGCAGGTGCTCGACGAGCAGGGTGGCTACCGCTACCTCGACTCCGCCCCGGTGGCCATCGCGGCCAAAGACCACCGCCCGGCCTACGGCCAGGACGGCGATTATTTCAGCAAACCGCAGGTGGAGGATGTCGTGGAGCAAGTGTACACGCTGATGCGGGAGGCGGAACCGGGGCGGTGGGTGTGACCTATACGCACAGAGGGCGGCGCGTTTCGGGGAAAAATGGCAAGGAGATGCGGCAAAATGATCTTCATTTGCCTACCTCAATGCTTTCGCTTCTGTTCTCGAAATCCATATTTACCCGATGAGGCACTTCTTCTTTTCAGCCCTTACCTTACTTCCGCTCGTAACCGATGCACAAAGCGACACTTTGCCGCAAATGGTTTTCGTGCAAGGAGGAACCTTTACTATGGGTTGTCGCGACAGTACCCGCGACGGTAATTGCTATGAGGACGAGAAACCGCCGCATGAAGTGACTATACGGGATTTTTACATCGGGAAATACGAGGTAACTCAGGCCGAATGGCGGCGCGTGATGGGCAGCAATCATCTCGAACCATTGTCCAATACCGGCTGCGACCAATGCCCGGTAGAACGCGTTTCGTGGG
>CAYMQY010000315.1:0-3852 GCA_964392655.1 uncultured Saprospiraceae bacterium
AAGACCGCCGCGCCGCCGCTGACGCCGGCCCCGGACCTGGCCGAGCTGTTTGCGCGCCTGGCGGCCAGCGTCGAGGCCGTGGTAGTGGTGGAGCCGGCCCGGCTGCGCCTGATCATCGCCGCCCTGCTGGCGCGCGGGCACGTGCTGCTGGAGGATGTGCCCGGCGTGGGCAAGACCCTGGTGGCCAAGGCTCTGGCGCGCTCGCTGGCGGCCGAGTTCAAGCGCGTGCAGTGCACGCCCGACCTGCTGCCCAGCGACATCACCGGCTCCAGCCTGTACGATCAGCGGCGCCAGGAGTTCACGTTTATCCCCGGCCCGCTCTTCGCGCACGTGGTCCTGCTGGACGAGATCAACCGCGCCACGCCGCGCACCCAGTCCAGCCTGCTGGAGGCGCTGGCCGAGGGGCAGGTGACCACCGACGGCGTCACCCGCCGGCTGGAGCAGCCATTCTTCGTCATCGCCACCCAGAACCCGGTGGAGACGGCCGGCACCTTCCCGCTGCCCGAGGCGCAGTTGGACCGCTTCCTGTTCTCGCTCTCGCTGGGCTATCCGGGAGCGGAGGCTGAGCTGCGCATCCTGGAGCAGGAGGAGCACGGCAGCCCTCTGGCCGGCCTGCAGCCGGTGCTGGCGCTGGAGGACGTGCTGCGCCTGCAGGCAGCCGTGCTGGCCGTCCAGGTCGCCCGGCCGCTGAAGGAGTACATCGTCCGCCTGGTCCTGGCCACGCGCGGCCACCCGGACGTGATCCTGGGCGTCAGCCCGCGCGGCGGTGTGGCCGTGCAGCGCGCGGCCCAGGCCGTGGCCCTGCTGGCCGGCCGCGATTTCGTCATTCCGGATGACGTGAAGGCTGTGGCCGCGGCGGCCATGGCCCACCGCCTGATCACGCGCCAGCGCGGCCTGGCGGCCGGCCAGTCCGTGGTGGCCGAGGTGCTGGCCCAGGTGCCGGTTCCCCTGTGACCCGGCGGCTGAGGCGCGTTCGGTATTGGTCTTCACCCGTTCCCCCAAGGTGCTATGTTCGCTGATCGCAATAACCGCTACGTCCGCATGCTCCGCAGCTGGTGGGGGCGCTCCCTGTTTGGGGCCTTCGTCGGCGGCCTGTTGGTGGCCTGGTCCGGCGTGGATGATCCCGTGATCTTCTTCGCCGGCATGGCGGTGGGCGCGCTGGGGATGTATTTCCTCGGCCGCCTGCAATAGCCGCGCGCCGCGAAAGACGCGAATTGCGGGGAGCCGCTTCCATGGCAATTCGTCGCTTTCGTGGCCGTTCGCCGCGCGCGCGGGTGACGCGGCGCGGCTGGGCCTGGCTGGGCCTGGCCGTGGCCCTGTACCTGGCCGCCAATCAAACTCAGGTCAGCTGGCTGTATGTCTTTGCGGCGCTGCTGGCCGGCGTGTGGCTGGCCCAGGCCGGCCTGCCCGCGCGCCTGCTGAACGGCCTGCGGGTGGCCCGCCGGGTGGGCGGCACCGAGGACGCGGAGCTGCGCGTCGGCGACCCGGTGCGCGTGGAGCTGGAGGTCCACAACGCGGGCGCGCTGCCGGCCTGGCAGGTGCGCGGCGTAGAGACCTGTCCGTTCGCGCCGGCCGCCGACCGGTCCCAGCCGTTTTTTGTGGATGTGCCGGCGCGCGGCGCCGTGACCCTGGCCTACACGGTCCCCGCCGCCCGCCGCGGCTGGTTCGAGCCCGGTCCCGTGCCGCTGCGCACCCGCGCGCCGGCCGGCTTGTTTGAGGCCGAGCACCTTGCCCCGGCCGAGGGCGGCGGCGTCCTGATCTTCCCCGAGTACCGCGAGCTGGAGCGTTTCCCGCTGCTGGACCGCCGGCCGGCGACCCAGAACCCGTACGCGCGCGTCGGGCCGGGCAGCGAGTTCCTGGGTGTGCGCGAATACCGGCCGGGCGATCCGCCCCGCCACGTCCACTGGCGCACCACGGCGCGGGCCGGCCAGCTGGTGGTGCGCGAGTTTGCCGAGGAGACCCAGCCCGGCCTGACCATCGCCCTGGACGTGCGCGCCGCGTCCGTGATCGGCGGCCCGGACGACGACACTCTCGAACGCGCTATCAAGGCGGCGGCCACGCTCGTCCACTATGCGGCGGCCCGGCATCTGGGCGTGGAGCTGGCGGCCGCCAGCCGCGCCTGGCCGGCGCCGGCCGGCCCGCTCAGCCGGTGGGCGGCGCTCAGCTACCTGGCGCGCGTGCCCGGCGATGGCGAGCGCCCGTTCGCCGCGGTCCTGGAGCAGCTGGGCGCGGCGGTCTTTGTGGCCGCCCTGCTGCCGGCCCCGGATGAGGCCGTGGTGCCGGCCCTGATCGGCTTGAAGCGCCAGGGCGCCGAGGTGCTGGCCGTGCTGATCGACCCGGCCCCGTTCGCGCCGGCCCTGGCCGGCCAGGCGGCCGGGTTGGCGGCCCGGCTGCGCGCGGCCGGCCTTAGCGCGCGCGTTATCGGGTCGGAGCCGGATTGGGAGCACACGTTGGCGGCCGACGACCGGGTGACGGCCAGATGGTGAACGGAACCGGGCCGAGGCACTGGGTGAAAGGGTGACACGAGCCATGCAATGGCGCGCCTCTCTGGCTGATCTGCGCGCCCGCTTTTTTCGCGGGGGCGGGCCGGAGCGTTCGCTGGCCCTGCGCCGCTGGGTCTGGCTGGCGGCCCTGCCGCCCGTCCTGGCCGTGGCCTGGAACGGCGGCCTGTGGCTGGAGTCCCTGCTCGCGGCCGCGCTGCTGACGCTCGGCCACCGCTACAGCGCCGGCCAGGCCGCCGGCCGGGAGAAGCCCGATCGGCGGGTGCGGCTGGGCTTGTTCGTGGCCCTGCACCTGGCCATCGCCTACATGTGCGTGGGCCTGTTCGCGGGCCTCAACCTGCCGCAGGTCCAGTTTGCGCTGCTGGCCCAGGCTATCACGGCCTTCGACCTGCGCTCGCGCCTCAACCTGTTCTCGTCCTTGGGGATGAGTCTGCTGGTGCTGTACGCGGCCGCCACCATCAGCCGCGATTACTCCCTGGTGCTCTTTCTGCTGGCCTTCGTGGTTCTGATGTTGGCCGTCTTCCGCCAGGCCGAGGTCGAGGACGGCCGGCGGGCGGCCCGGCTCACGGTTCCAGGAAGTCCGGGAGCACCCCTGGGGCGTTTCTGGTCGCTGATCCCGCTCACGTTGGCCCTGGCCGGCGTCGTCTTCGCCGTCACGCCGCAGTTCAGCGGCCGGCCGCTCATCCCGCCGTTCTCGCTCAACCTGCCCATTCGCGGCGGGCCGACCGCCCAGGTGCTCAACCCGGCCGTGCCGCTGGTGCAGATCAACGGCGTGTACGAGCCGAACGAGAATTACTACTTCGGTTTCGACTCCAACCTGGACCTGCGCTATCGCGGCGGCCTGAGCGCGGCCGTGGTGATGTACGTCCGCTCGCCGGCCTGGAGCTACTGGCGCAGCCACTCCTATGACTTCTACAACGGTTACGCCTGGTCTCAATCCGATACGGCCGTCACCGAGCTCGGCCGCGGCCGCAGCACCGTCACCTTTCAGGTGCCGGCCGACGACCAGGTGCTGGGCGAGGAGGTCGTCCAGACCTATTCGATCGTGCGTGATCAGCCGAACCTGATCTTCGCGGCCTACCGCCCGGTGACGCTTTACATCCGCGCCGAGGCGGTCAGCCTGGACGCCGGCGTGGGCCTGCGCGTGGGCGAGCCCCTGCGCGCCGGCACCGTCTACACCGTCATCTCGCGCCGGCCGGTCTTTGACGCCGAGCGCCTGCGGGCGGCCGGCACAGAGTATCCCCCGGCGCTGGCCGCCCGTTATCTGCAATTGCCGCCCGTGATCTCGGAGCGGGTGCGTGCCCTGGCCCGCGACCTGACCGCCGCCAGCCCGACGCCGTATGACAAGGCC
>CAYMQY010000316.1:0-3841 GCA_964392655.1 uncultured Saprospiraceae bacterium
GTACAAATACTTCAAGATGGAATTATCCGGCAAATCAGTGCTATTGACCAGGAAATCCGGGGAACGAATGCCCTGATTGCCTCATTGGAAAAACAGGCGGCCCTCCTCGCCGAAGATTTTGCCCTCACCGAAAAAGATTTTAAGCGGCAACAACAATTGTTCGATTCAGCGCTGATCAGCGCGCAGGAATTGGAAAAATATAACTCAAACTATCTTCGACAGAAACAACAACTGGAGCAGTTTACTTCCAATATCAGCAATAATCAGGTAAAAATCCGGCAACTCGAAGTGCAGCAAATCCAACTTGGTCAGGCGCGCGAGCAAACGGTGTTGAACCGTTGGGAGGAAATTCGCCAGACTACCCGGCAATTGCGTTCCGAAATCGAACAATGGAAGTTGAATTACCTCATCACGGCCACCGTTTCCGGCCGACTTGCCTATTCAATTCCATTGGTGGTGAATCAATACCTGAAGGCCGAACAAGAGTTGTTCAGTATACAGGTCGCGAAAGACACAGTCAGCAGCCCCCTGGCTTTGGCACAATTACCACAGGCAGGCTCGGGCAAGGTAGGGGTCGGGCAATCTGTGAAAATCCGCCTGGATGCCTTTCCTTTTCAGCAGTTTGGTGTCCTGGAAGGTCAGGTGCAATCCATTTCCCTTATCCCCGCCAATGGCACGTATCTCGTGTACATCCGGCTTCCGCAGGATTTGATAACCTCTGCAAAAAAAACGATTACATTCAAACCGGAATCTACCGGCATGTGCACCATTGTGACCAAAAAACGAACCCTGTTGCAGCGGATATTCGACCGGATATTTAGTTTAAATACATAAATTAATTCGCCTTTGGCAAGGCCCATTCGTTCAGGATGAAGGGGTTCGGGCAAGGCCCGTTTCATAAAAATGGTTGCCCGGGCAAGGAGTTGCCGGGATTATTTTTTCCCGTTCGCCTCCCCCAAAGCCTTTTTAAAATACTTCCCCTGCCGCGAAGGGGTAAAATTCCAGTCGGTAAACATACGCGGCGCCCAGGCGGGATCGAACACCCACGCTACCCAGGAAATACCTTTGGCCGCTGTATAGGCCGTGATGGCGTCGCCATAGGATTCGTCGCTGATGACCGGCACGTGCGCTCCCGGATCGTCGGCGCCGCAAAAACCGATTTCCGTGAGGATCACCGGGTATTTTTCGGCGACAAAACCCCAGTCGGCGCTCCATTGGCCGGGCCAGGGCTGCGCCCGTTTTTGCGGGTACGGATGGCTGACGTATGCAATGCCTTCGGCTTGAATAGGTTCGGTCGCCACGGGACGGAGGTCGTAGGCCCAGTCGAAACCCGCGACCAGCGGGATGGCCCGGCAATCGTGCGCCCTGATGATGGTAATGGTTTCTTCCATGATGGCTTTCCACTGCGCCCAGGTACACAAACCCAACTGGCCACGGTACAAGGTCGGTTCGTTGAACAATTCGAAAAACGCCACCGCGGGTTCGTCCTTGTAGTGTTTGGCCATCGTCCGCCAGAATTCGAAGGTTTCCTTCTGCGTGGTTTCGTAGTTGGGCGCCTGAAACAGTTCGGAACGCAGGTTGCCGATGCTGTGCCAGTCGATGATGACGTACAAACCCTGTTCTTTGGCCCACGACACGCCCTGGTCGAGCAACCGGATATAGGCGTCCTGTCCGCGCCGGCGCCAGGCGGCAGGGTGTACCGGAAAACGCACGACGTTGGCGCCCCATTTTTTGATTTCTTCAAAATAGGTTTTGTCCCAGTGCCCGTTTTTGTCCAGGTTGTCGGGATCGCTGCAATTCAGCCCCCGAAACACGAGGGTGTCACCGTTTTCGGACACGAAACAGTTGCCTTGTACGCGGATACGCGGGAGCGGATCGGGCGACTGGGCGGAGGTCGCTGTTGCCATAAAGGCCGGGAACAGAAAGAGTAAGCAGTGTTTTTTCATGATGTGTTTTATTGTCAACCCCACCCCCAACCCCACCCCCAACGGGAGGGGAGACGTAGGGAGTACCGTGAGTGGTGCTCCCCTCCCGTTGGGGGAGGGGCCGGGGGTGGGGTCACAACTCCCTCTTTTTCAACTGCTCCACCGCATAATTCGCCGCCCGCGCCGTGATGGTCATATAGGTCAGCGAAGGGTTTTGGGTGCTGCCCGAGGTCATGCAGGCGCCGTCGGTCACGAATACGTTTTTGCAGCCGTGTACCTGGTTCCACTCGTTCAGGATGGAGGTTTTCGGGTCGCGGCCCATACGCGCACCGCCCATTTCATGGATGTCGTTGCCCGGGTTGGAGTGCGAGTCGGTGGCTTTGATGTTTTTAAAACCGGCGCGGTCGAACATTTCGCTGAGTTGGGTCAGGTAATCTTCCACCATTTTATCCTCGTTGTCGCTCCAGCCGACGGAGACGACCAGTTTGGGAATGCCGAAGGGATCTTTTTCGGTTTCGTGCAGGCGCACGTGGTTTTCAACACGCGGGATGGTTTCGCCCATCATCCAGGAACTGACTCCCCAGTTGCCGAGCGGCGGGTGGATCAGGTTGTTTTTCAGGCTTTCGCCGATTCCGCTCTGGTCGGCCTCGAAACCACGGCCCGCCCCCACGCCGGAAGCGTAGCCCCGCAGGAAGCCGGTTTCCTGTTTGAGGACGTTGCGGAAACGCGGAATGTAACTGTGGTTCGGGTTTTTGCCCTGTGTTCTTTTATCGGAAAACTGATCGCACTCGGCACTCACCCGGCCGCGGTAATTGTGCCAGATGATGTATTTCCCCAACACACCGCTGTCGTTGCCGAGTCCGTTGGGAAAACGACCGGAGGTCGAGTTCAGCAGGATGAGGTTGCTGTTCAGGGCGGAACTGTTGACAAAAATGATTTTGGCGTAGTACTCCGTCATTTCCTTCGTGTTCGTATCTACGACCCGCACACCCGTCGCTTTTCCTTTTTTTTCGTCATAAATAATGGAATGTACGGTCGAAAAAGGCCGAAGCGTCATCTTGCCCGTTTTGGCCGCCCACGGCAAGGTGGAGGAATTGCTGCTGAAATAACCGCCCAGCGGACAACCCCGCACGCACAGGTTGCGGTGCTGACATTTCACGCGGCCCTGCTGGGTGTGAATGGGTTGGGGGTCGGTGATGTGCGCGCAGCGGCCCTGGATGAGTTGGCGGTCGGTATAGTGTTGTGCAATGGTGCTTTGGAAATGTTGTTCCACACAATTCATTTCGATGGCCGGCAGGAACTCGCCGTCGGGCAGTTGGGGCAAACCGTCGCGGTTGCCGGAGATGCCGGCGAATTTTTCCACGTGGCTGTACCACGGCGCCAGGTCGGCGTAGCGGATGGGCCAGTCGACGGCAAATCCGTCGCGGGCGGGGCCTTCAAAATCGAAGTCGCTCCAGCGCTGGGTCTGGCGCGCCCACATGAGCGAACGGCCGCCGACGTGGTAGCCCCGCACCCAGGTGAACGGTTTTTCTTCGATAAAGGGATGCACGTCGTCCATGACGGCCCAATGCACGGATGCCTCGGTGAACAGATAGTGTTTGCCGATGACGGGGTTCTGCTCTTTGATGGCAAGCGGCACCCGCCCCCGGTGCGGAAAATCCCAGGGGTTTTTCATGGCGGTGGGGTAATCGGTGATGTGTTTGACGTCGCGCCCGCGCTCGAGCACGAGGGTTTTGAGGCCCTTTTCGCACAGTTCCTTCGCGGCCCAGCCGCCGCTGATGCCCGAACCGATCACGATGGCGTCGAATTTGTTTTTCTTTTGACTGTTTAATGCGAGGTTAGCCATAGAGATTTCATTGTTTTACCGGAACACACCCGTAATAATACCCCGGCGCCATTTCATATTCCAGCCAGGT
>CAYMQY010000317.1:0-3799 GCA_964392655.1 uncultured Saprospiraceae bacterium
CCGCCATCACCGCGACGACGACCATCGTCGAGCCCGCGTAGTCGCCCATCAGCACCCCGGGCATCGCCGGCGTCTCACCCGCGCCGTGCACGAGCAGGCCGCTCATCCCGGCGATGTTGAGATCGTGGCCGGCGAGATCGGCGAGCGGGCCGGTCTGACCGAATCCGGAGAGCGCGCAGTAGACGATGTCCGGGCGCAGCTCCCGAAGAGTCGAGTAGCCGATGCCGAGCCGGTCGGCGGATCCGGGCCGGGAACTGTCGACGACGACATCGAACAACGGGACCAGTCGCAGGAACTCCGCGCGGTCGGACGGCGCCTTGAGATCGAGGGTGATGCTGCGCTTGTTTCGGTTGTTGTTGCAGAAGTAGACGCTCTCCGAGGATCCGCGCCCCTGGTACCGGGGCTGCGCATGGCGCGCGGGATCGCCGCCGGTGCCGGGATGCTCGACCTTGACCACCTCGGCGCCGAGGTCGGCGAGCAACATCGTCGCCCAGGGTCCGGGGAGCAGGCGCGTGAGGTCGAGGACCCGGATGCCGGTCAACGGCTGTACGGCTGCGGCCGCGTTCACCGCAGGATCTCGTCGCTGTGTTCGCCCAGCGCCGGCGCACCGCGTCTGAACGGCGGACGGATCCCGTCGAACGAGACCGGCAGGCCGAGCAGCGTTTCCGAGCCGTCCGGGGAGCGCTGGAAGACGCCGAGCGCACGCGTCTGCGGATCGTCCACCACCTGATCGATCGTGTTGATCGGGCTGCAGGGCACGCCGGCCGCGCCCAGTCGCTCGAGCCAGATCGCGGCGGTCGCCTTCGCGAATTCGGCCTCGAGCATCGGGATCAGGATCGATCGGTTCGCGACACGGTCCTTGTTCGCGGCGAAACGCGGGTCCGACGAGAGCTGCGGCAGCCCCAGCGCCCCGCAGAGCTTGCGGAAGATGCCGTCGTTGCCGGCGGCGACCATCAGATAGCTGTCCGCGGTCGCGAACGCCTGGTAGGGCACGATCTGGGCGAGTCCGGAGCCCTCGCGCCTGGGCAGCCGACCGGAGACGAAATAGGAGCTGAAGTGGTAGGCGAGCCACCCCAGTCCGGTCTCCACCAGCGACGTGTCGACGACACCGCCCCGCCCGGTCCGGGTTCGCTCGATCAGCGCCGCCTGGATGCCGATCGCCGACCACAGTCCCGCGGCCATGTCGGTGATCGACACGCCGACGCGCACCGGCGCCCGCCCGTCCTCGCCCATGATGCTCATCAGACCGCTGAACGCCTGCACCAGCGGATCGTAGCCCGGACGGTCCCGGTTCGGGCCGACGGCACCGAACGCGCCGATATTGCAATAGACGAGCGACGGCTTGCGCGCGAGCAGGTCGTCGGCGCCGAAACCGAGCTTCGCCATCGCCCCGAACTTGAGGTTGTGGACCAGCACGTCGCCGCGTTCGAGCACGAAGCCGCGCAGGCGCTCCGCCTGCGCCGCATCGGCGAGGTCGATCGCGATGCTGCGCTTGTTGCGGTTGAGAGCCTGGAAGACCGCCGACTTGCCGTCGCGGAACGGCGGCATGCCGCGCGAATAGTCGCCGCTGCCGGGCGACTCGACCTTGACGACGTCGGCGCCCAGCTCGGCGAGGATCATCCCGGCGTACGGCGCGGCGACCGTATGTCCGACCTCGACGACGGTGATGCCCTTCAGGGGATTCGCGCTGGACATGGAGATCCTGGCGTGCGGATGGGGCGAGCGGCGGGGGGCGCGCTCAGCGCCGACCCGGGTCCTCTCTGACTTCGGGGATGTGGCGCAGCGCCGGCGCGTGCGCGCGCTTCCAGACCATGACGCTGCGCGTGTAGTCGATGACCACGGTGCCGTCCTGTTTGACGCCTCGGGTGCGGAACTTGACGATCCCCTGTTTGGGCCGTGACGTCGACTCCCGGATCTCGACGACTTCGCTGATCGAGTAGACGGTGTCGCCCTCGTACAACGGATGGGGCAGCTTGATCTGGTCCCAGCCGAGCGCGAACCCGTTCTCGCTGGTGTCGGCGACGCCCAGGCCGGCGACGACGGCGATGGTCATCGCGCTGTTGACCAGCGGCCTGCCGAATTCGGTCTGCTCGGCGTAGTGCTGGTTGAAATGGATCTGGTTGGTGTTGTTGGTGAGCAGCGTGAACCAGATGTTGTCGGCCTGCGTGATCGTGCGGCCGATCCGGCTCCGGTAGACGTCGCCGACCGTGAAGTCCTCGAAGAAGCGCCCTTCCCACCCGCTCTTGGTCGTCATCGTCATCGCCCCTTGTTCAATCGAATGGCGCGCTCACGCCGCGGGCCGCGCACGGCGCGAGACCACGAGTTCGTGCGAGCGCAGGACCTGCCTGGCCCGGTCGAGGATCGGCTGCTCGACGACCTGACCGCCGAGCATCACGCAGCCCAGTCCGGCGCCCGCGGCGCGCTCGAACGCCTGCACGACCGCGGTCGCGTGCGCGACCTCCTCGGGTGTCGGGCTGAAGACCTCGTTGATGATCGCCACCTGGCTCGGGTGGATCGCGCACTTGCCGGTGAACCCGAGCGCGCGGCTCGCGATCGCGTCACGCCGCTCGGCCTCCAGGTCGCGGAAATTCATGTGCACCTGGTCCATCGTCATCAGCCGGCCGATCGCAGCGGCGTTGACCAGCGTCGAGCGGGCGAACACGAGATCCCACCCCGGACCGCTACGGACCACCGGCAGCCCGAGGTCCCGCGCGTAGTCCTCGGCGCCGAACATGAGGCCGCGCAATCGGGGGCTCGACAACGCGATCTCGACGCACCCGTGGATCGCCCGGGCGCTCTCGATCGCGGCGATCAGGCCGATCGCCCCCGGAGCGAGCCCGCGTGCGCGCTCCAGCTCGCCGACCAGGCGGTCGGCCGCATCGACCTCGTCGGGCCGCTCGACCTTCGGCAAGAGGATCGCCGCGAGTTGCGGGCCGACGATCGCCCCGATGTCCGCCTCCTGACGCCCGGTGGCGGCGGAATTGACGCGGACGATGCAGGCCGGGCCGTCAGCGGCGTGCGGCCGCTTCAGGGCCGAGGCGACCAGGTCGCGGGCGAGGTCCTTCTGGTCGGGCGGAACCGCGTCCTCGAAGTCGAACAGCAAGGCATCGGGCCCGGCAGCGCCCAGGGCGAGCGCCTTGTCGATCATCGCCTGGCGCTGCCCGGGGGTGAACATCAGCGATCGCAGCAGTCGCACCGGTCCTCCGATCCAGGAATCGTCGTTCATCGGTGGCTCATCCCGCCGCGAGCCCCGGCCGGCGGCGGCCAGCCACCGAAACCGCCCTCGCCCGCTGCGGCGGCCGACGCGCCGCCCGCGACGACGGCTGTCGGACCAGGGTCGGCAGGCGCCGCAGCGACGCCACCGTGTCGAGGTCGACGAGCGCCCCGTAGAGCCGCTCCGCCGAGCGCGGCGCGAGCCGGCGGGTGCAATCGCGGAACTTCGCTTCGAGCTCGTCGCTGGAAAGCGGCCGCTTCGCGTTCCCGCGCGGGAAGCGGATCGGACCCGAATCGAGCCGCCGGCCGTCGGCCAGCGTCACGACCACCCGATCGGTCAGTGCGAACACCGGCTCGATCGGACAGCGGGAGTCGACGATGTCGATGCGCACCCGATCCATCAGCCGCCGGACCCGAGCGTCGCCGACGAACCCGTCGTCCAGTTCCTTCAATCCGACACCTCCGGCGATCACCGCCGCGGCGACGGCGAATTCGGCGCTGAACTTCGCCTCGAGCGCGGTGACCGGCGCATGATTGCGCAGCATCGCCGCGGCCGCGGAGCTAAGCGTCAGGCGGACCTCGCGGA
>CAYMQY010000318.1:0-646 GCA_964392655.1 uncultured Saprospiraceae bacterium
GCGTCGTAGAAGAATTAGTTTTCAGGCATAAAGCGGGGTTGCATTACTTTTGCAAACCAATAACAACCGACACCATTGTGCAACACCCACTCCTCCTCCCGCTCGGCATTTGCCTGCTCTTCTGCCTTGCCTGCTCGGGCAACAAGGAGCGTATTGTTCAGGAAAAAGTAGCCGAACAGGTGGCCGAGTACCGGAAAAAAGAGACGCCAAAGTGCCGGGCAGCCCTGCTGGCCGAAGCCGGACGTATTGCGGATTCGCTGCTGCTCTACGAGGCTCTGGCGGAAGTAAACGACTCGCTTCGGAACCGGCACCCCTTCCGGCCCGTGAAACCCCCGGGCATTCCGCCCATTGACTCGGCAGCCGTGAAACCGCTATTTGAAGACAACGGCCAATAGTGGCGTACGGCGGCTTTTTTCCGTTCAGGCAACGCAGCAGACGCGTCCGGCGTCCGTTTCGGAGCATGCGAGATTTCTTGATACGCGTATTTTTCGGGGTATGGAATTTTACCTTTTCGCCGGTTTCCATCCGGCGGGGAAAACACGGCATTGCGTGTGGCAACCCCACCCCCGGGGCCGGCCCCCCCACGCGGGGGGGGGGGGGGGGGTGGGGGGTTTTTTAGGAAAACAAAAAACGGCGGGGGGGGAGC
>CAYMQY010000318.1:656-2276 GCA_964392655.1 uncultured Saprospiraceae bacterium
CCCCGCCCCCATTGGGGTGGGTAGACGTTGTGTTTGGTTTATTTTTCATAAAAAAAAGTCCTGCGTAGTGTCTCCCCTCCCCTTTGGTGGAGGGGTCGGGGGTGGGGTTCTCCTGCTCCTTCCCTTCTTCCTCCACGCCCAAATCCCGCTCTCCAACCTCCGCACCCGCACGCTGGATGCCTGGCTACCGGTGCAGGTCCTGGATACGACGACCATAGCGCTGCCGTTGATTTCCGTGGCCGATTCGGTTACCGGTCTGAGGCTCGATTCCGCAATTTTTTCTTTGGAAAACAACCGTTTGCGCATAGACACAGCCCGCCTGCGCCAGGCAAACCCGTCCGCCGAACGCATCACGGTGACTTTCCGCGGGTTGCCCGCCGACCTCGCCGCGCCCCTGCGACGGCTCGACACCACCGCTATTCGCGGGGCAATGGGCGAAAACGACATCGCGTTCGACTACTCACCCTACACCCCGGCCACAAAACCCTGGGAATCGTCAGGCCTTGTGTCCACCGGCGCCTACACCCGCGGACTTAGTTTCGGCAACAACCAGAACCTCGCGTTTAACTCCAACCTCAACCTGCAACTCAGCGGACGCCTGGGAAACGACATCGAAATCACCGCGGCGCTGTCCGACAATTCCGTGCCCTTGCAACCCGACGGTACCACGCGGCAGTTGCAGGAATTCGACCGCATTTTCATTCAACTCAAGCGAAAAAACCACTCCCTGCTCGCCGGCGATTTTGACCTGACCCGCCCCAACGGCTATTTTTCCAACTATTTCAAACGCGTGCAGGGCGGCATGCTGCTCTCCGAATTTTCAACAGCCAATAGCCAACAGCCAACAGCCAAACTTCGAGCCGCCGCCGCCGTCTCGCGGGGCAAGTTTAACCGGCAAATCATCGCCGGGCAGGAGGGAAACCAGGGGCCATACCGCCTCCAGGGCGCCGAGGGGGAGCGGTTTATCATTGTGCTGGCCGGCACGGAAAAAGTATTTGTGGACGGTATGCTCCTGCGCCGAGGCCTCGACGATGACTATGTGATGGACTACAACCTCGGCGAACTGACTTTCACACCCCGGCGTCTGATTTCCAAAGACAGCCGCATCATCGTCGAATTTGAATATGCCGTGCAGGCCTACCTGCGCTCCACCCTGCTGGCCGACGCCGAGTACCGGCGCGCCAAAAGCCGGTTTTACCTGCACGCCTACTCCGAGCAGGACAGCCGCAGCGCAGGTGGCGCGCAAGACCTGAGTCCCGAGCAACGGCGGCGCCTCGCCGAAGTAGGCGACGACTTGCTCAGTGCCTACGCATCGGGCATAGATACGCTCGCTGCCGACGCCGTGCTCGACCCCGGACGCGTGTTGTATCAGGCCGTGGATACCCTGGCTTGCGGCGTGCCGGTGTCGGTGCTGGTGTACTCCACCGACGTGGAAAAAGCCCGCTTTGCCGCGCGGTTTACCGAAGTGCCGCAAGGGCAGGGCAACTACGTGCAGGTGCAATCGGGCGCCAACGGGCGCGTGTTTCGCTGGGTAGCGCCCGACCCGGCCACGTGTCAGCCGACCGGCAATTTTGAGCCGGTGGTAAGGCTTGTCGCCCCGGAAGCGCGGCAATTGTTTGC
>CAYMQY010000318.1:2376-3763 GCA_964392655.1 uncultured Saprospiraceae bacterium
CACCAGGCCCAACTGCGCATTCAGCGCGGCGGATTCGATATTCTGGCGGAAGCCAACCTGCTCGGCTCCGACGGACAGGCGGAAAGCACGCGTTTTTCAAGACCCAAATTCGATGTAGGAAAAACGTTTTTCCGGGCCGATAAAAAACCCTTGTTCAAACTCGGCGTGTACGGCGAACGCGAACGCAACGAACGCCGCTCCGCCGGTGCCGACACCCTGAACAAGGCCAGTTTCTGGTACGATCTGGGGCGCCTGTACTGGCAAACCGTGGAGGGTGCACGCCCGTGGAAATGGAGCCTCAGTTGGATGCACCGCAACGACTTCGTGCCCACCGGAGCAGGATTTTCTCAAAATACCGCCGTGGACGAAGCGAATGTGAACGGCGCCTGGACGGACAGCCCTGCCGCGTCGGGCGGCATCACCCAATCGCTCGCATGGAATGTATCGTGGCGCCAACTCCGCGTACTGAATACCAAATTGACCACCCTCGCTCCGCAGGAAACCTACCTCGGGCGGGTGGACTACTCCGTATCGGCCTGGAAAAACGCAGTCACATTCACGACGGGTTACGAGATCAGCTCGGGCCAGACGCCGCGCGTGGAGTACAACTACCTGCGCGTCAACCCCGGCGAGGGGCAGTACACCTGGATAGACCGCAACCAGGACAGCGTGCTGACGGTAGACGAGATGGAAATTGCCGTGTTTCAGGATCAGGCGAGTTATGTACGTGTAGCCGTGACCACGCCCGACTATGTGCGCACCAACAACACCGCGCTGAACCAAAGTCTGCGTCTTGACCCCCGGGCGCTTTGGGTACAGTCGAAAAAACCATGGCAGCGGTTGGTGGCGCGGTTTTCCATCCAGAGCAACCTGCAGATCAGCCGCCGGGTACTGGCATCTGCCCGCGAGGAATCGGCCTGGAACCCTTTCGATATTGCCGTGGCCGATACGGCGCTGGTGGCGGTATCGGCGGTTACGCGGCATGTGCTGTATTTCAACCGCGCCAATCCCGCCTGGGATGCCTCTCTGGCCTGGAACGACAACCGCAGCCGCTCGGCCGTCAGCACCGGTGCCGAGAGCCGCCGATTGGCCGACTGGACGCTGCACGGGCGCCTCAACTTCAGCCGGAGCTGGAGTGCCGAATTCGACCTCGTGCGCGGGCATCGCGACAACGACAGCGAGCAGTTCAACGCCCGCGACTATGCCGTAGGTTACTGGAAAACAATTCCCAAACTGACCTGGCTGCCTTCGCGCGCGTTCCGCCTCGTGGCTGCCTACGCCTGGCAGGACGGGCGCAATGCGCAGCCCTCCGGCGAAACCGCCCGGCAGAACGACTGGAGCGCCGAACTGACCTGGAACCCGCCAGGCAAGCCCAATAGCAATGGTT
>CAYMQY010000319.1:0-3754 GCA_964392655.1 uncultured Saprospiraceae bacterium
CGCAATCCTGACGGTACGCCGCAAACGACGGTGACCTTCACTTGCAACGAACTCGGCAAGCAGAATGTGGAAGTGTGGTCCATTGACCTCGCTGGTAACGCAGACTTCTGTGTAACGTATGTAGACGTACAGGATAACATGGGCAACTGCACGAACACCTTCGCTGTAGTGTCCGGTGCACTGAAAACAGAAGCTGGTAACGGTCTTGAAGATGCCAACGTTGAACTGGATGGCGCAAGCCCGTCCAATCCTTCGGTCAACATGCTCGTACCGACGGATGCCGATGGTAACTTCCTGTTCACGGGTGTTCCGTACAACGGTGACTACACGGTGACGCCGATCAAAGACAACGACCCGCTCAACGGCGTTTCGACCTTTGACCTGGTGCTCATCAACAAGCACATCCTCGGAATTGAGCCGCTCAACTCGCCGTACAAAATGATCGCTGCGGACGCTAACAACAGCCGTTCGATCACCACGTTCGACATCGTTGAACTGCGCAAACTGATCCTGGGTATCTACACCGAACTGCCGAACAATACGTCCTGGCGCTTCGTGGACGACGCATTCTCGTTCCCGAACCCGCTGAACCCATTCCAGACGATCTTCCCCGAAACGAAGCAACTCGCCAACCTGCAAACAGATGCACTGGCCGAGAACTTCAAAGCGGTGAAAGTGGGTGATGTGAATGGTAACGCTGTGACGAGCAGCCTGATGACCACGAACGATCGTACCGACGGCACGCTCCTGTTCGACGTACAAGACCGCACGGTGAAAGCCGGTGAAGTCTTCACGGTGAACTTCCGCGCTGCTGAACGTGCAGTAGGCTACCAGTTCACACTCCTCTTCCCGAACCTGGAAGTAGTAGATGTGACTCCGGTATCTGCCGACATGGCTATGCTCAACTTTGGTATCTTCAACAGTGAGAACAGCCTGACGACTTCGTTCGACAACGAACGCGTGAATGGTGAGTTTGCCGTAACCTTCCGTGCAAAAGCAGCCGGTACGCTGAGCCAAATGCTCGCAGTATCGGGCCGCATCACGAAGGCTGAAGCATACAGCCTGAACCGCGAACGCCAGGCAATCGCACTGCGCTTCAATGGCGACAACGGTTCGACCGTTTCCGGTCTTGGCTTCGAATTGTACCAGAACCAACCGAACCCGTGGATGAACAAGACACAGGTTGGCTTCCACTTGCCTGAGGCAACGAACGCTACCCTGACGATCTTCGACGAAACGGGCCGCGTGCTCTTCGTGCAGAAAGGCGAATTCGGCAAAGGCTACAACGCCTTCACGATCGAACGCGCTCTGGTGAACACGACGGGTGTTCTGTACTACCAACTCGAAACCGCTACCGATAGCGCTACGAAGAAGATGATTCAGACGAAGTAAGGCGAACTCCGGTTCCCCTTCACAGAATAGTGCTGGCCGCCTCCTCCCGATTCCGGGACGGGGCGGCTTTTTTTATGTCTTGTTTCCCTTGGGCCTCCTCTGTGACGAAGTATTTTTTACCATAGATTGCACGGATTCACACAAATTTTTCCCGGATCAATCTGTGTGAAACTGTACAATCTGTGGTGAAATTTTACCCTGCGGGAGCAGCCTGAACTGTTGCAATTCGCAGAAAATGCGGTGTGCTGGAGAAACTTCCTGGTCAATTATTACCGCGCGGAATTAGGTTGTAAGAACCTCTTTAATCGGGAGCGTCCTGAAAAGTGTTTAAATATTAATGAACCCGCAGTGCGCGGGTCTCTCAACCCTGCACCAACCGCTTGATCATTACTCTTGTGCGGACCCGCGCACGGGGCCTGTGAAATGAATGAGACACTCAGGGTATGCATATAAAAAAAGGCCGCTCCTTCCGGAACGGCCCTTGAAAATGCGAAGCGTGTGTTACCACATGAATTAATTCGGATGGAACCCGTAATTAGACATGATTTTTTCCTTGAGTTCCTTGCGTGCAAAAAAGATGCGGCTTTTTACTGTTCCCAGCGGAAGGGCTAACTCGTCTGCGATTTCCTGGTATTTGAAACCTTCGAAGTGCATAAGGAAGGGGATTCGAATGCTGTCGTCAAGCGAGGCAACCATCGTATTCAATTCTTTCAGCAGAATTTGTCCTTCGGCAGCATTGCCGGTGGCATGACTGCCGGAGTTCAGGTAATACTGGTTGTCGGTAGTGTCAAGTACTGTATTTGCCTTGACTTTTTTCCGGTAGTTGTTAATGAAGATGTTCTTCATAATCGTGAACATCCATGCCTTGAAATTAGTACCGGGCTGGAATTTATCCCGGTTTGAGAGCGCGCGGAAGGCTGTCTCCTGATACAGGTCTTTCGCATCCTCCGAATTCTTCGTGAGGTTGTATGCGAAGGAGTGCAACAAGGCGGC
Source organism: uncultured Saprospiraceae bacterium (assembly GCA_964392655.1). Lineage (GTDB taxonomy): Bacteria > Bacteroidota > Bacteroidia > Chitinophagales > Saprospiraceae > M3007. The sequence goes on from CAYMQY010000319.1 coordinate 2,386, forward strand.
TAACCCGCTTAGTTTACTATTAAACTCAAAACTTGTCATGGCAATCTCCTTGTTTGTTTGTTGATGGGTCAAAGGTAGATTCTTGTTTAACTTAAACCAATAGCCTGTTAAACATAAAATTGTCAAAGATTATCAAATTTAGATGTTTGAACATTAGTTATTGAAATCAGTAACTGTAAATCAGTTATTTGTGTTGTTTGGAGGTTGTCTACTTTTTTTTTAATTTTCAAAAAAAAATGAAATTTGAATTTGCGGCACGGGCTGGGCCACCGGTTGGTGAACGTTACAGGTGATTATTGGATCTCTTTCGGGTAGCAGATAAAGTGTTTGGTCACGACTTGTGTGTACAGCGGCACATCGGAGCACTCGTCAATGGGTAGCACACGACCGTCTTTGAACAGAATATTAATTTTCTCGACGCTAATATCGTAGGCCTGGTTGCTTTCGCTGCCGGTAAATACCAGATGCTCCGTCGAAATGTCCGGGCCAAACATATGCGAAACCTTCGTGCGAATTTTTTCCACATAATCCGCCTCTACAGGCACACTCCGCCATTCCAGGCGAAAGAGTTTACGATCAAGCAATCCCGTGGCGAGCAAGGACAACACCGGATCATCGGCGTTGCGCCAGGCCTTGATTGCGGCTGCGATATCCACATCGTCCAGTTGGGCAAAGTGATCGAGCATGACAGTAACGGGTGGTTGTTCTTTCGTATCGCGGTACAAAAACCAGTGCAGGTGTCTGGAGGCTTCCAGTTGAACGTTGCCGAGTGCCAGTTCGCGGGCGCGGCGCAACAAATGAATCACCATCTGCTCGGCAGCCACATTGGTCTTGTGCAGGTACACCTGCCAGTACATCAGCCGCCGGGCAATCAGGAATTTTTCAATGCTGTAAATGCCCTTTTCTTCCACCACGAGTTCGCCGTTATGCACGGCAAGCATTTTGATGATGCGGTCGTACCCGATCACGCCTTCCGAAACGCCGGTGAAAAAACTGTCGCGGTTCAGATAATCCAACCGGTCCATGTCCAACTGACTGGACACCAACTGGTGCAGGAATTTTTTAGGGTACTGATCCGAAAAAATCTGGATGGCCAGACTTAACTGCCCGTCAAATTGCCGGTTCATTTCTTCCATGAACAAGAGCGACAGGCGTTCGTGGTGCAAATCCACAATGGTGTGTTCGAGGGCATGGGAGTAGGGGCCATGACCGATATCGTGCAACAAAATAGCCGCACTGACGGCCTCGGCTTCGGCGGCGGTAATCTCCGCACCCTTGTGCCGGAGCACATCCACAGCCTGCTGCATCAGGTGCAGCGCGCCCAGAGCATGGTGAAAACGCGTGTGCAAGGCACCCGGGTACACAAAGT
>CAYMQY010000320.1:0-3748 GCA_964392655.1 uncultured Saprospiraceae bacterium
TGGTGCGACACCACCAACGGACGCCCCGAAAACAGCCACGGCAGCACGCCTTTCAGGCTGACATTGAACATCAGCACCACGTCGGCGCGGCGCATGGCTGTGATTTGTTGGAAAAATCCCGGACGGCGCAGCACCCTGAACGGGAACGTATCGGCCGCGTCGGCAGGGGTCAGGGTGATGACGGTAGTCGGGTGGCCAAGCCGTTCAAATTCGGTGCTCAGGTCAAGCACTACATTTTCCAGTCCGCCGGTGAGCGGGTGAAAGTTGGGCGAAAACACGACAATTTTCATGGTGCAGGTTTTTGAAACAACACCCCGAAGTTGAACGAAAACAGCGGGCCACCGAAGCGGATTTCCGTGTGCAGCAGCGGCAGCGTGTCGTGGTTGCTGTAAAAAAATCCGAGCAAGCGCAGGCCGTTTTCCTCAAGCATGCGCTCCAGATCAATTTTCAAAACCGGCGTGATATGCGCCGGATACGAAGGCGCCTGAAACGCGCGGTGCTGGCCTTTTGTAAAAAACGTCAGCAGGCTGCTCAGGCTGTGGTTGTTCGGGGTGGATACAAATCCGCAGCCGCCCGGACGCAGGATGCGGGTGATTTCCCGAAAAAAATGGCGCGGGTTCTCCAGATGCTCCACCACTTCGAGTGCTACGAGCAGGTCGGCACTGCTGTCGGGAAGGGGCCAAGGGCCATTCAGGTCGGTTTCGTGAAACGCGGCGTTGGCCGGCAAATCCACCGGTCGGAACGCGTCGAGGGTGTGTACGTGCTTGAATCGTTTGGCCAGTATTCGGGTGAAATTGCCCGCGCCGGCGCCCGCATCCACGGCCACACCGGAACGCACCGGCGCAGCGGCCAACGCCCGCAGCGCCATGGCGTAGATGGCGTCGCTGGATTGGCCGTCGGTTTGTTTGCCAAGAGGTTGCATGGTTGGGTCTTCATTCGTCCGACGACAAATTCGCACAGTTGTCGTCGGACGAGTGCGTAGCCATGATTTTCAAAAACTCCCCGGCGATGACCTCCCAGCGCAGGTGCTTCCGGTACAGTGCCTGTCCGTTCACCTGCAGTTTTTCCCGCAGGGTGGAATCGGTTTTTAACTTGAGAATCGCCTCGTGCAAGGTTTCGGCATCGCCGTTGTCGGCCAGCCAGATATTGTGCCCGTGCCGGAGCGGTTCCCGGTTCATGTCGCCGCGCACGCCCACGACGGGTAATCCCGCCGCAAATGCCGCCGCCAGCGAACCGCTTTTCAGGCTGGTACCGCCTTCGCCGCCGGGCGTGACGGGGTCGGGCAGTACAAAAAGGTCGGCGCACTGGAGGCGGGTGCCGAGTTCGGGGGGAGGGGCCGGGGGTGGGGCCCCGCATACGAGCAGCCCCACCCCTTCTTCCCGCAGCCCTACGACCGCTCGTTCCAGTGCCGAAATATTCCGTTTGCCGAAGGTGGCCACCACAAAAGAGGCGTCCGGGAGCTGCGTTTTCCTGATCAGCCGGCGGGCATCTTCGGACAACGGTTCCACCACCACATTTGCGCCCACAGGTATCACCCGGATGCCGTCTCGGTGAAGCGGGCTGAGCATTTCCCGATAAAACTCGTTGCTGGTGACCACGGCATCGGCATGGCGGCATAACCGACGGGCAATGTGCCACTGGAGGTTTCCGACCAACCACCCTTTCAGCCCACGGGGGCGGATATGCACTTCGTGAAACATGACGCAGGTGCGCACACCGGCTCGGCGTATTTGGCGCAGCAGTTTTGGCAGAAAAAACGGCAGGCCGAACGGGTGAAAAGCGTATGGGACGTACTGGAGTACGAGCCAGTCAGGGCGGATTGTTCGCACCAGATCCAAAACAACCGGGATCGAATCCGAACCCCACCGCTCCACAACGGCATGCACGGCCGCATCGAAAGGAGCGGAAACTTGCGGCTGTTTGCTGCAAATGATATGCACCGTTTGTCCCTGCCGCGCGAGTTCGCCCGCGAGGAAAAATGTGTAGTCGCCAACGCCATCAATGACGGGAGGGAAGCGGTTGGTTAGCAAAGCGATGCGCATCTTTTCGGCCCGTGGATTCATCCATTTTCAGCCCACGGATTCATCCATTTTCAGCCCACGGATTTATCCGTGGGAAACCAGATGAGGTTCGGCGACGGCGTTATTTTGCCGGTCAATTGTCCAAAAGCAACGCTTCGGTAACCGATGCTTTCGAGCAGGTCCCGAATAGCGACGCGTTGCTCGCCGTTGTCTTCGATGAGCAGCACGGGTTTGTCGCGACGTATGGTTTGCAGGCCACCCTGGAGTACCTCCAGTTCATGGCCTTCCACGTCAATTTTTATCAGGTCGAGGGTTTGGTGTTGTACAAACGGCTGGTCATCGAGGCGTTGCAGTTCTACGGAGATTTCCACGAATGAGTCGGCGAAAGGCAGGTCGCGGTTTTCTACACTTGCCCAGCCTGCTATGGCTACGCCCTGCCGTACCGGCACGTGCAGCGTGCGGGTTTCGGCGCTGTTGGAAAGGCCGTACTGGAAAAGATGCACGTTTGGTTTTTTGTAATGCAGGATGTCGAAGTCCTCGGATTTGTTGGCTTCAAAAGCGAACACCTGCCCGAAGCGTTGCGCCATTTTCCAGGTATAAAAACCGTGGTTGGCGCCTACGTCCACCGCGCAGCGGAATTTTTTGCACAGGGTAAACAAACCGGCCAGTTCCGGTTCGGCGCCCGGGCTGTGTATGAGCGCCCAGGAGCGGAGGGGAAGCCGCAGGTGCTTGGGGAAAAACCAGCGGGTGAGGCGAAGAAACCGGGAGATCAGACGGAAAAGCATGTGTGTTTTTTTGTCATCCCGGAGGGGTCTGTCCGCTCGACGAGGGGAAAACCGCTTGCGAGAAACGCGTAGAGTAGACGGATCCCTTCGGGATGACAAACGGGGCGAATTCGTCGGACGAGTTGAACACAAACATATCAGCCGCTGGTAGTTCTCCGTATTTCAACGAAGTACATAACCAGGTTGAAAACCAGAAAAAACAGGTTGTTGATGCCCAGCAGCAGGATCACGTTTTCCAAAAGCGACAAATCGAGGACATAGATCAACACAGCCTGCAAGGGCAGCGCGATCGGGACGTACAGTCGGTTCATCCGGATCCAGGCCCGCGCCGTGCAGATTTGGTACACGACGGCGGCGATTTGCCCCAGCGAAACGGCCGCCAAAAACGGCAGCAGGTGCTGCGTCAGGCCGCGGTAGTTCGGGCCAAGAATCCACAACAACGAGGTCGGATGCACGACGGCCCAAACCAACACCGGCGCTACCAACAGCACGGACATCAGCATGGTTTTTTGTGCCTGGCGTGAAATGTCGGCCCGGCCTTGTGCCTTGGCGATTTCCGGCAGGGAATAGTTCACCACGAATGCCTGAAAAATGGCGAACAGCACGCCCAATCGCCCCAAAGCCCCGATGTCGGCAATGCGCTCGGTGCCGGCAAAGAGCGCGCAGAGCAGCACACTGATCTGGCCTTCGAGCGCCCAGTACACCGTGCGCGCGGCATTGGGTCGGGCGATGTCTTCGATTTCCCGAAGGAAATGCGGGTTGGTGTCGCGGTGCCCGGCGAGGTACGTTGCGGCAAGTTTTTGGTTGGCCAGCAGGTTGAGCACGAGGCACAGTCCGATCCAGCCGGCGAGCCAATACACCGGCGCCTGAAACCACAGCAGGGGCAAAATGCCCAGCACCTTGAGCGCCGTGAATACCAGTTCGTTCCGCTGGAGTGGACGG
>CAYMQY010000321.1:0-1395 GCA_964392655.1 uncultured Saprospiraceae bacterium
CTGCCCGGCAACGGCATGCCTACTACCCAAAACCTCAGCGGCCTGGTAGCCGGTACGTACACCGTTACGGTCACCGATTCCAAAGGGTGTACGTTTGTATCAAACCCGGCGATTCAGGTGAATCAGGCGACATCGCCGTCGTTTGCACCGAGTTTGACCGTCGTCAACCGGGTCAACTGCTTTGGTCAAAGTACCGGTTCCATCCAGTTGCCCAACCCCAGCGGGGGCACGGCGCCCCATACCTTTTCGTGGAGCAATGGCGCTGTTACTAAAAATATTTCCAATCTGGCTGCCGCCACGTACACCCTGACCGTCACGGACGCCAACATGTGCACCAAAACATTCCAGTACACGGTACCCGGCCCGACAGCCACTCTGGCTGTTTCCCAAACCGGCTCCACCACACCGGTCTCCTGCTTTGGCGCCAATAACGGCAAAGCCTCGGTAAACGTCTCCGGCGGTACGCCGTTCTCCGGCACACCTTCGTACACTGTTTCGTGGCGCAAGGACAGCGTTGCCGGACAGGTAATATCTACCGGACTCAACCCGACAAACCTCGTACCCGGCCTGTACTATCCCGTCGTGACCGACAGCCTCGGCTGCACGGCCAACATCGCCAACCCGATTACAATTCTTGGCCCGACCACTGCCATCACTACCAATCCGACCACGTCGAACGTCAAGTGTTTCGGCAATAACGACGGCTCCATCACGCTGGCGCCTGCCGGCGGAAACGGCGGCGCGTTCACCGTCCTGTGGTCGAACATGCAGTCCGGACTCACGATCAACAACCTGGCTCCCGGCGGTTACTCCGCTACGGTGACTGATGCACAAGGCTGTACCACTACCACGGCGGCCATCAACATCACCTCGCCGCAGGCCATAGCCGTCGGCGACACGACCATCGTGCCGCAGGACGGCCTGACCCCTGGCTCCATCACCCTCGAACAGATAACCGGCGGTACCGGAACGCTGACATACAGCTGGACGGGCCCGAACGGGTTCACGTCCAACAACCAGAATATCACCGGCCTGATGTTCGGCCTGTACACCGTGACCATCACCGACGCCAACAACTGCACGATGACGGCCACTTACGAGGTGCCGAGCACCAATATCCTGATCGCCGCCACGGCCAGCCCGGTTAAACCTTCTTGTAATGACGACGGCTGTATTACGTTCAACATTCCCCCGGGCGCCATACCGCCTTTCCTGATTGTATTGAAACGGCAAGGCGATCCTGCGAATAAAACGTACCCAACCACCCTGAATACCTTCGAAGTGTGCAACCTCGCTTCGGGTATCTACGAGGCGACTATTTCCGACGCCTCCGGTAATTCGCACACCATCAGTCCGCTGATCCAGGTGGCGCAGTTGCAGCAAGCCATTGTCAGT
>CAYMQY010000321.1:1495-3184 GCA_964392655.1 uncultured Saprospiraceae bacterium
GCACACCATCAGTCCGCTGATCCAGGTGGCGCAGTTGCAGCAAGCCATTGTCAGTGATTCGCGCGTGGAGCCGTTCGATGATTTCAAAAACGGTTCGATCAAACTGAATCCGGTGCCTGCAAGTGCCAACCTGACCTACCAGTGGGACTATAACGGCCTGCAGTCCAGCACGATTTCCAACCTCGACTCCGGTACGTATGTGGTGACGGTGACAAACCTGACTTCCGGTTGCACGGCGGTGTACACGTTTGAACTGAACCGCACCTACCAGCCGTTCCAGTGTAGCCTCGTGCAAGTAACGCCCACGACCTGCCAAAATTCGGCAGCCGGCGCTATCTCGATCTCCGTGGCCGGCGCCGACGGCCCGACATACACATACGCCTGGGCCGGCCCGAACGGGTACACGTCTACCAACCAGAACATTACCGGTTTGTTGCCGGGCACGTACACCTGCACGGTGTTTGATGAAAGCCTGGTGCCGCATACCTGCCCGGTGGCTACGGTCACCTCGCAATCGCAACTCGCCGTCACGAACGTGAACATCCTGACCGACTACAACGGCTTCGAAGTCAGCGGCGCTACGGTATGCGACGGCGGCGCCTCTGTGGTCTTTGCCGGCCAGGTGGGTAACGTGAACGTGGCCTGGAGCAACGGCGTGACGGGCGCCTCGAACACCACCCTCTGCGGCGGCAACTACACCGTGACGGTCACCGACCAGTTGGGTTGTACATCCACATGGACGGGCAGCCTCACGTTCCCGACCTCGGTGGTAGGCAGTGCCGTCATTTCCACCAACTTCAACGGCTACGGCGTGAGCTGCGACGGCCACTGCGACGGCAGCGCCAGCGTATCGGCCGTGGGCGGCGTGCCACCGTACCGCATTGCCTGGCCGACCGGTCAGGTGGATCAGCAGGTGTTGCTCGGCGGTTTCTCCCAAGCCAACCAGCTGTGTGGTGGCGAGTACAAAGTGACCATTACCGACAAAAACAACGTGGTGACGGTATACACGTTCACGATCACCGAACCCGACCCACTGGTGTTTGAATATTCAAGTGTGCCACCGGTGTCCTTCAGCCTTTGCGACGGCGAAGTAATCGCCGATGTGCCCGCAGGCGTGGGTGACCTGACCCTCACCTGGTCTACCAACCTCGGCAAAAACGGCACCGGCCCGCGGGCCGACGACCTCTGCCCGGGCGAACGCGTGACGTTCATCGTGGTGGACGAAAACGGCTGTACCGGCGTCGGCAACTTCCAGATGGAATACCCCGTGGACGGCTGCCTCCAGGTGCGCCCGGCCATCACACCCGGCTCGCTCGACGGCAAAAACGACTACGCGCTCATCACCTGTATCGAAGATTATCCGGACAATGTCTTTGAAATTTACAACCGCTGGGGACAGTTGGTAGAAATCATCCGGGGCTACAACAACGGCGACCTCCGCTGGGAAGGCTTCAAGGACGGACAACTTCTGCCCGACGGCGCGTACTACTTCGTCTTGAAATACACCGACAAAGACGGCATCGGCCAGGTACTCAAAGGTAATATCAATCTCATTCGCTAATCGGCTATTGGCCGTTGGCTATTGGCTGTTGGCTTTCCTGAGCTCAGGAAAGCCCACAGCCAACAGCCAATAGCCCACAGCCCCACCAATAACCTTCCCCACACCACGGTTACCAAGAAAAAAGTACT
>CAYMQY010000321.1:3194-3739 GCA_964392655.1 uncultured Saprospiraceae bacterium
TAAATGGTAATATAAATCTATTCCGCTATTCGGATTTTGGCCGCTGGTTTTTTGGCTGTTGGTTTTCCTGCCAACCCAAAAGCCAACAGCCAACGGCCAACAGCCCATCATCATTCACCTTCCCATCACATCGGTTATTATGAAAAAAGTACTTTTTACATCCATATTCGGCCTGCTCGTACTGGCCGCTTCGGCTCAGGAACACGCCGTGTACTCCCACTATCAGGTCATGCCGACACTCATCAATCCGGCATTGGTCGGTTTTGACAATTCGCATACGTTTTTGGTGAATGCCCGCAGCGCCTGGGCAGGATTCCCGGGGGCGCCCACCACGTACACGTTCATGTACAATGGCGCGGTGGGCGACAAACTTGGCCTCGGCGGCAGCGTGTTGTCCGAAACCATTGGCTCGCAACACGTCAGCCGCATTCAGGGCATGTATTCTTTCCGGTTTAAATTGCAAAGCGCTCAAGTCGGCTTAGGTCTGACCACGGAATTTCTGCGTCGCCGGGTCAACAGCGACGTGCTCAGCAATCCGCTTGTGG
>CAYMQY010000322.1:0-3713 GCA_964392655.1 uncultured Saprospiraceae bacterium
GAGGGGCCGGGGGTGGGGTTGCACCACGCTCGGCAAACCCGCTGTACCGCGTCAAATCCGAATGCAACACGTTGTGTTTTAGTTGTATGTCGAAATGAAGTTTCAGTTCTTCATTCGCACGGATATACGCTTCAGGGTGTTTGATTCCGGAAATGCCTGGCCTCAGACCAAGTTCGGTTTGCAGGCTTGCCAGCGCTCCCAGGGTGCCGCGAATGGCGGCGAGGTCGTCGCGGTTGTCCCAGTGCAGCATCAGCACGCGCAGGTTTTCCCCGAAAAGCCGGACATATTCCTCCGCCATCATCCGCACAAACGAGGGCGCCAGATTGGTTTCCGGGGAGCGCATGTTGTCGAGGCTGCCGATTTTCATCGTGACATCAAGGTCGTGCAAGCCATGCGCCCGGGCGTATTCCAGCAGGATTTTTTCGGCGGCGCGGAAGTCCGCCGGGTTTTTGTTGATCGGGTAGTTGGTAGCGCCGTCCACGGCCCGGTGGCCGCTGGCGAGCCAGGCATCCAGCAAGCGGAACGCTTCGTCGCGCGATACCGTCCAGCCCCATTGGGCGGTGCCTAGGAGCAGTTTCTTTTGTGTCATTTTGGTTTCCGTTTTTTCAAAACAGCCAGAGCCTGCAAGTACTGCCGGGCCAGACGCGGGATGTTGACTTTACTGCCCGATGTGTCGTCGGTCCAGCGCACCGGCAATTCACAGATGTTCAGGCCTTGCCACTCGGCCACGGCGAGCAGTTCGGTGCTGAAAAACCAGCCGTTACTCACCGCGCCGCCGTGCATAAGCGGTTGAACATGTTGGCGTTTCAGCCATTTAAACCCGCACATGCCGTCGGAAAAGCGCGTGCCGAGGTAAAATTTTACGATAAAATTGAACACCCGCGAGGTGATTTCCCGCTTCAGCGTACGGCCAATGACCACTGATTTCCGGTGCAGCCGCGAACCGTACACGAGGTCGAAACCTTCGGTGGCCAACGCGTTGTACGCCTGAATAAAGTGTGGCAGGTCGGTAGCGAGGTCGAGGTCCATGTAGCCGACAATGTCGGCCCGACTTTGCGACCAGGAGGTTTTCAATGCCAGTCCGACACCGCGCTCGGGCACGCGTACGAGTCGCACCTCGGGCAGTTCGTCGGCGAGCGCCAGCGCGATGTGCGCGGTATTGTCGGTGCTGCCGTTGTCGGCAATGACAATGGCCCATTGACTGCGATCCGGGAAATGCGTGCAAAGAAATGTGTGCAGGGTTCGCACCTGTCGGGCCAGGGTTTCTTCTTCGTTCAGGACGGGAATGGTAATGTCGAATGTGGGCATACGTTTTTCCGCCTGGCGCACTCTTTCAGGAGGATTGGACACGCATGCCACGGATTGGACACGGGTTTTCACGGATAAGTTTTTTTAAAATAATACGGCGAAGCCGCAAAAAATCCGTGTCCAATCCGTGGCATCCGTGTCCAATCCTGAATCACGCTGAAACGCCCGGCGCCCGCAAATGTACAGACAACGAAACAGCCGCTTACTTTTGCCACAAAAATCGAACACACGTGACACGAAAAGAACGCCTCGATCTACTGGCCGAACTCGGCGAGTATCTGCTGGCCGAACCGGACAGTGAACTGCAAGCGGTTATTGCCAAATCGTACGCAGATAACCGCTGGTTTACCGAAACCAACATTCGCAACGCGCTGCAAGCCATTGGCCGGGCATTTTTAGACCGCAAAAAACTCGGCGCATGGGTGGCAGGGTACAATTTGCCCGACCGGCTGCACCCCGACAAAACGGTGGCGCTGATCATGGCAGGCAACATTCCGCTCGTGGGCTTTCACGACTGGCTCTGTGTATTTGTGGCCGGACAACGGGCCAAAGTGAAACTATCCGACAAGGACAAACACCTGCTGCCGTACCTGGTGAAATGGCTCGGTGACCGGGCGTTCGAGTCCTGGGAATACACGGAATTTGTGGATGACTCGGATAAACTGAGCGGATTCGACGCGGTCATTGCCACAGGCAGCAACAATACGGCGCGGTACTTCGAGCAGTATTTCGGCAAGTATCCGCACATCATCCGCCGCAACCGTAACGCCGTAGCCGTGCTCACCGGCTACGAAACCGCCGACGACCTGCATGCCCTCGGGCGCGATATTTTTACGTACTTCGGCCTGGGCTGCCGGAATGTGTCCAAAATTTACGTCCCCCACGGCTACCATTTCGACACCCTGCTCGAAGCCTTGCACGAGTACCGCGACATCATCCACCACGACAAGTACAAAAACAATTTCGACTACAACCTCACGCTGTACATCCTGAACAACCAGCAATACCGCAACAACGGCTGCCTGTTGCTGCGCGAAGACCCGGCCTTGCAAACCCGTATTGCTTCCCTGCATTACGAATACTACGATGACCTGCAGGACATTGACCAACTGCTTGCTGCCCGGAAGGATGAAATCCAGTGCGTGGTGAGCAAGGTGCAACTGCGCGATTTCGAGGCACTGCCGTTCGGAAAAAGCCAGGAACCCGAATTGAACGACTACGCCGACGGCGTGGATGTGATGGCTTTTTTGGCAGGCTAAATCGTTGACATTATGACTAATACCGCTACACCGCAACAGGAGGAAACGCCGAAAGGCTTGATGAACGTGATCGCCGCTTCGTCGGTCGGCACCCTCATTGAGTGGTACGACTTTTACATCTACGGGGCAATGGCCGTGATTATCGCCAAACAGTTTTTCCCGCAAGACAATCCGACGGCGGCATTTTTGGCTGCTCTGGCCACCTTCGCCGCCGGTTTTGTCGTACGGCCGTTCGGGGCGCTGGTTTTCGGGAGGCTGGGCGACATCATCGGGCGGAAGTATACTTTCCTGCTTACGTTGCTGCTTATGGGTGGTTCCACGTTTGCCATAGGTCTGGTGCCCGGTTATTCCGCCATTGGTATCTGGGCGCCAATTGCCATCCTCGGTTTGCGTTTTATTCAGGGTCTGGCATTAGGCGGCGAATACGGCGGTGCTGCCACGTATGTGGCGGAACACGCGCCAAAAGGGCGCCGGGGGTATTTCACGGCGTACATCCAGACCACCGCTACGCTGGGTTTCTTTTTGTCGCTCGGCGTCATCCTGCTCACGCGTAAAGCCCTGGGTGTGGACGAATTTAATGCGTGGGGCTGGCGGCTGCCGTTCCTGATTTCGATTTTTCTCATTGCCATTTCGGTATACATCCGCCTGCGAATGGCTGAATCGCCGCTGTTCAGCAAAATCAAAAAAGAAGGAAAGGTGTCGAGCAATCCGCTCCGGGAGTCTTTTGCCCGCAAATCAAACCTGAAAATGGTACTTCTGGCGCTGTTCACGGCGGTCATGGGTCAGGGCGTGGTGTGGTACACCGGACAGTTTTATGCCCAGACATTCATCGAGCGCACCCTGTCGGTCGAGTTCGAGCAGGTACGCTACCTGTTGTGTTTTGCGATTCTGCTGGCCACGCCGTTTTTTCTGGTTTTCGGCGCCTGGTCGGACAAAATCGGTCGCAAAACTGTCATGCTCGGCGGGATGTTTCTGGCCATAACGACCTACTTTCCCATTTACAAAGCGATGTACCGTCTGGCCGATCCGGCCTCGAAAATCGAAGTGACCGAACGAAGCGGTATGCGCACCACACTGACTGTGGCTGCTACCGGCGACACGACCCGAACGACGACTTCCGTCCGCGCCTTCACCGACGGCTCCACA
>CAYMQY010000323.1:0-3706 GCA_964392655.1 uncultured Saprospiraceae bacterium
CCGCCACGCCGACCATCGCGGGGTCGCAGGTGGTGGCAGAAACGCTGATGGCGTCACTCGGCAGCAAGGTGGTTGTGGTGGTCACGATGGAATCGCAGCCGAACTGGTTGGTCAAATTCTGCACCGCCACGCCGACCATCGCGGGGTCGCAGGTGGTGGCAGAAACGCTGATGGCGTCGCTCGGCAGCAGGGTAGTGGTGGTGGTCACGATGGAATCGCAGCCGAACTGGTTAGTCAAATTCTGCACGGTTATGCCGACCATGGCGGGGTCGCAAGTGGTGGCGGAAATGCTCACGACGTCGCTCAGCAACAGGGTTGTGGTAGTGGTGACGATGGAGTCGCAGCCGAACTGGTTGGTCAAATTTTGTACGGTCACGCCGACCATCGCGGGGTCGCAAGTGGTGGCGGAAATGCTGACGGCGTCGCCCGGCAGCAGGGTAGTCGTGGTGGTGACGATGGAATCGCAGCCGAACTGGTTGGTCAAATTCTGCACGGTTATGCCTGCCATCGCGGGGTCGCAAGTAGTGGCAGAAAGGACAGTTGAATCCACCGCCGCCGGGTCAAATACCACGGTGGTGGTCACGATTGAATCGCAACCGAATTGGTTGACCAGATTCTGGACAAATACGCCAGCCGCACCCGGATCGCAAGTGGATTCGCTGAGAACTACATTGTCGGCGGGTAGCAGGGCCGTGGTGGTCACTACGACGGAATCGCAGCCGAACAGGTTGGTGAGGTTCTGCACGACAACGCCCGTTTGCGCGGGATCGCAGGTGCCGGCGCTCAGCAGGGTGGTGTCGCTGGTACCCGGGTTGATGGTAATCTGCACGCTCACCGGAGTGCCTGTACAACTGCCCAGTACCGGCGTAGCGGTGATCGTGGCGGTTTGCGGTGTGGCGACATTGGCTGCCGCAAAACTCAGGTCGCCTGTGCCGCTTGCCGGCAGGCCGATGGCCGGGTTGTCGTTTGTCCAGTTGACCGTAGCCCCGGCAGAGGCGCCGAAAGCCAGGTTGACCGTCGTTTCGCCGCAGGCAGACACGTCGCCCGGCTGTGCCAGCACAGGCGTCGGGCCGACGGTGATGGTGAAGGTTTGCGGCGGCTCGGCGCAAGTGGCGGCGGCAGTGATGAAGTTGCCAAAGGAACTGGCGTATGATACAGGAATTGTTGTGACAATAGTATTGCTTTGGGCATCAATAACGACTGCGTCGCTAAACAGGTTGGTTGCATAAATGAACTTTCCGTCAGAAGTCATACTAATGCCGATTGTGCCGTTACCGGTCGGAATTGTCTCAACTGCAATTAAGTTAAAGGCATCTATAACGCTTATGCTGCCGGAGTTCTCATTGGAAACATAGATTCGATTATTTGAATCCGAATAAAGCACATAACTTGGCGCACTGCCGACTGCTATGTTGGATATGACTTGATTTGTGCTTAAATCAATAATCAATAGTGAGTCAGGGATTAAATCGAATTTAATGTCATAGGCTCCAAATAGTAAATTTCCGTCGGGGCTAATAGCCAAGCCATTTATGCTTCCATTTGGATAAAATAGAGGTAAACTGGAAATGCTGTTGTTCGATGTGTTTATCTTTTGAATATATTTAGCACAACCTACATAGATACTGCTGCCATCGGGGGTGGCTACTACACCTCGAGGTTCTGATACGGTTTGAATAGTGTCGGTAATTAAATTACTGTTGTTGTCAATTACAAATATTTTATTTGATTCCCGATCGGAAACGTATGTCTTTTGCCCATTTGGCGTTATAGCCAATCCGTATGGTCCTCCACCTGCCTGAATTGATCCAATAATCGAATTTGAGGCAACATCAATTATGTCTATATAACCCGTGATAGAATTTATATCACTGCTTGTTACATAAACCTTTTTGCCATCAGGGCTTACACTAACGCCCCAGGGGACTGATCCTGTTGTTGGTATGGCTGTAACTTCAGTATTGGTTAATATATCAATAACAGATACCTCGCCAAAAAACAAATTAGCCACATACGCATACCCCCCCTTTGCCTGCGCCCCCACGGTGATGGTGGCTGTCTGCACGGTAGCCACATTGGCGGCGGTGAAACTGATGTCGCCGGTGCCGGAAGCGGGCAGTCCAATGGCCGGGTTGTCGTTGGTCCAGGAGATGGCCGAAGGGTTGCCAATGGCGGAAAACAGCACCTCCACGAGGTCGCCTACACAAGCGGTACGGTCGCCGGGAGCGTTCACGCCGACGGTCGGGTTGACCGTGATTTCAAACGAAACCGGCACGCCGGGGCAGGCGCCGCCACCGCCGCTGGCATCGGGCGTGACGGTGATCACAGCTGTTTCGGAAACAGCGACCTGCGCCGCCTGAAAGTCGAGATTTCCGGTGCCGCTCGCGGGCAAACCGATGTCCGGATTGTCGTTTGTCCAGGAAAAAACAGCGCCCGGACTGCCGCTGAACATCACGGAAACCTGCTCGTCGGCACAGGCCGTCAGGTCGGCTGGCGGATTCACCGAAGGCACCGGATATACCGTGATCGTGAATGTTTTTGGGGCGCCCGCGCAAGCCGATGCCGGGGTGATAAAATTGCCAAACGCAATGGGGCTTAATCCCACCGGAATCGTGGTCACTTCGGTATTCGTGACGGTGCTGATCACCGAAACTTCGTCGGCCAGAATGTTGGCTGCATACACAAATTGCCCGTCGGGTGTGATACTGATGCCGATAGGGCCGGACAGGAGGCCGCTGATCGGGATAGTCGCCACTACGGTATTTGTGCCGGCATCCAGTACGCTGATCGTGGCGTCATTTTCATTCGCCGTGTACACCCGGCTGCCGTCGGGGCTGATGACCACGCCGCTGGGCGCATCGCCGACCGGCACCACAGCGAGCACCGCATTGGTAGCGGCGTCCAGCACGTACAGGTTGTCGGTATTGGCGCAGGCGACATAAATTTTCGAGCCGTCGGGACTTACGCGCAGGCCGTACGGCCCTCCGCCGACGGGTATCGTGGCGGTAATCGCTCCGGTAATGACATCCAGCACCAGCACCCGGTTTGAGCCTGAGCCGCTGATGTAGGCCTGCAGACCGTCGGGATGAAAGGTCACGCCGTTGGGAACAACACCCGGCGTCGGGATGTCTGCCAGCACGACATTGGTGAAGGTTTCCAGCAGGGAAACGGTGCCGGATGCGGTGTTGGCCACCAACGCCAGACTGCCGTCGGGGCTGACGGCGATACCTGTAGGATTTTGCCCAACGGGTATGGTGGCGATGACGGTATTTGTGGCCGCATCAATGACCGAAACGGTGCCGCCGCCGGCTTCCCGGTTGGTCACGTACACCCGGCTGCCGTCGGGGCTGACACTCACGCCGAAGGGCGCAAAACCGACTGGAATGGTCGCCACGATGGTGTTGGTGCTCAGGTCTATGACCGACACGTCGTTCGACACGTTGTTGGGAATATACGCAAAGCCGGAGGCAATGTCCGGCGCCACGGTGATGGTGGCTGTTTCCACGGCGGTCACGTTGGCGGCGTTGAAACTGATATTTCCGGTGCCGCTCGCAGGCAGGCCGATGGCCGGGTTGCTGTTGGACCACACAAAACCCGGGTTTCCGGGGCCGGTGAAATTGACCTCTACCAGTTGGCCCGCGCAGGCGACGCGGTCGGCGATGGAGTCTACGCCGCCGGCGGGGCGCACCGTGATGGTGAACGAAAT
>CAYMQY010000324.1:0-3700 GCA_964392655.1 uncultured Saprospiraceae bacterium
AAGTGGGCAAAAAGACCAAAGCCGAACTGGACTTTGTGCCACGTGACGTGCTGCGGGAAATTCACAAAATTGTGAACCAGCATCAGGAGGAGGTAGCGCATGTTTTTGAAAAACAGATCGTGCCCGAGTTGCGCAAGCACAACGTGTACATTCTGCGACGTATGGACCTGAACGCCGAGCAGCGCCATTTTGTGGAGAGTTATTTCCACAACAACCTGCTGCCCTTCGTGATGCCGGTGTTGCTGGTCAAACAGCGCATTCGGGCATTTTTGGCCAATGCGCACCTGTACCTCGCCGTGCATTTGCGTCCGCGCAAAAAACCGCTGGCGCCCAGCGAATACGCCTTGGTGAAAATTCCGTCGGATCAGTTGCCGCGTTTTGTCGCGTTGCCTTCTGCCAGTGGCCGTCACGACCTCATCCTGCTCGACGACATCGTGCGGCACTCCGTGTCGTGGCTGTTTCCGGGGTACGATATTCAGGATACCTACTCCATCAAACTTACCCGCGACGCCGAGTTGTACATTGACGATGAGTTCTCCGGCGATCTGGTGCAGAAGATCAAAAACAGTCTGGCCAAACGGCAGGTCGGCCCCGCCAGCCGCTTTGTGTACGATCGCGAGATGCCCAACCACCTGCTGGATTACCTCAAGGACACCTTCGATCTCGGCAAAAACGACATGCTGCCGGAGGGGCGTTACCACAACAATTTTGATTTCTTCAAATTCCCGGATTTTGGGCTTAGTCACTTGAAAAACAAGCCCTTGCCTCCCCTACCCCACCCTGCGTTGCACGACGCCGGCGACCCGTTTCGCATCATCCGGGAAAAAGACCAGATGCTGCATGTGCCCTACCAGTCGTACCATGCGGTAGTCAATTTTTTTGAACACGCCGCCAAAGACCCCAACGTGACGCACATCAAAGTGATCCAGTACCGGGTGGCCAGGCGCAGTAAAATTCTTGAGGCGCTCATGGAGGCTGTGCGGGAGGGCAAGCAGGTGTCGGCATTTGTGGAAATCAAGGCCCGCTTCGACGAGGCCGCCAACCTGGAGTGGGGCGAGCGGCTCGAGCGTGCCGGCGTGCGCGTACACTACTCGTTTCCAGGCGTAAAAGTCCATTCCAAACTGGCACTCGTGCGCCGGATGGAAAACGGCAAACCCCGGCTGTATGCCTATCTGGCCACCGGTAATTTTCACGAAGAAACCGCCCAGGTGTACTCTGATTTCGGGGTATTCACCACCGATCCGAGGCTTACTGCCGAGGTCAGCAATGTGTTTTCATTTCTGGAAAACATTAAACCGCCCCGGCAAGAGTTTGAGCACCTGTTTGTCGGGAAGTTCAACCTCCGCCCCGCGTTGTACGCACTGATTGACCATGAAATTGCCGAGGCAAAAGCCGGAAAACCCGCGCGCATCCTGATCAAAACCAACAGCATAGAAGACAAGGATGTGATTCGGAAACTGTATGAGGCCTCTGGGGCAGGTGTGAAAATTCAGTTGATTGTGCGCGGAATATGCTGCCTGGTTCCTGGCGTCGAGGGCGAGAGCGACAACATCGAGATCATCAGCATTGTAGATCGTTTTCTGGAACATGCCCGCGTCTTCATGTTTCACCACAGCGGCGCGGAAAAAATGTTCCTGTCCAGCGCCGACCTCATGCAGCGCAACCTCAACTTCCGCATTGAAACCGCATTTCCCGTGTACGACGAGGACATCAAAAACGAGATCATGACTTTGCTGAACCTGCAACTGGAGGACAATGTAAAAGCACGCATCATTGACCGGTTCGATCGCAACGAATACCGGCGCAGCAACTCGGATATCCCCGTGCGTGCCCAGTTGGAAACCTACTTCCATTTCAAGCGAAAAACCGAAAAAAGGGGCGAAAACCCGACTCAATAATTTTTTTAAAAAATTTCCGGCACAAAGGCTTGCCGGTTTCAAAAGTGCTGATCTATCTTTGCACCCGCTTTTGAGGCCGAATAAGTCTCAAGTGAAAAGCGGAAATAGCTCAGCTGGTAGAGCGCAACCTTGCCAAGGTTGAGGTCGCGAGTTCGAATCTCGTTTTCCGCTCCACGAAAACCCGCGCAACTGCGTGGGTTTTTTCGTTTGTGCGACCTACTTTTGTCGGCACAAAATGCCCGGGTGGTGGAATGGTAGACACGCAGGACTTAAATTGAAATTTGAGTGCTCACCGGGAAACCGGCGATGCAGAACCGCTTAAATTCGGGGAAACCTTCGCGCATAAAGCATGGCGATCCCGAGCCAAGTCCCGATTACGATCGGGGAAGGTGTAGAGACTTGACAGGCGGCGCCTACCTCTCAAAGTATGGGGACACGGCGAAGAGAAAGTCCAGACCACGAAGCCCGACCATGTCGGGTGCGGCGAAAGCCGAAGTGTGTACGAAAATCCTGTGACCGTTGAGGTCGTACGGGTTCGAGCCCCGTCCCGGGCACGAAATGGAGAAGCGGCTTCGTTATGAGGCCGCTTTTTTCTTTTCCACTCCACGTTTTTAACACAAGTTCCCATGCGCCTGTTGTTTTTCCTGCTCATCGCCTGGCCCGCATTCCTGCGCGCCCAATACGACGACCTGTTGCGCAAAAAGCGCTACACCTGGGTGGCGGAGTACACTTGTGATTATGAACTGAATCCCATTTACAACGAGTGGATTAATTATGTACATGTTATACGTTTGGAAAATCCGGAAGGTTGGAATGGTCTAATTCCTGAATTTGAGATACCATATTACCTGAGCGGGGCAATCCTGAAAGGGATTGTCTCAGGAAAATTTGTTTGCTTTAGAGATTCAACACTTACCCAACGGCTACCCTACTTAGAAATTGACAGCCTGTTAGTGCGGAAGGATACGTTCGTTTCTATCTGTGATGGAGAAATCAAAGTCAATAAAACCGAAATCAGCCCGAACCAGATTAACCTTTTCCGAGTACGGCAAGTATTTTTCTACGACTCTCGGAAACAAATATTCGGCTCGCGCCTGCTTGCCGTCGCGCCTGTTGTAAATATATATGATCCAGATGGCAATTTCCAGGGACGGCAGCCTTTGCTTTGGATAAAAATTCCTGCCCAAGATGCTTTTGTAAATCAGAAACAAATTAAGTCATCAAACTACATTTTTCAGACTTTCATGGAGGAGAATGCCCCAAAACTGGAAACTATAAAAACTGTGAAGGGGCGGCTCGACTTGAAAAAATGGGCTACCGACGAGGTTCGCTCACCCACCTCCCGCTTGTACTCGTGCGATAAATTAGTCCCTGTAGATAAGGCAGTCTTGCAAAAGCAGGTTTTCACAAATGATACAATTGCTCTCCTTGACACAGTTATTATGAATGATATTGATCGCATTGAGAATATCTGCTTTGTTCAACAGTGGTATTACAATGAGCGTCGGCACCGACTCGCCATGCATATTGTAGCGGTGGCTCCTTCAGCCGCATTTCGGGATTTGAAGGGATACCAATTGCCTATGAAGCCCC
This sequence comes from uncultured Saprospiraceae bacterium, assembly GCA_964392655.1. GTDB lineage: Bacteria > Bacteroidota > Bacteroidia > Chitinophagales > Saprospiraceae > M3007. Next base: position 3,492 of record CAYMQY010000324.1, read on the forward strand.
TGTTTTACAGCAAATACTAAACCCCAATCACTTAACCCGTTCTAAAACACCCTCCCATGCGCCTGTTCCTTTTCCTGCTCATAACCACCCCGGGCATACTCCACGCCCAATACGACGACCTGCTGCGCAAAAGCCGCTATACCTGGGTGGCGGAGTACACTGCCGACTACGAACTGAACCCGCTGTACAGCGAAACCGTGGAAACGGAA
>CAYMQY010000325.1:0-3675 GCA_964392655.1 uncultured Saprospiraceae bacterium
ATTCATAATTCATTATTCATCATTCATCACTAGAAAAAAACGAAACCCGCCCTCTTCTGTAAGAGAGCGGGCGCTTCGTGAAAGTATCCCCCGCCAAGGTTTATCGTTGTTTTGGTGGTTTCGGGCATCGCCCTGCCAAAACGTATTTTTTAGTTTTCACCGGTTTTCGGGGCCTTCCCCCGCCAAGGTTTATCGTTGCGTTTTCATTGGTGATGGGGCTGGTTTCCCCCCTCCCGGGCGTATAGGTTCGTTTTCACCGGCTTTTGGGGCCATCCCCGCCAAGGTTTTTTTTAGTTTTCACCGGCTTATGGAATTCGGCACTTTGTTCACCCGGCGGGCAACCGACACGGCGCCCGGCCATTTGATTCTTGGAGCGCTGAGCCGTTTGCCGGACTGTGTCAGGCCCACCGGAGAACTTTGATCGGCTTTCAGGTTGGTTGAGCCAAGGCTTCTGAGGCTACAACCGTCGTAATGAAAGGTTTAGGTGTTTTCAGTTTTCAAATGGTTTTTACCGGGCCTTGACAAGAACAGAACGCATCGCAGCTTCCCTTCTGCGCAACTCGATTTGGTTTCAAGTGTAGTCTTCACCGGTCATCTGGACATCTTCACACATTTTTCTTTTCGTCTTCATTTAGTTTTAAGGGGCCGAACACGAACAGGACAAAACGAATCACTAACTTTCTCGAATCAGGTTTTCAAAGGTTTTTCGGGGTCAGGATTTCGGGCCTATCTTCGCCGCTCTTTGGCTCGCGGTGATTTGATGACACAAAGATGCACGGCCCCGCAGCCCCCCGACAAACACGAAAAATCACTTAACTTCCATAACCGGCGGTTGGCTGTTGGCTGTTCGCCCTTGGCTGCCGAGTAAGCAAACACTGCGGCATCGAATATCACGCTCAGGAAAGCCAACAGCCAATAGCGAACAGCCAACTGCCAACGGCTAACAGCCAACAGCATGAAAAAACTGTACATCATAGCAGGAGAAGCATCGGGCGACCTGCACGGGTCCAACCTGATCCGGGCGCTGAAACGACAACAGCCGGACGTGGAATGCCGGGTGTGGGGCGGCGACCTGATGCAGGCCGCCGGCGGGCATTTGGTGAAACACTACCGCGACCTGGCGTTCATGGGTTTCCTCGAAGTGGTCCGCAACCTGCCCACGATCCTGCGCAATTTCCGTTTTTGCAAAAAAGACATTCTGGAATACCGGCCCGATGCGCTTGTCCTGATTGACTATCCGGGCTTCAACCTGCGCATGGCCAAATGGGCGAAAAAACAGGGCATCCGGGTGATTTACTACATCTCGCCACAATTGTGGGCCTGGCACAGTTCCCGCGTGCACACGGTCAAACGCTGCGTGGACAAAATGCTCGTGATCCTGCCCTTCGAAGTGGATTTTTACCGGAAGTACGACATGGAGGTGGCGTATGTCGGCCATCCGCTTCTGGACGTGATCCCGGCCGGCACGACGTCGGAAGCGCAGGGAAACAGCACAAAAAAAACCATCGCCCTGCTACCGGGCAGCCGGAAACAGGAGGTGCAGCGCATCCTGCCGGTCATGCTGTCGGTAGTGGATTTGTTCCCGGACTACGAATTTGTCATCGCGGGCGCGAGCGCTCTGCCTGATGAATTTTACCGACCGTTTCTCACCGACCACCCCACACTGCGCCTTGCGCGGGGCAATACCTACGATTTGCTGCGTTCGGCTACTGCCGCATTAGTCAAATCGGGCACATCCACACTGGAAACCGCACTGGTAGGCACGCCGCAAGTGGTGTGCTACGCGGGCAGCCCGCTGTCGTTTGCTATCGCCAAACGCGTGGTGCGTGTGCCCTACATTTCGCTCGTGAATTTGATTCTCGACCGCCCACTGGTTCGGGAATTGATTCAGGACGAACTCCACACCGAGGCGCTGAAAAATGCCCTGTCGGAAATACTCCGGCCCGAAAACGCCAAAACGCTTCGGGCCGGATATGCGGAATTACGTCATAAACTAGGCGACGGAGGAGCCTCCGAACGCGCAGCGTTTTTAATGATGAATGATGAATGATGAATCGGGTTACGGCTTGGATTTTCGCACCATCGTCAAAATCGTCGCCACGGCCACCGTCTCGCCGGTTTCGTCGTACACGTCCACGAGCCACTTGACGATGCCGCGCGGAATGGCGCCCACGCCCTCGCGGGCAGGGTCGTGCTCCTGCTCGATTTTTTCCTTCACAGTCAGTTTCACGCCGATGGTCATGCCCGGGTACACGGGTTTGGTGAACCGGCACTCGTCGAGGCCGTAGTTGAGCAGCACCGGGCCTTTTTTCGCGTCCACAAACAAGCCGGCGGCTTTGGACAACACGAAGTAGCCGTGCGCCACGCGCCCCGTGAACGGTGTGCCTTCAAGCGCGGTGGCGTCCATGTGGGCGTAAAAATTATCGCCGCTCACGTTGGCGAAGTTGTGGATGTCGGCCTCGCTGACGGTGTGTTTGGCCGTGACGAGCGTTTCGCCCACGAACAATTCCTCGAAATGTTTTTTGAACGGATGTACCGGCGTTTCGGTCTGCTCGGCGCCGGGCTGGTACTGGTTGGTCACGTTGCTGATGTCGGTCGGGTGGCCTTGGATGGCCGTGCGCTGCATGTAGTGCAGCACGCCGCGCACGCCGCCCATTTCCTCGCCGCCGCCGGCGTGGCCGGGGCCGCCGTGTACGAGCAAGGGCATGGGCGAGCCGTGGCCCGTGCTTTCCTTGGCCGAGTTGCGGTTCAGCATGAGGATGCGTCCGTGGTGGGCGGCAGCCTCCAGCACATACTCGCGCTGGATGCGGCGGTCGTTGGTGCAGATGGTGCTCACGAGCGAGCCTTTGCCCATGCGGGCGATTTCGATGGCCTCCTCCAGGTTTTTGTACGGCATGAGCGTGCTCACGGGGCCGAAGCATTCCGTTTCGTGGCTGAGGGTATTTCGCAGCGGTTGGGCGTTGAGCAGGAGTACCGGCGGCAGGAACGCGCCCCGCTCGTGGTCGGCGCCCACCACGTCGAATTGCTCGATGTTGCCCGCCACGATCGGCGTGCTGTCGGCCAGCAGGGCCAGTTTTTCGCGCACGCGGGTCAGTTGGGTGCGGTTGATGAGCGCGCCCATGCGCACGCCCTCCACGGAGGGGTCGCCGACGGTGGTTTGGCCGAGGGCTTTTGCGAGGGCTGCCTGCACGTCCTCCAGCAGGTTTTCCGGTACGATGATGCGGCGCACGGCGGTGCATTTTTGCCCGGCTTTGGTCACCATTTCGCGGCGTACTTCTTTGATAAAAAGGTCAAATTCCGGCGTGCTGGGCACGGCGTCTTCCCCAAGAACGGCGGCGTTGAGCGAGTCGGCTTCCATCGTGAACGGTACCGAGTGCTGGATGAGCGCCGGGTGTGCGCGCAGTTTTTTGCCGGTTTCGGCGCTGCCGGTGAACGTGACCACGTCCTGACTTTGCACGAAATCGAGGATGCCGCGGCCCTGCCCCACGAGCAGTTGCAGGGCGCCTTCGGGCAGGATGCCGGACGCTGCGATGTCGCGCACCATCGCCTCGGTGAGGAAGGAGGTCTGTTCGCTGGATTTCACCACGGCAGGCACGCCCGCGAGCAGGTTGACGGCTATTTTCTCCAGCATGCCCCAGATGGGGAAGTTGAAGGCGTTGATGTGTACGGCCACGC
>CAYMQY010000326.1:0-3658 GCA_964392655.1 uncultured Saprospiraceae bacterium
CAGCGGCCCCTCCGGCAGCAAACGAACTCCCAATTTCTATGCTACGCTGCATTATTGTCGAGGATGAACCGCTGGCTGCGGAAATTCTGGCCGAATACATCGAGATGACGCCGTTCCTCACGCTGACGCATGTGTGCCCCGACGCGATCAAAGCGCTGGATGTGGTGCATTCGAACCCGGTTGACGTGATTTTTCTGGATATCAACCTGCCGAAACTGAACGGCCTGGAGTTTCTCAAAACCCTGCGCCGCCAGCCCAAGGTGATCGTGACTTCGGCTTACCACGAATTTGCGGTGGACGGCTTCGACCTGCAAGTGACGGACTACCTGCTCAAGCCCATTGAATTCAGCCGGTTTACCAAGGCAGTAAACAAACTGCTACTCCCGCAACGACAAACGCCGCCGGATGCTCAGACACAAACACCGCCCAAACCGCCGGGTGCTACGCGTCCGTTTTACTTTTTCACGGTGAGCAAGCGTTCGGTGAAAATTTACCTCGATGAAATCCTGTTCATCGAAAGCCTGAAAGATTCGGTGACCATCCATACGACAAGCAAGTCGTACCAGACGCACTACCAACTGGGGGAACTGGAAGAACTGCTGCCCAAGGACAATTTCCTGCGCATCCACCGCTCGTTTCTGGTGGCGGTGGACAAAATCGAGTCCTTTTCGGCAGCCGAGGTGGAACTGGCCGGGCGTACGATTCCGATCGGGCGCAGCCACAAGGAGTACGTGATGGATCGCTTAGGCAGGTAGGCGACGTGCGAATTACGAATTACGAGGTGCGAATTACGAACGGGTGGGTTATTTTTGATTGATCCGTTCGAGCACTTTGCGCATGCTGGGGTCGAAGTTGGCGCCGGTGATGTCTACCATGAGTACGCTTTTCAGGCGCTGGATGATTTGCCCCAGGTTGTTTTTCAGTTCAAAAAGGCGGTTGCGGTCGTCATCGAACGCGCGGGAGTCGCCGCCGAGTTGGCGTAGTTTTCCAATTTTGGTTTCCAGGTCCTGAATTTTCTGGAGGATATTTTCCTGGGCAGTGATTTGAAAATCAATGTCAAATGCCACATCGTCCAGTTTGACCGGGATAAATTTTTTGTCGGCAAGCCAAACGGCGTACATCGAAGCCACACTTTCCTGACCAACCCAGCCGGAGTTCAGGCTCTTGGACGACACGATAGATATCACGGAGTCGCAATTTTTGATACTTTGCTGAATGAACTCCATGATGGACATACCGGCGGGCATATCTTCCTCGTCAATAATCACATCCACATTGTTTTGAGCGAGGAAATCTTTCACGCGACGGGCCATGTCGGCGTCGCCATGGTTGTAGGAAATGAAAGACTTGTGTTGTGTGGTGCTTTTGGACCCGCCTCCATCGCCGGTGCCCGTTTGGACGTTCCCATCACCGGTTCCCTTTTGCCCGCCTCCATGGCCGGTACCTGTAGAAGGGCTGCCTCCCGTTTTGATGCTACCTGCCATTTCCAGCGCTGCATAATTGATCTGCGCCTGAATCCGGCTCCATTCGCCGAATTCAATCATGCCCATGTTGTATTGCTTTTTGCCGGCGTTGTAACGGCCTTGCAAGAGCAGGGCATCGCCGGTGTGTTGGGCCAGAAGGGCGAGGGCGTCTTCGGTGCGGCCCTCGGAAATCAATTGCTGGATTTGTTCTTTCATCGGAAAACGAGCAGTTAAACGGTTGATTTTGCGCGGCCAAAGGTAGAAGAATTGCAATTTGTTTTTTGCTGCCTGAAAAAAATGTGTCACTTATCCGCCTGTTTGCGCGCCACCCGGAACCCGATCACATTGATTCCTCCCGCCGGCTTGTACCGGAACCGGTAGTTGTTTGTGAAATAAAACTCCTTTGGCAGGAACCAGGAACCGCCTCGCAAGATGCGTTCCTGACCGGAATCCGGCCCCCGGTAGTCCGGCCCCGCCCGCTCGGGGAAGGAGCCGTACCAGTCCCAGCACCATTCCCACACATTGCCGGTCATATCGTACAAGCCCAGGTTGTTGGCTTTTTTTGCAGCCACGGCGTTGGTGCGCTTCACCCCGTGCTGCTGATCGGAGTTGTTGCCCCACCAGCCGACCTCGTCGAGGTTATTGCTGCCGCTGTAGGTGTATTTGCTTCCGGATGCCCCTTCTTTGGCCGCAAATTCCCACTCCACCTCGGTGGGCAATCGGTAGCCGGTTGCGTTCCAGTCGGCCTGCACCAGGGTGTCGGACGACAGGGAATCCCGCACCAGCGAATAAACCGGTTGCAGCCCCTGTTTCCGGCTCAGCCAGTTGGCGTATGCCACCGCCTCGAACCAGGACACGTACACCGCCGGGTTGTCGGCGGCAAATCCCCAAACCGGCATCTGGCGTGTTCGTCCAGTGGCCAGATCAAATAGTTTCATTTGCCAAAATGTCACTTCGGTTTGTGCCATCTGAAAGGCCGAAACGGTAGTCGTCACTCTGTCGTTGAAGCGGAACTCGCCACCGGGTACGGAAGCAAGTGCCGGAAAATAACGCATGCGGAGGCTGTCGTTCCATGCGGGATCGTATTCCCCGATAAGCCGGCGTACCGACTCTTCGGTGTTGTCGGACAACGCCCCGGCACCCGGCAGGCCGCAGGTGTCGAGCAGACTCAAGGCTTCCGATGTTTTTCCGGATTCGTTGTAAAAAAACGCTACTTCGAGCACGGCTTTTTTGAAATCCCCGGTGATTTGCTCCAGTTCGGCTGCTTTTTTCAGTTTAGCCACCGCCTTGTCGTATTCTAATTTGTAAATCAGGTTGTTGGCCTCTCGCGTGAAAGCATCCACCACCTGAATAGCAGTTTTTTCCAACTTCTGCAAGGCATGGTCGGCTTTTTCCTGCTCGCGTTGGGCATCCTGATACAGACCGAATGCCCAAACGGCTACCCCCAACCCCGCCAGTAGCAAACCAATACCCCAAACCAGCAGCGTCACGGCCCGGCGCCGGCGTTTGTTGACCGCCTTTCGTTCCTCGGCCTCCATGCGCTGGCGCTTGGCCCGAAGGACCGGCGCCAGCAGGGTATCGTGGCTGATTTCGTAATTAAACCCGCCGAGCGAGTTTCGCTCCCGGCGGAGCAAAAAGGTGTTTTCCAGTTCTTTGAGTAGCGGTTTGGTGGCGCCGATATCCGAAAACCGGTCGAGCAATGCCTCCGAATCCATGCTCAGGCGCCGGCCTTCGCCGGTCACGGGGTCGAGGCGCACGAGTCCGTCTTCGATAACCAGGCGTGCCGCTGCGCGCAGGTTTTCGGGAAGCATATCAAGTCGGCGTTCGTAGTAGGCACCGTACACTTCCGAAAAATCGGGCAGATCGGCGGCGGTGACATCCGGCAGGCCGTTGCCGTCGCGGTCGGGAATTTTTCCGGCCAGCACCATGCCTTCGATCGTGTCGCAAAGAATCTGGAGTTGGAAAGCCTCCACGCCGGTTTGTCCTTGGGCAGATGATGCGGAAAGATCGTTCAGAATTTTTTCGAGCGCATCATCGCCGTATTCAAACGGAGGCGAGCCGAACTGCAGGTTGGAGCCTGCAGGCGGCTGCGCCAATCGGGCCGGAAGCACGATGGCATCGCGGGCCTGTTCGCGGCTCAGGGCTTTCAGTTCGTAGCGCTTGTGCAGGATGGCCGGAAGGTGGTCGCGCATGCG
>CAYMQY010000327.1:0-3649 GCA_964392655.1 uncultured Saprospiraceae bacterium
CACGGCCACCAACGGCTCAAGGTTCTGTATCAACGCCACGCGTGAGGCGCTGATGTGCTTGAGCGCGTGCGTGTTGAGCAAGTACGCGCCCACTGTGCACACTAAAGTGGTGAACACAATCGCGCCCCAACCGCCCGCTGAAACCGTGGCCAGTTCACGCCAGCCGCTCTGCGCCACAAACAAAGGCATAAGGAACAGCGTGCCGAAGAAAAACATTCCGGCGGTGACTAAAAATGCCGGGCGGTTTTCCACCGCGCGCTTGCTGAGGAGCGTGAGCAGTGCCCACACCACCGAAGAGGCCAACACCAGTAAGTTGCCGGGCGCGCCAAAATGGCCGGTGAGCAAACCGTTGAGGTTGCCGTTAGTGGCCACCAGCACCGCGCCCAGTGTAGCCAGTGCTACGCCGCCCATCTGCCACGCGCGGATTTTTTCTTTGAGGAACAGCGCGGCCAACGCCACCGTAAACGCCGGAGCTGTAGAGGCCAAAAACGCCGCTACGCTGGCCTCCGCCGTGGCCTGCCCAGAAACTTGCAAAAATTGTTGCAAGGCAATGCCAATTAGGCCCACACTCACCAGCGCCGGAACATCCCCCCAACGCAGTAATTTGAACTCGCCGCGCGCCCACGCCAACGCGCCCACCAATACCGCGCCCGCCGCAAACCGCACCACAATCAAGGTTACGGGGGAAACATCTTGCAGGGCAATCTTGATGGAGATGAACGAGATGCCCCACAGAGAAATGGCGAGGATGGCTTCGCCCAGCGCCCAATCTTGGCGGCTGAGTTTGACCGAGCGGCGAACAGAGTGAAAAAGAGAAGTCATAGCAATTAAACAAAAAACGCCTCCACACACATCTGTTATGTGTGGAAGGCATCAGGGCCAAAAGTCTATTTGATTAGGTGGGATTATACTCAGGGAAGGTCTTTTCAGGTAGGCCGCCCATCGGGTTTATAATCGTTATATCTTCCCAGCCCAGCTAGGAGCACAATGAAACGCAACGGCATCTATAAGACTAAGCTTAAGAATGGTCTAACAGTAGTATTGAAGGAAGTGCGTGTGGCCCCCGTTATCTCTTGGTGGGTGTGGTACCGCGTTGGCTCACGGCTAGAGCGGCCCGGCCACACCGGCGCCAGCCATTGGGTAGAACACATGATGTTCAAAGGCACTAAGCAGTTTCCGGGCAACACGGCGGATAGGCAGGTAGCGCGCGATGGCGGCTTCCGCAACGCCATGACGTGGGTGGATTGGACGGCCTACTTTGAAACCATGCCCGCCGAAAAGATTGATTACGCTCTGCAATTAGAAGCTGACCGAATGCGCAACGCGCTCTTCCCCAACAAGGAAGTGGAATCTGAGCGCACCGTCATCATCTCTGAGCGACAGATGAACGAGAACGAGCCAACTTTCAGATTAATGGAAGAAGTACAATCCGCCGCCTTCCGCGTACATGGCTACCACCATGAAGTAATTGGCGATATGGCCGATTTGCACACCATGACGCGCGAGGATTTATACGGCTACTATCAGCAATACTACGCGCCCAACAACGCCATTGCCGTGGCCGTCGGTGATTTTGATCGCCAAGAAATGTTGGCCCGGCTGGAAAAACTGTTTGGCAAGTACAAGCCCATGGAACTGCCCAAGTGGAAGCCGCGCCCAGAGCCGGAGCAAAAAGGTGAGCGCCGTGTGCGCGTGACGGGTGAGGGCGAAACCGCCTTCGTGCAAATGGCCTACCACGCACCCTCCGCCACAGACCCGGATTTTTACCCAATGGCCGTGCTGGATAGTATTTTGGCCGGCGCGTCTTCGTTCAATATGTTTGGGAGCGGCGGCACCAGCAATAAATCATCCCGGCTGTATAAAGCGCTAGTACAAACTGGTTTAGCGGCGGGCGTAGGCGGCAATCTCTCGCTCACGGTGGACCCATATCTCTACAGCTTCTTTGCCACCGTGCGGGCCGGGCAAACACCCGAAGCCGTGGAGCAAGCCTTGAACGCGGAAATTGACCGCGTGCGCGCCGAGCCAGTCAGCGAAGCCGAATTGCACAAAGCCATCAAGCAGGCGAAGGCGCTGTTTGCGTACGGCGCAGAAAGCGTCACCAATCAGGGCTTTTGGCTGGGCTTCACCGAGATACTCCAAGACTACACATGGTTTGAAAAGTATCTGCCGCGCTTGGAAGCGGTGACGGTGGCAGATATTCACCGCGTGGCGCAAAAGTATCTCGCGCCCACTAACCGCACGGTGGGGTATTTTGTGCCGGAACAAAACTAGAACTCAGCAGTCAGAATTCAGTAGAAATTTTCTGACTCCTGAGTTCTGACTCCTGACTCCTTTATCATGACGAAATCCAAAAATAAAACTTCAACCAATTCCCTGCCCGGCCCGGCCAATATTGTGCGGCGCGAGCTAAGCAACGGCATTGTGGTGTTAGCGCGTGAAAACTTCACCGCCCCCTCAGTGGTGGTGGATGGAGATTTGCGGGTGGGCGCGCTCTGGCATGGGCGGGAGGTGGCCGGCCTTTCAGATTTCACCGCGGCCATGTTGATGCGCGGCAATGAACGGTTAGGCTTCAACGAAATCTATGAGCAAATTGAGTCGCTCGGCGCTAGTTTATCTGTTTCCGGCGGCACACACACCAGCGGCTTTTACATCAAATGCTTAAGCGAGGACGTAAACACGCTCATGGGCTTAGCGGCGGATGCTTTGCGCCGCCCTACTTTTCCGGCTGAAGAAGTAGAACGCCTGCGCGGGCAAATCATCACGCGGCTCAAAATCAACGCCAATGATACGCGTGGGCGCGCGAGCGAAGCGTTTTATGAAGCGGCGTACCAACAGCACCCATACAGCATTGAAGAAGACGGTTACCCGGAAACTATTGCCGCCCTCACGCGTGAGCAAATGGTGGATTTTCACCGCCAGAACTTTGGCCCGCACGGCATGACGGTAACGGTGGTGGGCGCAGTGAAGGCAGAAGAAGCCGTGGCCTTGGTGGAAAAGCACTTTGGTGATTGGCACAACACCGCCCAAAAGCCACAACCCGAATTGCCCGCTTTGCAACCACTCGGTGGCTTCATCAAGCGCGTGGTGGGTTTAGCAGGCAAGGCGCAAAGTGATATTTTGCTAGGCGCGCCCGGCCCCACGCGGGCAGACCCGCACTTCTTGGCCGCGCGGCTGGGCAACAGCATCATTGGCCAATTTGGCATGGGTGGCCGCATTGGCCATCAGGTGCGGGAAAAGAACGGTATGGCCTATTACGCCGGAATGTCTCTCAACGGCGGTTTAGGGCCGGGCGGCTGGTACGCGTACGCTGGCGTTAATCCCGCCAACGTGGAGCGCGCGGTGGAGTTGATGTTGCTAGAGTTCAAGAAAGCACTCACCAAAAAATTCTCCGCACAAGAGTTGGAAGATAATCAAGCGCAATTTTTAGGCCGCCTGCCGCTGAGCCTTGAAACTAATGAAGGCGTGGCCAGCATGATTAGCTCCATGGAGTTGTACAACTTGGGGTTAGATTATCTGCACCGTTACCCAGACCTTATCAAAGCCATCACGCGCGCTGATATTCAAGAAGCCTTCCGTGCCTTCATCAGCACGGAAAATTTGGTGTTGGCGGTGGCCGGGCCGGAATAAAAGAGAATTGGAGATTAGAGAA
>CAYMQY010000328.1:0-3606 GCA_964392655.1 uncultured Saprospiraceae bacterium
GCCGATGTTGCAGCCCATCGCGACGCGCGCGCCCAGCCCCATCAGCGCGCCGCCGGCCAGAGCGAACAGCGCCGTCTCCGGCGACGGCATCTTCCACTTGAACTCGCGCCGCGCCAGCGCCAGCGCCGCGGCGCCGAGGATGATTCCCACCGACATGAAGCCCGGCGCGTTGAGCAGCGGGCTGGGTAGACCGTTATCGAGTCCGAAGAAGAGGTTGTCGCGCATCGGCACGCCCAGCCGTTCGATGAGCCAGCCGCCCCACTGCGCCTCCTGCGTCGTGATGTACCAGTAGCCGGGGTCGAACACGGTGTCCTGGATCGACAGCCCTTCGCGCCGGTTCATCGCCGCCAGCAGCTCGCCGAAGTTGCCGACGCCGAAGTGCTCGCGCATCGCGCCGGTAGCCCACATGTGCGCGCCCGCGAGCACGCCGAGGCCGATGCCGGCCCACAGCGTGTTGCGCGACGACGTGGCCATCGCCCACAGGCCGCGCAGGTGCTGGCGCAGCGTCGGCGCGGTGATGCGCTCGCGGCGCATGTGGCCGGGCCGGTAGTACACCGCGTACAGCGCCACGAGCAGCAGCGCCACCGGCAGCAGCGCCACCAGCAGCAGGTTCGCCGCGGCAGCCGCGAGCGGCGAATCGGCGAGCCCGAGCGCCTGCGCCGCGGTCGTGGCCTTCAGGTCCCACACGTAGCCGGCGGTGAAGAGGTCGAACCAGCCCCGCGTAACGGACAGCTCGGCCGGCATGTCCTTGGCCTGCGCCGACGCTGTCCACGAAGCCGGTGCCAGCGCATCGGGCCAGCCGTTGGCGCTGACCACCAGCGCCTGCGAGAACGAGATGGCGACGATGACGAGCACCGAGCCGAGGTTGCCTTCGCCGGCCTTGTACAGCGACCCCGAGGCGCAGCCGCCGGTGAACACCATGCCGAAGCCGAAGATCGCCGCGCCAATGAGGATGTGCCAGCCGAGCGGGTTCGGGTGGAAGGTGCTGAGGCCGGCCAGCGCGACGCCGGCAGCGACGACGGCGTACAGCGCGATGGCAATCATCATCGCCACCGCCATGCGCGGCACGCGCACCGCGAACAGGTCGCGCACGGCCGAGGCCATGCAGAAGCGCCCGTACTGCAGCAGCAAGCCGTAGCCGACGCCGAACCAGGCGTAGACGAGGATGTAGGCGAAGCGGCCGTCGATCGCCAGTGCCGCGAGCGACAACGCGACCACCACCCCGAGCAGCGCGAGCGCGCGGCCGGGCGCCGGTCGCGGCGCGGCCGCTGCTGAGCGCTTCGGTTCGGACGTGGCCATCGCGTGCGGCGCTGCGCGGCGTGCCTACTGGCCCTTGCGCAGGTAGACGCGCCAGCCGCCGGCCTCGCGGATCGAGGCCAGGTGCGTGCTGTTGAGCGACAGCGCCAGCGCCGGAAAGCCCTCGACGGCAGGGGCGCTGTCGCAGCGCACTTCGATCACTTCGCCGATCCGCATATGGCCGAGCACCTTCATCGTCAACAACTGCGGGCGAGGGCACATGGCGCCAAGGCAATCGACCGATTGCGCGATCGGCGTCGGGCCCAGGCCCGGCAGGTCCACTTCAGTCAACGACGGTGCCGGTTCATCCGAGCGGCGCTTGCGCCAGCGCGACCACCAACCGGGACTGATCACACGTCACCTCGTTGCGTCGAGCGGAACCGGAAAGCAGCTTGCATGCCATGCCCGCACACGAGGGCAGCGCAGGGATGAAGCGCGTGGATATTGCAATCGCGGCGGCGCGGGGCCGCGAGCGCGTGGCGTTTTGCAATGCGTTCGGCCGGCGCGCACGCGGCCGTTCCGATGGCGCTGTCCCGCGCCATCGCCGCCTCAGCCTTCGCGCGGCGCCTTGCGCGAGTTGCCGCGAGAAGTGGCCACGGGATAGCGGCGCTCGTTGGAAGCGAGCTTGCTGCGCACGGCTTCGTCGAGGTCGACGCCGAGCACCGCGGCCAGGCGCACGAAGTAGATCAGCACGTCGGCCAGCTCGTCGCGCACGGCGCGCGCGGTGGCCGGGTTGCGTGCCACGTCGCGCGAGGCGCTCTCGGTCAGCCACTGGAACAGCTCGACCAGTTCGCCCACTTCGCCGGTGAGCGCCATCGCCAGGTTCTTCGGCGAATGGAACGGCTCCCACTCGCGCTCGCGCACGAAGCGCGCGACGGCCTCCTGCAGGCCGGCGACGTCGACGAGCTTCGGGCCTGCGCCCGGCGCCAGCGCAGCGCCGGGCGTGCCGGCCTGGCCCGCCGATGCGTCAGAGGTCGACAAAGGCACCGCCTTCGTCGTCGTCGCGCGCCAGCCGCTCGGCCGCCTCGCGCTCGATGCGCTGGCGCTGCGCGGTCACGCGCTCGCGGCGTTCTTCCACCGCCTCGGTGCGCAAGGGAATCGTCATCTCGCCGAACAGCACCTGGGCGAGGAAGCGCCAGCCGAACTGGAGCAGGGCCATGTCGTCGGTGAGCGCCTCGCGCAGTTCCTCGGCCGGCAAGTCGAACATCGCGCTGAACGCATCGCTGGCGACGAAGCTGCGGAAGCGGTCGATGTCGTAGCTGGCCATGAAGAAGAGTTCGAGGCTGCGGCGGCTCGGCTTGCCGATCGTCGGCCCCGAGCTCTTCTTCTTCAGGATCAGCTGCCGCCAGCCGCGCGCCGCCTCGTCGAACGGCACCACGCCTTGCTCGGCGCGGTACTCGTCGATGCTGCGCACCACACCCTCGGCGTGGCCCAGGCAATGCGGCTCGCTGACGATGGCGTAGCTCTGGCGGTCGAACGCCTCGCCCTGGCGGCGCATCGACAGCAGCGCCACCGGGTAGTAGCGGCAGGCGGTCGGGCGGTCTTCGTAGACGGAGCAGCCTTCGGGCGTCATGAAGCGGCAGGCGGTGCCGCCTTCCACCGGCTTGAGCTTGACGCCGGCGATGCCGTCCTTCTCCATCTCGTAGGGCACGGCGTACTCGCGCAGGAACTCCCACGACGCGAGGTTCAGCCGCTGCTTCAGCCGCACCACGTCCACCGGCGTCAGCGCGATGTCGATGTTGCTGCAGCAGGCGTTCCAGCAGGCGATGCCCTTGCGGCAGCGGAAGCGCAGCGCAGCGCTGCCTTCGAAGGCGGTGGGGACGACCGGGCTGGCCGGCGGAGGCGCTTCGTCGTTCATCGGCGCATTGTCGCGGCGCTGCCGCTCGCACGACGCGCGCCCGGCGCTCACTGCGCGCGCCGGATCGTCATCGCGCCGCGGATCTCTCCGGGGCGGTAGCCGGTGCCGCGGTCTTCCGGATAGAGCTCGCGCAGCCGCTCGGCCACGCCGGGCCCGAGCTGCGCTGCGGCGCCGTGGCACTGCGTGCAGATGGGCTGCACCGGCAAAGCGCGCATGTAGCGCTGCACGGCGCGGCCTTGCTCCTGCACCAGCTCGGCCTTCTCCAGCGTGGCCGGCGACTCGCCCGCGGCGGCGCGGCGGTCGAAGTCTTCCAGCGCCGCGCGCTCCCACGCGTCGGGCACGGCCTTCGGGTTGCGCTGGCGCAGGCTGACGCGCCGCACCTGCCAGCCGGTCTCGGCCGACGCGGCCTTCGCGAGCTCGGGCGCGCGCTCGCGGCACACGGCGATGGCCGA
>CAYMQY010000329.1:0-3212 GCA_964392655.1 uncultured Saprospiraceae bacterium
GCGGAGACGAGCGCGATAGACAACGAGGACGCGCGTCAGCAAATCGCCGACGCCGCGCGCGCACATCTCACGCGCAACACCGATATCGCCGTCAAACGCGTCGAGATCGTAGATGCCGCGTGGCTCATCAAAACCAGCAGCGGCAAGATCGCACGCGCGGCGAATAAGGAAAAGTATCTTTCAATTACGAATTAAGAATTACGAATTTTGAATTGCAAATTCATAATTCTTAATTCGTAATTATCAATTCTCTGCCGAGGCACGCCTGTGCGTCCGCCAGATCGCCGCGCGCCAATGCCTCACGCACGCGCGTGCTTGACACAGGCGCGTCGCCCAGCAGCAACGGCGGCATCACCCGCACAAAAAAACCGAGTTCTCGTCCGCGGTCACTCAAAAATTGTGCGTTGCCCTGACGCTTTGCGCCGAGCGCAAAATCAGCGCCGATCCACAAGCCTCGCATGTTGAGATGCGCGCGCATCTGCGCGATAAACTCGTCGGCCGTCGTGCGCATCAGCTCAGTTGTAAATGGCAGCACGATCAACGCATGAGCGCCCAGCTCTCGGATGAGTTTGGTTTTGTCTTTGAGTGTGGTTAGCTCTTGCATCGGCGCGTTGCCGATGACATTGCGCGGGTGCGGGTGAAAAGTGATGACCACCGCGCGCGCATCGAGTAAATGCGCATCCTGCACACAGGTGCGGATGAGCTGCTGATGCCCGCGATGCACGCCATCAAACGCGCCAATCGTGCAGACTGAGGCTTGATTTGCATGTGCCTCAGCAAATGAATGAAATACCTGCATCATGAATGCACAAACACCTTGAGCGGTTGGATGCGCCCGTCGCGCGTCTCGCCGATGCCGATGAATTGGCGCGTCGAATCATATACACGCACCATCGTTTGCGCGGCGATGGGCGTCGGCGGACTCACCTGCATGCCACGCGCAAATAATGTGGCGTGCTCGGCGCTCAATTCGACCGCAACAAAAGCCGTGACTGCGCGATCAGGCGCAAGGAGCGGCGTGGCCGCGCTGAGCTGATCGAGCGGTGTGGCGTCGCGCACATCAAAATCGCCAATCGAGGTGCGCCGCAACTGAGTCAGATGCGCGCCACAGCCAAGCGCCTCGCCAATGTCACGCGCGAGGGCACGCACATAGGTGCCAGACGAGCAGGTCACCTGCATCATCAGATGTTGCTCATCGGTGGGTGCGAGCGCGAGATTGTAGATGGTCACTGCGCGGGCGGCTAGCTCGATTTGCTCACCTCGGCGCGCCATCTCATAGGCGCGCACGCCATTGCGCTTGATCGCCGAAAACGGCGGCGGGATTTGTTGTTGGGTACCGCTGAATTGCTGTTGGATGCGCGCGAGCTGCGCTTGATCTATGGGCGGTACGGGGCGCGTTTGTATGACTTCGCCTTCGGCGTCATCCGTATTGGTGCGTTCGCCGAGCCTCAGCGTCGCGCTGTAGGTTTTGTCGGCGCCCAGCACATACTCGCTCAGACGCGTGGCATAGCCGACGCACACAATCAGCAAGCCTGTCGCCAGCGGGTCGAGCGTGCCTGCGTGACCGACCGCGCGTGTGTTGAGCGCCTTGCGCGTGCGCGCGACCGCGTCGTGCGACGTGTAGCCAAGCGGCTTGTCAATCAACAGCAGACCGTTCATAGCGTATCAGTTGTTTGACCCACCCCTTGCCCCTCCCTGAGAAGGAGGGGAATTACGCCACGCCTCGATCACGGCGCGATGCTCGGCATCATGCTCGGCGCTGCACTCCCATATAAACTGCGCGAGCGTCTCACCGTGCGCGTTAAATTGCGCTCGATCAAATAGCAACTCGTCGCGTGTGACGACACTTAGCCGCTTTTGCAATTGCACATGCACGCCACGAAAATCAGCAAGTACGCGCTCGAGTGGGCGGTCTTTTTGAATGGCGTAATCGGCACGGTTGAGCTCATCAATTTTGGCGGCGTTGAGCGGTTTGCCTGACTCGCGTTTGCCTTGTTGGGCGTCAAACAGCAGTGTCACAGCGCGCGCCATCCAACTCGTCAGATGCGCCAATACATCTTTGATGCTCCATTCGCCGCATGTGTTTGGCGCGCAGAGCTGCTCGGGCGTGAGGTCGGCGATGGCGGCTTCGAGTTGTGCGCGCTCAGTCTCGATTTGTTGGATCAGCTCGCGCTTGTTTTGGGGGAATGGCAACTGCGGCGACATGTGAAATTTGCGGCTGTGATTATCGCTTAGGTGGTGTGTTATTGATCCGCGACCAAAAGTCACTCATCACATCTAGCTCGCGCTTTGTGAAGCGGCTCAAAAAAATCTCCCTGACAAAAGCAACGTGATGCTCGATGATGGTTTTCATATGCACGACCGTCTCTGGGGTCATGACTGCATATGCGCCACGCCGATCTTCGCTGGCTTCTTCACGTTTGACAAAGCCGGCTTTTTCGAGACGCTCGATGGCGCGGCTCATGCCGCTGGGCGACAAGATGCTTTGCGCCGCAAGATCTTGGATGCGCAAGCGATTGCCTTCGATCCAATACAGCCTGAGGAGCGCTTCAAATTCGACGTGCGAGAAATGAAAATGTGTTTGCAAATCTTCTTCGACCAGTCGGTTTACTTTGCTATAGGCATCGAGTAAGCCTCCCCACGCACTCATCTCTTGTTTGGTGAATCCATCTAGCATGAGTTTGATTGTACCTTGACATTTGCGTGCGCACGCATATAATTGTGTGCGCACGCAAATAATTTGCATGAAAAGGAAATTGACAAATGAGCAATAACAAAGAAATTCTCAAAGAACTATATGGCAAATGCTTTACGGTCGCAGATGCCAACACCGATGTGCCAGCATTGATGAGCAAGCTACTCGCCCCCAATTTTCAATCTAAAGGGTCTACGGACACAACCGACCGCGAGCATCTGATTGGGCGCATCGTTGGCTTTCGCCAAATGGTGCCCAATCTCAAATGGGATGTGCAGGAGATGATCGCCGAGGGCGACAAAGTCACTGTGCGCAGTTTTGTATCTGGCACACCTGTGGGCAATTTTATGGGCGCGCCGGTGGATGGCAAAAAGTCGTTCAAGGCGTTGACCATTGACGTGCACACGGTGAAGAACGGCCAGATCGTAGAGGTGTATCACCTTGAGGATTGGGCGACCGCCATCAAACAAGTAAGCAATTAACCAATAACAACCGGACTTACGCAAAGCCCACCCCC
>CAYMQY010000329.1:3222-3586 GCA_964392655.1 uncultured Saprospiraceae bacterium
CGACAATCGCGCCATTTGCCCCTCTTACCGGGAGGGGGAAGGGGTGAGAAAACGAAAATCACAGGCAAATGCGTAAGTCCAGTAACAAAAAGGAAAAGAAAAACATGTACGCATCTATCAATCATTGGACATTCAAAGTTCCGGCAGCCTCATTAACAGGCGGCATCGAGAGTGATCTCGTTCCTCAACTAAAGACCATGGCTGGGTTTCAACGCGCGTTATTTGTGCAAGAAGGCGAGAACAAGCTGGCAATTGTGATTATCTGGGAAAACGAAGACGCCATGAAGCAAGCCATGCCAAAACTGGGCGAAGGCTGGTTTGGCAAAGTGGCGTTTGCCAATGCGGATGGGCAACCCGTTCGCGG
>CAYMQY010000330.1:0-3569 GCA_964392655.1 uncultured Saprospiraceae bacterium
CCCCCCCAAAACGCCGAACCGCCGCAACACACTCTCGTGCATTGCGGCGGTTCATAAATTCAGGAGGTATCGAGCGGATTCGAACCGCTGTAGCAGGTTTTGCAGACCTGTGCCTAACCACTCGGCCACGATACCATTTGTTCAACTTTTGAAAAGTCGGGCCGCAAAGGTAACGGCTTTTGTTTCAATTCGCACAAGGCAAATAGAAAAAGAAATTTTCATTGAAATGATCTTCCGGACAGCCTCTTTCGCACATAACAGCATTTTACATTTGGCCGATTTTTCCGATCATTTACCCTGTCTTTTTCACTAAATATTTTTTTCGCATGAAACACCTTTCCTTCTTGCTACTGCTTTTTTTTCTCCTTGAAACCGGTTCGACAACTGCTCAGGACCTCGTCAAAGGCATCGTGTCCGACGAAGACGGCACCCCGCTCGTGGGGGTAACCGTGTACGAACGCGGCACCAACATCGGTACCATGACGGCCTGGGACGGGTACTACGCCCTGCGCTGCAGCCGGGCCGATGCCACCCTGGTATTCGCCTACACCGGTTATGCCACCGTGGAAATCCCTCTGGATGGCCGTTCCGAAATCAATGTCCAACTCCGCGAAGGCCTGCTCATCGAAGGTCTGGAAATTGTCGGCTCCCGCGCCCTGAACCGCTCGGTAACCAACTCGCTGGTGCCTATTGACGTGCTCGACGTACGCCAGATCACCGCCACACAAGGCCAACTCGACGTCAACCAGATGCTCCAGTACGCCGCGCCCTCGTTCAACGCCAACCGCCAGACCGGCGCCGACGGCGCCGACCACGTGGACCCCGCCACCCTGCGCGGCCTTGGCCCCGACCAAACGCTCGTGCTCATCAACGGCAAACGCCGCCACCAGTCGAGCCTCGTCAACATTTACGGCACCCGCGGTCGCGGCAACACCGGCACCGACCTGAACGCCATTCCCGCCGCCGCCATCGAGCGCATCGAAATCCTGCGCGACGGCGCCTCGGCCCAGTACGGCTCCGATGCCATTGCCGGCGTGATCAACATCGTGCTCAAGGAAAACGTCAACGAATTCAGCGGCAACCTGAACGTCGGGGCGCATCTGGCCCAGGACAATCCCGACCGCAGCAGTTTCGATGGCGAGAACGTGCAGTTCAACGGCAACTACGGGTTCCGCATCGGGCAGCGTGGCTTCGTGAATGTGACCACCGACTACTGGCTCCGGGGCCACACCAACCGCTTCGACCCCTCGCTCTACCGCCGCCAGTTCGGCGACGCAAAGGGCAACAACTTCGGCACGTATTTCAATGCCGTCATTCCCATTGACAACGAAGCCTCGGTGTACGCATTCGGCGGCGCCAACACCCGCAAAACCGACGCCTTCGCCTGGTCGCGCGATCCCGGCTCCGAACGCAATGTGGATGCGCTTTATCCCAATGGCTTCGATCCCGTCATCGCCTCCGATATCACCGACCGCAGCCTGAGCGTAGGCGTACGCGGCGCAATCAAAAACTGGAATACCGATCTCAACCACACCGTTGGTCTCAACCGCTTTCACTACTACGGCAAAGGCACCGTAAATGCCAGCCTCGAAGAGCGCTCGCCGACCGAGTTCGACGACGGCGGTTTTCAACTCCAGCAAAATACCACGACCCTCGATTTCACCCGCCTGTTCAAAAACTGCCTGCAAGGCACCAACGTCGCCTTCGGACTGGAACACCGGGTCGAAAACTACCAGATTTTCGCCGGCGAAGAAGGCTCCTGGAAAACCTACGGGCCGGTGCCATTCGTAAACGCCGATGGCGACACCATAGCCCGCCCGGGCGGCGCACAAGGCTTCCCTGGTTTCGGCCCGCAAAACGAGGTGAACCAAAGCCGCACCAATCTGGCAGGCTATGTGGATGCTGAATTTGCATTCACCTCGGCATTTTCCGCCAGCGCCGCCGCACGATATGAAAACTACTCCGACTTCGGCAATACGCTCAACGGCAAACTCGCCGCGCGCCTGCGCCTGGCCGACGGACTGGCCCTGCGCGCCTCTGCCAGCACGGGTTTCCGCGCGCCCTCGCTCGCCCAGTTGTATTTCAACTCGGTGTACACCGACTTCGTGTCGGGGGTGGCTGTGGACAAATTTCTGGCAAAAAACAACAGCCCTGTCACCCGGGCGCTTGGCATCGAGCCACTCAAACAGGAGACTTCGGTCAACCTCGGCGCCGGCATCACCTTCAGCAGCGAGGGGCTTACGCTTTCGGCCGATTTCTACCGCATTCAAATTGACGACCGTATCGTACTTACCGGCGATTTTGCCGACGACGACCCGGAAATCGGTGATGTGCTCCGCGCCCTCAACGTGGGCAGCGCCCGCTTTTTTGCCAATGCCATCAACACCACCACCAACGGCGTGGACGTGGTGGCCACATACAGCGGACGCGTCGGCGATTCCGACCGTTTCAGCATTTCCCTGGCCGGCAACTGGAACGACATGACCATTGACAAGGTCAACACCAGCCAACTGCTCCTCGGAAAAGAAGACTCGTACCTGAGCACTCGGGAAAAACTGTTCATCCTCGCTTCGGCGCCCCCGCTGAAAGGCAACCTGACCTTCGACTACCGCGCGCGCCGCGTGGGCCTGAACATCCGCGCCACGTACTTTGACAAAGTTGAACTGGAAGACTATGTCGGCAGTACTGACGTGTACGACCCACGCCTGACCCTCGACCTCAGCCTGTCGTACAACCTGTCGCCCAGCGTGCGCTGGACGGTAGGCGGCGCCAATATCCTGAATGCCTACCCGACCAAACAAGATGCCGAAACAGAAGGTGGTGGCCTGTATGACGCCGTGCAAATGGGCTTCAACGGCACATTCCTGTTCTCGCGCTTGTCGTTTGTGTTTTAGAGTGAAGTGTCACAGAGGCTTGCAGAGTTTTTGGAGGCTCACAGAGTTTATTTTAAGCCCGTAGGGCAAGTTTCACAGAGGTTCACGGAGTTTTAGAGGGCACAGAGTTTTTCCGATTGAGAGTGGACGGATTCCTTCGGAATGACAAAAAAACTCTGTGCCCTCTCAAACTCCGTGAGCCTCTGTGACCCTTCACTCTACGGGCTTGAAAAAACTCCGCGAGCCACTGTGACACTAAATTTTGTTCCATCAAAGCCCGATACCCAAAGCACGGAGCGTTTCAAAATCCACATTGCCGTCGGCGGCCAGATCGCGCTCGCGCTGAAACGCAGCGATGGCCTTTTGGGTGGCAGCGGAAAGCACACCGTCCGAGGCGCCCTGGTAGTAGCCCAACGCCTTGAGCGCCTCCTGCACCTGACGCACCGTGTAGCCGGTCATTTTTTCGCCGCAAACAATCTCGCGCCATTCCGGAAAACCGCCTTTTCGCACCAATTGGCGCTTGGTGATCGTGGCGTATTGGGCGGGCACAATTTCAGTTTTAAGCGTGGCCGGTTTGGCCAGCACCTTTCGGACGATGGGTTTGTACTCGGCGGGGATAGTGTCCGGGCGGACACCGGCAGGAGTTTTCAACACTTTTTTTTGCACTGCGAGGTATTCCCCCGGCCCGTCGGCTGC
>CAYMQY010000331.1:0-3518 GCA_964392655.1 uncultured Saprospiraceae bacterium
GGCATTGGACGCGACGACAACCAAAACCTCCACCAGCGCCAGTCGCAATCGGTAAATGCCGGGATTCAGGTGGTCATCGGCAACGGCAACACGGTTGTTGCCACCAACGCAGCCAATACCGCAAATTTTTCCGCGAATAACTCGTACCTCGTTTGGGGCAACAACAGCGGCTCCACGTATTTCGGTACTGATTTCGGCTTCAACAACATGAATTCCCGGATGGATCGCATCTGGAAAGTACGGGAAACCGGTACCGCTGGCAGTGTAAAAGTAGCCTTGCCAAAAACACGGCTACCGCTCAATCTGTCGCAAGTTCACCTTCTGGTCAGCAACGATGCGACGTTCGACGGCAGCGACCAGATGATTGCCATGACCAGCGAAACCATCGGCGGCGTCAACTATTTTACCGCAAACGTGGACTTCAACAGCGGGCAGCATTTTTCGTTCGGCGCTTTCGTCGTGGCACCCGGCTGTGTAGCCGCCAATTTGCTGACCTGGTATAAGGCCTCCGACGGCGTGACGGGCAGCCCCGCGTCTGCATGGCAGGACCTGACCAACGGATACAACGTGATTCAGAGCAACAGCGCCCACCGGCCTTCGCTGGAAACCAGCGCCATCAACTTCAACCCGGCTCTGCGTTTCGACGGTTCTAACGACCACCTCGAATACACCGCCGGGCGGTTTATCGCAGCCAACAGTGGCGGCACCATGTACGGCGCAGCCACCAATGCCGGCGACGGCGGGTATGAAAACCTCGGTGACCTCGGTATTGATAACCCGCACATGGGGAAACTGAATGCCCAGCAGATCATGTACATGAACGGCTCCAGCCCGATACAGATCGTGCAGCCCGGCAATTTTGCTACAAACCAATCCCATGTCTGGGGCTATTTCTGGAATGGCGGAAGCCCGAACGTGGGCAGCGGCCTGCGGCTGAATGGCACTGAATTTTATGATGCCAATACCGAAGCCACGCTGGTAGGTAACAGCGGATATACCGACGGCCTGTGGACAATCGGCGCCTACGATGGCGTCGAAACCTGGAACGGCTTGATCGGAGAAATTATCCTGTATGATCGGAACCTGACAGCCTGGGAAAAAGAAAAAGTGGAATCCTACCTTGCGATCAAATATGGCAATACACTGGTACACAACTACTACGCCGGTGACTGGAATGGTACGACCGGTACCATCGTGTGGCCAACTGCAGGCGGCTATAACAACAACGTCGCCGGTATGGGACGCGACGACTGCCAGGGCTTGTACCAAAAACAATCCAAATCGGCAAATAAGGACGCCATTCTGACAATCGGTCTGGGTACTGTGGCAGCCTCAAATGCTGCCAATGCCAGCACAATCCCCAACGACCGTTCCTTCATGCTGTGGGGCCACAACGGCGGCGCCAACACTTTCGCCAGCCCGGTCAGCAGCCCAAATGTCAATCGGCGTATGGAACGCGTCTGGAAAGTGGACAAAACCAACTGGACCGACGCCAATATCCAGATCAAAATAGGCAACCCGCTGGCCGAGCGCCTGCTCATCAGTACGTCGCCTACATTCAGTACCATAAACTCGGAACACCCCGTCTCGGGTGGTCAGGTTACAATCAACTCATCGCTGATCCCCGACGGCGCCTACATTACCTTCGGACGGCAGTTCTTCCCGCCGGGCGGCGTGGCGGCCAACCTGAACTTCTGGGTGCAAACGGAAGGCAGTTCGTTCTCCGCCGGTGCGCCCAGTCAAAGCGGTCAGGTCATTGATACGCTGTACGACCTGGCCAACAACGGCAGGGCCTACAATCCCGTCGCTTCGCAAACTCCCGTATATTACGACACGGAATGCGACCGCCTGAACTACCACCCCATCATGCGTTTCGACGGGGTGGACGACCACTGGTGGACGACTGCCGACGTGGACAAAGACGTGTTCAGCCATTTCGCCGTGTTCACCGTATTCCGATCACCCGGCACCAATATCAATAGCGCCCTCTGGGGCAATGCCGACGGCAGCTTCCAGCGCTTCAGCCTTGCCAGTAATACCCGACGCACCTGGTGTTCGCCTTGCCTGGACTTTAACGGAGTCCTTCAGCCCAACACCTGGTACGTGGCTTCCGACCTTATTGACAACACTGTGCAGGCCAACGGCAGCATGTTGTACTCCAACGGCAAGCTCGACGCTACCTTCACCAACAACTCCGGCTTCTCCTCGGCGCCGTTCTACATTGGTCGCCGGGGCGCCATCACCGATTACCAGAAAGGCGACATGGTGGAGGTCATTCTCTACGGTATTCCGTCTGGTGGACCTTCCATCGGCACGCTTCAGCGCCGGTCTGTCGAATCCTACCTCGCCGTGAAGTACGGCCTCACGCTCGACCAGACCACGCCTACCGACTACCTCGCCTCCGACCAGAGCACCAAGATGTGGGAAGCCTCCCAAAACTCGGGCTATGGGCATGATATCGCCGGTGTAGCCCGCGACGACAACGGCAGTTTGTACCAAAAACAGAGCAAATCGGTGAACAACGACGCCGTAATCAGCCTGTCTATCGGTTCGGCCTTTGCTCCCGACAATGCCTCCAACACCGGAACGATTACCAACGACAAGTCTTTCCTGATGTGGAGCAACAACAACGGTGCCCTCAGTTTCACCACCAACGTCTCCGGAACAAATGTGAACAAACGTCTCGGACGGGTCTGGAAAGTGGACAAAACAAACTGGGCCGACCAGACGGTCACGCTTTGCTATAACTCCGGTGTGAGCCGCTATCTGCTTATCAGCACCGACCCGACTTTCGCTACAATCAATCAGGAACTGCCGCTGAACGAATCCGGCTGTGTGAGTTTAAATTCCGCGCTTCTGTCCGACGGCGTTTATTTCACCATTGCCACGGGCGACATCGGTCCCGGTTGCGTCAACTCCGGTTTGCGCGTCTGGATGCGTGCCGACGCGGGCATCGGTTGTGCCTTGGGCGCAAACATCGAGCAATGGTACGACCAGTCGGCTTACGGCAATCACCCGACAGCCGTGAATGCGCCGACATTTGTCAAAAACAAATTCAATTTCAATCCGGCCGTGCATTTCGACGGGGTAGCCACCGACCAGTATTTTGACTTCGGGAACCTGACAAACGGGTACACCGCTGGTCAAGCCTTCGTGGTTACGCAACAAACCAACGCGGATGTCACAAACGGCCACGAAACCGGCCTTTGGCGCATCGGCGGCAACAGCAACACCCACCACACCTGGGTGGACGAGCAAATTTTCGAAAGTTTTGGTAACAGCAACCGGATTGACAACCTCGCCACGCCACAGGGCACCGACATTCCACACTTGTACAGCACGAGTCAGGGATCGGGCACGGCCAACCTGTACTGGAACGGCGCCAGCTTTCACAGCAGCGCCCGTACCACGCATTTCCCGAACGAGGTTATGTGGCTCGGCAAAAACAGGGCGGGTTACCGGTATCTCGGCGATCTGCCCGAGTTTGCCCTGTACGACCGCGTGCTGGCGCAATACGA
>CAYMQY010000332.1:0-3483 GCA_964392655.1 uncultured Saprospiraceae bacterium
ACGATGCTGTTTACCTTTTGGGCCACAGTGTAGCAGCGTTCGAGCACTTCGCGGCCTTTGGGTGTGGCCTGAATGAGCCGGGCGCGCTTGTCGGTGGGGTCGGTGCGTTCGCTGATGAGATCGTTGACTAACAGGCGGTTCAGCGTGTCCATGCCGGTGGAAAGGCCGAGCAGTTGCTGGTTGATCACGTCGGTTTTGCGGCATTCGCCGCAGTTGGAGATGATGTTCAGTATGAAAAAATCCTCTTTCTGGCGGATTTCCGAGATGCGCTCGAAGGATTTTTCCATGTAATTGTGCGCCGCGCGGCTGAGGAATGCCATCAGTTTCATCAGGTGCGAGCGCGGGTTGGGCGGCACCGCTCCGCCGCCGAAACTCGGGTTGGCGACTTCGCGTTTCGAGCGCTGTGCAGTGAGGTAGTACCGGCAAAATTCCTCGATGCTTGCGTCGGGATGGTTTGCCTCGTACGCAGCCCATTCATTTACCAGTAGCACGGTTTTATTCATGGGACAAAAGTATCGGATTTGAAATAAAAATCATTTTTTTACTCCGGTTTTGTTTGTTTTTTATTTCGAAAGCGCTGTATGTTTGTGCCGGTTATTTCAAAATCGAATTATTTTTTTCCAACAATCTCCTTCTGCAATGCCTGCCTTTTCGTTCTTTTCCGATGAAAAACAGGTGCTTGTGTTCAGCACCGACCTGAATTCTTCCCAGCAGGCCGAAGCGGTCCGCTACCAACTTACGCGTTCGGGCCTGGCCGACCGTGTGGCGTTCGACTTGGACGACTGCGACCGGGTGCTTCGGGTGGAAACAGAAGCGGCGTCTGCCGGGGAAATTGCCCAAAGCGTCCGGGAACTGGGCGTCGTGATTTCCGAGATGGAAGACTGACACCCGTTTAATTCATCTCGCCGGCCCAATTTATCTTCTAAACCTTCTTGCATGTCCCGGGAACGACTGTTTTCCTCCTACCAGATTTTTATCATCGCCGTTCTGGCTATCCTCCAGTTCACGATTATCCTTGATTTCATGGTGCTGTCGCCGCTCGGCGCCCAGTTGATGCCGGCCCTGAAAATCACGACGACACAATTCGGTCTGGTGGTATCGGCCTACGCGCTCAGCGCCGGGGCTTCAGGTTTGCTGGCGGCAGGCTTCGCCGACCGGTTCGACCGCAAGCGTCTGCTGCTGTTTTTTTACGCGGGATTTATCCTCGGCACTTTTTTTTGCGGCATTGCGCCCACCTACGGACTGCTGCTGGCGGCCCGCACGGTCACCGGCATTTTCGGCGGCGTGATCGGTTCGGTCATCTTCGCCATTACGACCGACCTGTTTGATATCAAGATGCGGGGCCGGGTGATGGGTTACGTGCAAATGGCCTTTGCAGCCAGTCAGGTGCTGGGTTTGCCGGCGGGCCTGTTCGTCTCGAATTTGTGGGACTGGCACGCCCCGTTCCTGCTTATCGTCGTGCTCAGCATACCGCTCTGGGGGCTGATTTACTGGAAAATGCGCCCCGTGGACACCCACTTGGCGCTGCACAAAGGGCATACCGCGGCGCAGCACCTGTGGAATACGGTTTCCAATACGCGTCATTTGCGCGGTTTTGCCGCCACGGCACTGCTGGCTACGGGCGGATTCATGCTCATGCCCTTCGGCAGTGCGTTCACGGTGAACAACCTGGGTATAAGTCTGGACAACCTTCCGGTCATTTATTTGGTGACCGGGTTATGCACACTCGTGACCGGGCCGCTCATCGGCAGACTGACCGACAGCACCGGCGCCTACCGCGTGTTTGTGTGGGGAACGGCACTGGCCCTCGTGCTGGTGCTGGTGTATTGCCACCTCGGCATCACCCCCTTGTGGGCAATTTTGTTGCTGAATCCGATCCTGTTTGCCGGCATTACGGCGCGTATGATCTCGTCGTCGGCTATGTTGAGTACCGTACCTGCCATGGCCGAGCGCGGAGCATTCATGGGGGTAAACGCTTCACTTTCACAGATTTCGGGCGGCATTGCCTCCGCCCTCGCGGGCATGATTGTGCATCAAACACCGAGCGGGCATATCGAGCGGTATCCCATGCTGGGCTGGGTGGTGGCAGCAACCATGGTCATATCGGTCTGGCTGATGCTGTACATCCACCGAATGCCGAAAGCCGAGCAGCATCCGGTGTTCAGCCCGTCGTAAGTCGAACTTTAATGCCGTTGTCGGCGTCCTCGCCGACAACAACAGCGAGCACTACCGTTGCAGTTGGCGAGGACGCCAACTGCGGCGTAAATCGTACTTCGTAAATCAATCCACGGCATCCACCCGGTACCCGTCAGTACGCAAGAGCGCAATAACGCCCTGTGCGCCGCCGAGGTGTCCGGCGCCTACGGCAAACAGGGTGGGTTTTTCGCGCATCATGCGGGCCATGACGGGTATCCAGTTGCGGTTGCGGCGGTGCAGCAGCAGTTCCTGAAATTCGTTGATGCCGTTACCTTCTTCGAGCATCATGGCCTCCATGGCGCTGATGTCTTTTTGGCGGTACATTTCGATCATCTGCTCGAAACTGCCGTCGCTACCCTCGGAACTGCGCAGGGTTTCCACCAGCATGCGGGCCTGCGCCTCGTAGGGGATGCTGTCGAAAATGGCCATCTGGTAGGCGGCGGTTTCGAGGCCGGCGGATTCGAGTTTGCGGCGTTTGACCTGGCGGTACAGTTCCATTTCCACGGAGGTCATACCAGCGTTGTTGCCGAGCGTTGTGTTTTCATCGCTGCCGAAAAGCGTGCTGAGAAACATCGGTTTCATGCGTTCCAGCATAGTACTGGGCAAACCTTGCGCCTTCAGCCGTTCTTTCACGAAGGAATAATCCTCAGCGGGCAACAGGTCGCGCAGGGTTTTGCCGCCGGCCATAAACGCCTTGGTCAGCAGGCTGAACTGGGAAGCGATGTTGGTCATTTCCTTCATATCAATTTCGAAGGCAACCCGTCCGACGTCGGCCAGAGCATCGTAAGTGCCCACGGAAAATTTGAGTTCATCCTTGGGGATCAGGTGAATGGTGCCCAGCAGGTACGAAGGCTTTTTCAGGCCGTTTCCGCTGATTTTCCACAGCAATGCTTTGTCGGTGGGAACGATCTGTTCCGGTGCGTAGGTGACTTTTCGGGAAGAATGGCATCCTGACAGCGCTATTCCAAGCAGGAGCCATAACCAGATTTTTTGCATGATAAAGAATGGTAGACGGTGGACAGACAAAACGGAGCAGCAAAGGTATTGTTTCGAAATGCAGCGTCCGGAAAAGGGGCCTGCCGTTTTGACGCATTCATTCCGGAAAAACCTGCCAAAAACCCTGTTTTTTCAGGTCGGCAAGCAATTTGACAAAGGGCCTGACTTCGATGTTGGTAAAAAAATGCTGCCAGTATGACACAAAGAGCGTTTTGGCGCATTCCATTTCCAGAAAAATGCCAAAGTTTGCGCAAAAATTAGACTTTGTAGGTTGAGCGGGTTTAACGGGTT
>CAYMQY010000333.1:0-3463 GCA_964392655.1 uncultured Saprospiraceae bacterium
TGATTGCTGATTTTTGAAGTGCGTAACGTTGACCGCTTCGCCCTTGGCCAAACTGCTGTGGTCTACTCTACAGGTACTTCAAAAATCAGCAATCATGTACTCTGCAATCATGTAATCCCTAAAAAAGGGAAAAATCGGCTACTCGCCCCCCACCCGCAATTTCACTTTCAGGCCCATGCGCACGGCGGCGCTTTGTGTGGCCAGCAGTTTTACCGGCACAAGGCCGCCATCGGCGGTGGTGAAAAAGGTGCGCATGAGGATGTTTTTGGACTGACGTACACGGTCGAACCGCTCCACGTCCATCGGCACGAAAGTTTCGGTGCGTTTGCTGCCGATAGCGATGCCGTTGGCGTCCACGGAAGGCGCCTGCAGGATGGGCTGCGGCGCACCGATGAACAGCGAGTCGAGGGCGTTGCCGTTTTCGTCCTGAAAATACATTTGCAGTTTGGCGCCGATCGGCGAGGAGTTTTCGGTCACTACTTTGAACTCCACGGATTCGATGTCGGTAGAATCCAGTTCGGAGTATTCGCCGAAATTCAGGTCGAGGATTTGCTCCGAGCCAAACTCCTGCACCGAACCTTCGAGCAGCAGTTCCACGCTCATACGCAGGGCGATGGTGCTCTTGTCGGTCAAAAAACCCACGATATTGGGGTCTTTGGTAGCGTTGGAAATGCCTGCCACCTCGTAGATCAGTTTCACGGGCTGAGCATTGAAAATTTCCGCGATGTTGGAGTTGTTTTCATCCAGCGTTACGCTGGTGTATTTGGTTTGGCCCACTTCGCCGGCTGCCCACGAAGGGTAAGCGAAGTCAATGCTGTCGCCGAAAAACACGCTGCTTTCCAGTTTGTAGTCCTTCCCGTCCTGCCCGATAAAGCTCAGGTGTTTGACCACACCCCGGGTCGGGAAGCCCCACGAGTTGGACACCGTCATGGTCACCTTTGGGTTTTTGACCTGCACATTTCCTTTCAGGTCGGTCTGGTTGATGTCAATGTCAATGGTATCGAGGGTGAGCGGGTATTCCGAGTAGCCCCAGTAGCCCTGCACATACGACAGGGTAAACCCATTGAGCAAAATGCCCATGCCGGGAATGCCGGGCGCGGTTTCGGGCAGTACGATCCTGTTGCCCATGGGGTCGAACGCCTCGTAGCGAAACTCCAGGGCATTGCTGTCGGAAAGGAGCAGATAACCGGACAGGTCGAACTGTGGGGAAACCAGAAACTGCCCGGCAGGTACCGTGAAGTCGTAGGTAAACACCTCCCCGTTTTTCGACATCTGCAGGATGCTGAACGTACCGTTGATGGGGTGTGGCAATTGGTTGTTGATGATCACGTTCATCAGCCCGGAGAGCACGTCGGCGCGGTGGATGTACACCGAGTCGGGCACGTTGAACGGGAAGCGGAAAAACGTATCGGCTACAGGAATGGGCGCATCGGGGAATTTAAAAAACTCGAAGATGTCGGTGGCTGGTTTTTCAGCCACATCGCCGCTGTAATACAGGGTCATGGTGTTGTCGGGGTTCACCACGATGGTGTCGCCGCCGAGGGTGTCGTTCAGTATCGTGAACATGAGGTCTTTCAGGCCGATTTCGGTGGAGAACAGCGGGAATGCGTACTCCGGCGTGCGTTCGGCGAGTTCGACGTCGTTGAGACTTTTGTCACAAGCGGAAAAAAAGCCGGCTCCGAGCAGAGCGGGCAACAGGTAACGCGACCAGGATTTGTTAAGCATCGAAAAAAATGGTTTTGGTTAGAAAAAATGGTTCGGCGATCGTTCCGGCCCAAAGCCGGAAGTGGGCGGCCAACCTGGCGGGATTATGAAAAAACGGTTGTGCCAAGCACAGGATGGAACAGTAAGCGCAACGCAAACCGCCTTTATACGCACTTAACGCCCGAAAGTAAATCCAACCGATAACTGGTACACCATGTTGCGGTCGGTGTCGTTGCGGTAAACCGGGTTTCCGTTGTTGGTAACGGCTTTGGCGATGTCGGCATCTTCATTGGAAATATCGGCCAGGCCATACTGCATCCGGAAGCCGATATACAGCGAGTTGATGTAGTACGACAGGCCGGCAATCAGGCCGTAATCGAGGCTTTTGTACAGGCTGCCGCGATCGCTTGGGTAGTCGAAATACGCGCCGAGGGTGCTGGGTAACTCGAGCGGTTTGCCACCGATCTGGGCTACCTTCAGGTCGCCCGAGCCTTCGCCGGGTTTGTCGGAACCGTAGTCGTAGTCGAGATTGAACTCCAGATCGGACACTGCTACCGAGAGCGGCACGGTTCGCCCGCCGGTGTAGGAAAGAGAGCCTTCGCCGATGGACTGCACGCGCAGGCCTGCATAAGCACCGGCGGAGAATTCGAGGTCTTTCCAGCGGCCATGCGCCATCACCGGAAAGTCAATGTAGGCGTTGGTCACGTTGACAAGGTACTTCGAGTTACCGGTGGTCAACGATGTGGTGCCGTCGTCGAACCGGAACGTACGGAACGACTCGCCTTCGTAGGTGTACTTCGAGCCTTTTTTGTTGTACAGCACTTCACCTCGGATGCCGAAAGCCGTGCCGGGAAAATGGTAATCCACAGAGATACCGATGTGAAAGCTGGTGAGTGAACCCCAGTTTTCGAGGTTGGCACCGGCTGCACTTACTTCCGACGGGCCGTCAATGCTGTTAAAATTCAGACCAGCCTTGAAGCCGTATTTCATTTGTCCCGAGGCAACGGAAGAAACAAGAAGTACAAATGCTGCGGAAAACAGGGAACGGAATGTAAAAGAGTAGTTTTTGAAAAAATTCGACATGACTGAAACGGGTTGAGGAGGTTGAGCGGGTTTGGAAGGTTGAGCGGGTTGAGCGGGTTTAACGGGTTGAGCAGAAAACGTTTGAGGCGGGCAAAAGTACATTTTTCCCGAACAAGTACTCGCCCCGGTGATACGTGCTGCCAAAAGGCGCTACTTTTGCCGGAAAAATGGTTGGAGGGTTTCTGGTTAGAGCGTTTCTGGTTAGAGCGTTTCTGGTTAGAAGGTTGAAGGGGCAGAGGTTAAATAACCAACTAACCAGAAACGCTCTAACCAGAAACCTTCCAACCTTCGATAAAATTGACACACATGAAAGACTGGCCACTCTGGGAAATTTTCATCCGCTCCAAACAAGGGCTTAGCCACAAGCACGTGGGCAGCCTGCATGCCGCCGACGCCGCCATGGCCCTCGAAAACGCCCGCGACGTGTATTGCCGCCGCAACGAAGGCATCAGTATCTGGGTTGTCGAGTCCAGGCACATCCATGCCTCCGGCGAAGATGCCGACGCGTTTTTCGACCCCGCCAACGACAAAATCTACCGCCACCCGACTTTTTACAACCTCCCCGACGAGGTGAAGCACATGTAATTTCAGGGGTTGGAAGGTTTCTGGTTAGAAAGTTTCTGGTTAGAGTGGCAGAGGTAAAATAACCTTCCAACCAGAAACCTTCCAACCAGAA
>CAYMQY010000334.1:0-3452 GCA_964392655.1 uncultured Saprospiraceae bacterium
TCGAGGCAATAGATCAGGGATACATTTGAGCCGCAATTAATTTCATCACAAAAATCTGGCTCATGAGACATCTTTTCACCGTTTTTATCCTTTGTATTTCACTCTCTCTCAACGCACAAAACGATACCTGGACCTTCTTCGCCCCTCCGCCCGACCTAAGCTGTCAAGCAACCCGGGGCAACACCATCCTCGTGGGGACTATCGGCGCGGGTATTGTGCGTTTCGACACGCTGGGCAACCGCACAGTGCTCAACACCGACAACTCAGCCCTGCCTTCTGACACCGTCACTGATCTCGCCATAGATGCTGCGGAAAACTGGTGGATGATTCACGCCGGCGGCTTCGGTCGTTTTGACGGGGTAAACACACAAACCTGGACACTGGCACAAATGGGGCTTCCGGCCAACACATTCGTCCGGGAAATGAAAGCTGCGCCCGACAGCAGTATGTACGTCATCTCCGACAACGGCGTGGCGATTTTTAAGAACGACAACTGGTCGGTGCTGAACATGTCCAATTCGGGATTGCCTACCAATAACATTTGGGATATGGCTTTCGGCCCCGACGGAAAGCGGTATTTTGCTACCACGGGCAGCGGGGTCGTCGTTCAGGACGACGCGACCTGGACCTCCTACACCTCTGCCAATACCGGTATCTCCACACTAAATAACGTATTTTCTGTGGCGCTTACGACGGACGGGGTACTTTGGGCTGTCGGGGGGGCAAACCCCAATGCCGCAATCCGGCTTGCGAAATTTGACGCCGGAACCTGGACGGGTTTTACTTCTGTTAGTATCGGCATAACTCCCGGGGTGCCCTTGCGGAAACTAACCGCAGGTAGTGCCGGCCGGCTTTATTTGACAACGCTCTCTACCGTTTCCATCTTGCAGCAAAGTGGCTGGATGCATTATTATACTCAGGACATTGGTTGCAGCCTCGATGGAGCAATAGCACCGGTAGAGGATGGTGCGGGAAATATCTGGGTATTCACTTCCTGTCAATTGGCGCGTTTCGACGGGCAAACATGGCAACAATTTAGCCCAGGTTTGCCCGGCCCGCCCAATGGCACCCTGTTCGACGGCATCGCCGAAGGCTCCGACGGCAGTATCTGGATGGGCGCCTATGGAGGAGGATATATCTCGCGCCTGAAAAACGATGACTCCTGGGAACAATACCAGATTGCAAATTACGGCACAACGAATACCAGGGTGACCAGTATACAGGCCGCTCCCGATGGGCAGATGTGGTTTGGTCTCGAAAACAGCGAGATACTGCGTTACGCTAATGGAAATTGGACTCTTTTTGACACCTGTGCCGCCTATTTCCCCGATAATTTTGTCATTACTGCTGCCACTGCGCCCAACGGCGACCAGTGGTTCTCTTTCGGACCATCGTCTTCGCCACCTACCGCTCCCTTCGATGGCTTGGCGCGTTACAGTGCCGATGGGCAGTGGCAATTCTTTTCTGCTGCGAATGCTCCGTTGGTCACTGGTTATATTCGGAAAATAATCTTCGAAGCCGACGGGACGGCATGGTTTGCCACCACTTTTGTCGGAATACTCCGCTATAAAAACGGTGTGTGGGACACCCTCACCGTAAGCAACTCCGGATTGCCCAGTAACCGGGTCTTTTATCTGGCTCAGGCTCCTGATGGCGCCATCTGGTCTTGCACTGATGCCGGTCTGGCCCGATTCGATGGGCAAAACTGGACTACGCTGAACAGTTCCAATTCGGGCTTGCCTTCCGATATGACGTCAAGGATCGCATTTGACAAGGCGGGCGGTATGTATGTGGGTTACGCGCCGGCAACGCCCGGGGCGCCCGGGGCGAGGGTAGTCGTGTTGCGCGGCGGCACCTGGACGGAACTCGTCCCGCCGGGCTGGGAAAACAGCTCGAATGACGAACCGGATGCTTTTATCGTTGACAGCCAAAACCGGCTCTGGTTTGCCGAATTCTACGATCCGGGAGTGTATCGCTACGACCCGATGCTGGTGAGCACCAACGACGTGTTTTCGTCGAACGGGGAAATACGTGTTTTTCCCAACCCGGCTTCCGATGTTTTGCATTTGCAAACACCTGATTGGGGAAATCAACAAATTCAACTTCGCGTGACGGACACTTTTGGAAGACTCATATTCCAGCGAAATTCAACTTCAAATGCCGGCGTACTAACGCTTCAATTGCCGGCTGACTGGCCCGTTGGCATCTACAACCTTGAAGCCTTCAACGAACTCGGCGAACGGCAGACGGGGCGTTTTGTACGGGCGGCAGGAAAGTGAATTTCTGCTTTTGGGTAAAAATAAACATGAGTCATCCCGAATTTTGGGCTTATATGCGCCCCGGCGGGACGTTTGTATTTTATTGAAAAGCGCATTTTTTAATAAAACACCCCCTTCTCAAAATTCGGGATAACTCATGTTTTTTGTTGTATGGCGAAACACCAGTTTCGCCATTTTTTTATATACCGGCAAACGTTTTTGAGTTTGGGCGCATCATATCCTCATTGCAACCCGTTTTTTAACCGAAACCCAATCCAAAACATGAAATCCCGACTGCTCTTCGCGTTTTATTTTGCCGCATGTTTCTCCCCGCTGGTCGCACAATTTAATTGGCAGCATACGGAAGGCCCCAACGGCGGTTCCCAATGGAATATCTGGAACAACGATCAATTTGCCTTTTATGCCGATGAGTATTTTCTTTACCGGACAAGCGACGGAATTAACTGGGAAAAATTTCCCGAAAATGCGATTTACCCCCTGGGTATGCGCGACAGCACCCTCGTCGGGCAGTTTTACCAGGGCAATTCTTTCGGCTATAACCAGCCTTCAGTCCTGAAAATCAGCCACAATAACGGCGAATCCTGGACTCAGATCGACAAGCCGCCGGTTTCTTACATTCAGTACATTGTCGTTTGCGACCACGGAATTTATATTCCGGAAGGTGAGAAGGGTATTATTCACTATTCCGACGACGAAGGGTTGACATGGGATACCATGATGCCGCCGTTTCAATACGGCTACGATTTATGGGCTTTCGATGAACGGCTTTATACCCTCATAAACTCAGAATTATACCGCACTGATGCGAACGGACAAAACTGGACGTCCGTCACACTGCCATTTGCAGCGGGTAACAGTAATTTGTTTGTTCACGGCCAGCATATCATCATTGCTACAAGTTCAAAATTGTGGCATTCTCACGACGACGGCCAAACCTGGGGTTTTCACGACACGCCCTGGCCAAACTTTTTCGAAGAATTTACGCTGCTTGGAGATGAGGTATTTGCAGCAGGCGGCAGCCGCCTGGCGAGGTTAATTGACTTCGGCATCACCCTCGAAGAGTTGTCTTCCGCTCCCTTTTATCCTCCCATAAACGACATCGCTACAGCCGGCGGGAAAGCGCTGGTGCTCACGTATGACCAGGGCGTTTTCCATTGGGATGAATCCGCGCAT
>CAYMQY010000335.1:0-3430 GCA_964392655.1 uncultured Saprospiraceae bacterium
CTCGATGAGGTAGAAGGCGGTGGTGTCGCTGCCCCGCATGCGCTCCTCGGCCACGAAGCGGTCCAGCTCGCCGGTGGTCATGCTCATGGCGTTCTCGTTGCGCTGGCCCAGGTCCTTGGGCACCAGGGGGATCAGGGTGTCCAGCACGCTGCCCTGCCGGAGGGTGCCGCCGGTGCTGTCGATGTCCTGCAGGGTCCAGTCCTCCACGCGCCAGCGGCCGGTGAGGCTGTCGTACACGGCGCGCTCGCTCATCAGCTTGCGGGTGAGGTGGCCGTCCGTCCACTGCTCCAGGCTGAAGCGGTAGCCGGTGCGCTTCTGGGCGTTGAAGCTCTCCACATACGCGATGGTGCCGGGCGCGATCTCGCGGTGGATGTTCTTGCCCTTCACCTGGAAGGCCACGCGGCTGTGCTCCTCCTCGACGGCCAGTCGTACCTTGTTGGCGGCGGGCAGCACCAGGTGGTTGGCGGCCAGGGCCAGCAGCATCAGGAAGGTGGCCGACAGGAAGTAGGGCCACATGAGGCGGGGAAAGCTGATGCCGCTGCTGAGGGCCGCGATCACCTCGCTGCGGTGGGCCAGCCGGCTGGTGAACAGGATCACCGCCAGGAAGATGAGCAGGCCGCTGAAGAAGTTCGCGTAGTAGATCACGAAGTTCACGTAGTACTCCCGCACGATCTCGCCCACCCCGGCGCTCATCTTGGCGAAGTCCTCCGTCTTCTCGCTGATGTCGAACACCACGGCGATGGCCATGATGAGCACCAGGATGAAGAAGAAGGTGCCCAGGAACTGGCGGATGATGTAGCGGTCGAAGATGCGGAGCATGGGGTCCTTCGGTCGGTCAGGGCGTCGGCCGGGGGCGGGTGGGGGGCGTCACAGGCGCTGCTTGAGGGCGGGCAGCAGGGCGTTCTTCCAGGGGGTGAAGCTACCGTCCAGGATGCGCTGCCGCGCCTCGCGCATCAACGCGATGTAGAAGCCCAGGTTGTGCAGGCTGGCGATCTGCTGCCCCAGCATCTCGTTGCTGGCGAACAGGTGCCGGACGAAGGCGCGGCTGTAGGCCGTGTCCACCCAGCTGTGCCCATCGGGGTCCAGCGCGTCATGGTGGTCGGCCCATTGCCGGTTCTTGATCTGCAGCACGCCCTGGCGGGTGAAGAGCATGCCGTTGCGGCCGTTGCGGGTGGGCATCACGCAGTCGAACATATCGACGCCGCGGGCCATGTTCTCCAGCAGGTTCCACGGGGTGCCTACGCCCATGAGGTAGCGCGGCCGGTCGGCCGGCAGGATGCCGCAGCACAGCTCGGCCATGGCGTACATCTCCTCCTCGGGCTCGCCCACGCTGAGGCCGCCGATGGCGTTGCCGGGGGCGCCCTTGCCTGCGACGAACTCGCTGCTCTGCCTGCGCAGTTCGGGGAAGGTGCTGCCCTGCACGATGGGGAAGAGGACCTGTTCG
This sequence comes from uncultured Saprospiraceae bacterium, assembly GCA_964392655.1. GTDB lineage: Bacteria > Bacteroidota > Bacteroidia > Chitinophagales > Saprospiraceae > M3007. Next base: position 1,445 of record CAYMQY010000335.1, read on the forward strand.
TACCCGTACTTCGGCTCCGTGCTGCTGAAGCGGGCGAAACAGCGGTCCAGCCAGCGGTGCGTGCGGTGCATGCTGTCGGCCGCGTACTTCAGGTCGCAGGGCCAGGGGGTGCACTCATCGAAGGCCATGCAGATGTCGGCGCCGATGCTGCGCTGGATGTCCATCACGCTCTCGGGCGTGAACAGGTGGCGGCTGCCGTCGATGTGGCTCTGGAACCGCACCCCCTCTTCGGTGATCTTGCGGATGTCGCTCAGGGAGTGCACCTGGAAGCCGCCGCTGTCGGTGAGGATGGGGCGGTCCCACCCGTTGAACCGGTGCAGGCCGCCGGCATGCTCCAGCACCGTGGTGCCCGGCCGCAGGTACAGATGGTAGGTGTTGCTGAGCATGATCGGCGCGTCCAGGTCCTGGAGCAGTTCGCGGGGGTGGACGGCCTTGACGGCGCCCAGGGTGCCCACCGGCATGAAGACGGGGGTGGGGATGGCGCCGTGGTCGGTGTGGAGCACCCCGGCGCGGGCGTGGCCGGCCGGATCGGTGCGGAGGAGCTCGAACTGCACGGCGCAAAGATGGGGCGGTCGGGGCGGGCCGGGGTTGCCCCCGATGGCCTGTTCATAACCGGGCCGTGGGGGGGAGGAGGGGTGCGGCGGGGCCCGGTAGTTTCGCTGCCATCCTCTCCATGGTCCAGACGCTCGTGTTCGCGATGGGCGGCGCGCTCGCCGTGCTGTTGTGCTACCACGCGTTCATCTTCAGCCGGCTCGCCTTCCGCCGCCAGACGGTGGTGGCCGACCGCGAGCTGCCGGTGAGCGTGGTGATCTGCGCCCGTAACGAGGCGCCGGCCCTGGAGAAGCTCGTTCCGGAACTGATGGAGCAGGACCACCGCGAGTTCGAGGTGGTGGTGGTGAACGACCGCAGCCAGGACCTCACCGGCGAGGTGCTCGAGTGGATGAAGCCGCGTTTCCCCCGGCTGCGCGTGGTCAACATCCAGGCCGATGAGAAGTTCAGCTACGGCAAGAAGATCGCCGTCGGCGTCGGGGTGCGTGCCGCCAAGCACCCGCACATCCTGCTCACCGACGCGGATTGCCGTCCGGTGAGCCCGGACTGGATCAGCTGCATGGCCAGCGGCTTCAGCGACCGCCGCCACATCGTCATCGGCCACAGCCCGTACGAGGTGCGGGCGGGCCTCACCAACGTGCTGGAGCGCTACGACGGCATCACCAAGGCCGTGCAGTTCATCGCCTTCGCGAAGGCGGGCCTGCCCTACATGGGCGTGGGCCGCAACCTGGGCTATACGCACGAGGTCTTCTTCAACGCCAAGGGGCCGCGGCGCCACCACCACCTGATGAGCGGCGACGACGACCTCTTCATCAACGAGGTGGCCCGGGCCCGCAACACCACGGCCGTGGCCGACCCGCGCACCTTCATGGTGACGCGCGCCACCGAGGGCCTCACCGCGTGGATCCGCCGCAAGCGCCGCCACTACACCACGGCCCGCTACTACCGCTTCGGCCACCAGGTGCTGCTAACACTGCTGCCGCTGGCGCGCATCGTGTTCTGGGCGGCCTGCGCGGCCCTCTTCTTCCTGGGCGCCGCGCCCCAGGCGGCCCTCGGTCTGGCCGTCAAGGTCGGCGCCTTCCTGCCCGTCACCCTGCTGGCCATGCACCGGCTCGGCGCGGGCCCCCTGTTGCTCACCCTCGCCCTCCCCCTGGAATGGCTGTTCTTAGTTTTGGAACCGCTGATCTACGTCAGCACCCTGGTCATCAAGCCCCGCAGATGGAAGTGAACGAGAACCTCTCCGAGAAGGCGCGCCACGACTACCTGCTCGTGCGCCGCGCCGTGGACAAGGGCGACCAGAAGGCCTACGCCGAACTGATGAGCCGCTACCGCGACTCCATCTACTTCATGTTGTTGAAGATGATCAACAACAAGGACGATGCGGAGGACCTTACGATCGAGGCCTTCGGCAAGGCCTTCAAGCGGCTCCACCAGTAC
>CAYMQY010000336.1:0-3428 GCA_964392655.1 uncultured Saprospiraceae bacterium
GCCCTCTTCCTCAAACTCGGCTTCATCGCCTTCGGCGGACCTGCTGCGCACATCGCCATGCTGGAAAACGAGGTAGTGCGCAAGCGCAACTGGATGTCTCACGAGCATTTCCTCGACCTCGTCGGCGCCACCAACCTGATCCCGGGACCCAACTCGACCGAAATGGTCATGCACTGTGGCCACGAACGGGCGGGCTGGAAAGGCCTGGTGGTAGCGGGCGTGTGTTTCATCCTGCCTGCTGTGCTCATTACGGCAGTTTTTGCCTGGGCATACCGGCAGTACGGACAGTTGCCGCAAGTGGAAGCCTTTGTGTACGGGATAAAACCCGCCGTGATTGCCATCATCCTCGCGGCATTGATTCCTCTTGGGAAAAAAGCCCTGAAAAGCGTGGAACTGGGTGTTTTGGGGGTAGCGACGCTCGTGGCATGCCTCGCCGGGGTGCATGAAATTGCCGCCTTGTTCGGCTGCGGGCTGGCGGGTATCGTGCTGTTTTGGCTGAAAAACCGGGGTAAAGCCTTGTCCGGCATTTTTCCGTTCGGGCTGTTGCAAATTGCTGCACCTGCGCTACAGGTCGGCAGTCCCCACATTTTCTGGATATTCCTCAAAGTCGGCGCCATGCTGTACGGCAGCGGTTACGTCCTGTTCGCGTTTCTGGATGCAGAACTGGTGAGCCGGGGACTCCTGACCCGGGTGCAACTGCTGGATGCCGTGGCTGTCGGGCAGTTTACCCCCGGGCCGGTATTGTCTACCGCCACGTTTATCGGCTGGCAGATGGAGGGCCCGGCGGGCGCGCTGGCCGCTACGGTCGGCATTTTCCTGCCATCGTTCTTGTTCGTAGCCCTGCTCAATCCACTGATTCCACGGCTGAGACGTTCGAAAATCATGTCGGCGTTTCTCGACGCCGTCAACATTGCCGCTATTGCCGTCATTCTGGCGGTATGCGTACAAATGGGCCGGGCGGCGCTTACGGACTGGAAAACCCTGCTGATCGCGCTGCTCGGCCTTGTCGCCTTGCTGGTTTTCAAAAAAATGAACACCGTGCTTGTAGTGCTGGGCGGCGCCGTGACGGGATTTGTGCTGACGTTGCTGTAAACCCTACTTTTTATTCAGGTAGGCCGAGTACATCCACACCAATTTTTCCTGCGCACGGATGTAGTCGCTCATCAGGGCGTTGGTGCCCTCGTCGCCGGCATCGGCGGACAAGGCCAGCACGTCCCGTTGCAGTGCGATGATCACCTGGAACGAATGCAGGATGTCCTCCACGGCTTTCAAGCCGTCGGAAACCTCCATGCTTTCCTTGATGGCCGATACTTTTTGATAGGTAGAATAGCAATGCCGTGGCGCATGCCCGAGCGTGAGGATGCGTTCGGCGACTTCGTCAATTTTCAAAAACAGGTCATTGTACAGTTCTTCGAATTTCAGGTGCAATTCAAAAAACTTTTCGCCGCGCACGTTCCAGTGGTAGCCCCGTACATTCTGATAAAATATGGCGTAATTGGCCAGCAATTCGTTCAGTTTTTCGGCTGACCGGGCGCTTTTCTCCGTGTCAAGGCCGATAGCATTCAGATTTTTCATAACCATAGAATTTTCCCTGTGAACCTTTGCGAGTTGAATCGCCCGCAAAGGTAAGCCGCCACAGAGCCAAACGGGAGTGACGTACATCACGCCCCGAGGAAACAATCAGGCTGCTCAGGCCCCCATCCGCCGCAACTGACCATACGTCCGGTAACCCGGCTGGGAAGGCGAGGCAATCAGGAATACCCTGGCATCCGCAGCAGCCGTCAGTTCGAGGGCTGACTCTTCAGAAAGCAGGACAAAGTCGCTTTTCCCGGCTGTGGCACCGTTGAACGTCACCGCGCCGTCGAGCACGTACGCCGAGTAGATTTTGGTCGGATCGGCGGGCAAACGGTGCGTGCCGCTGCCGACTTCCAGTTGAAGCACCTCCACACCGGGCGTGTCCATGCGAAAGGGGCTGCCCGTGCCGGCGAGCGTTTTTACCGTCAGGCCGTTTTCGCTGGACACCGGGAAGGCGTCGGCACGGTAGTCGTCGTAACTGGCGGGTTTTTCCAGTGTTTTGGTCAGGTCGGGATCGAACCAGATTTGAAAAATTTCGGCGTCTTTGCCCATCCATTCGGAGTGGCTGATGCCGTTGCCGGCGCGAATGATCTGCACGTCGCCGGCGCGCAGGGGGCGCCATTCTTTCAGTTTGGTGTCGTAGTGCCGGATTTCGCCGGCCAGCACAAACGAGCAGATTTCAAAACCCTGGTGCGGGTGCAAGCCGATGGTACTTTCCTGCACGGCGCGGGCGTGCGCCCAATAAAAAAGATTGGAGTAGGGCCGGATGCTGGAGTGGTCCTGCGGAAAACCGATGGGTTTGTTTTCCACGATTTCGCCGCCGTTGAAGGCGCCTTGGCCTTGTTTCTCCCTGGGAATAATTTGAATTGGCATGGGAAGTACGATTTACGAAGTACGCTTTACGAGGTTCGAAGTAAGAGGTTCACGCATAAACAGGAAAATAGCGCCAAGGTTGAACGCCCCTTGTCCTCCCGCAGGGAACCGTCCGATCTACGCGAAAAGAAGCGCGGATCCATACTCCCGTAGAGCAGTCGGATTCATACGGAACAACAAATTATTAGGCCCTAATCAACCAGTCAACCAGTCAACCGATCAACCAATTAACCAGTCAACCAGCCAACCAATAAACCAATAAACCAAAAGAGTTTTCGATTTTGCCTTTGAAATGCCCGCTGTGCCTATATTTGCGCACTTTTTTCAAACCGCTTAATCACTCACCTTAATTCAAGGTATGCAAAGCAAAGGAGTTATACGTTTCTTCCTGATAGCGCTGACGATCGTTTGTCTGTATCAGTATCTGCTCATCATCCCGACCACGAGCGTCGAAAACGCTGCAAGCCGGTATGCCGACGAACAGCAAAAGAAAAGCCCGGGAGTATCCTGGCGCACCCACTACAGCAGTTTTCTGGATTCCCTCTCTACCGAGACGGTGTTCAGCATCCCGCTCATTAAAGATTTCACCTATTCCGACCTGAAAAAGGGTCAACTCGCTATGGGCCTCGACCTGAAAGGGGGCATGAGCGTATTACTGCAGGTTGACTTGCGCGACTTTTTGAAAAGTCTGGCGGGCAATACCACCGACCCGGCGTTCACCAAGGCTCTGGACAAAGCATCGGAACTGCAAACCACCCAGCAAACGGATTACATCACGCTGTTTGCCGAAGCCTGGAAACAGGTGGGCGAAGGACGTTCGCTGGCTTCCATTTTTGCCCGCAACGAATCGCTCAAAGGCCGTATCAACTTCGAATCGCCCGATCCCGATGTGATCCGTGTGGTGCGCGAACTGGCCAACACTACAGTAGGCGAAACCTACAAGCGCCTCAAACAGCGTATTGACAAACTCGGCGTGGTGC
>CAYMQY010000337.1:0-3422 GCA_964392655.1 uncultured Saprospiraceae bacterium
GAAGTAGCACATGGAGGAGTAGTGCACGATCTTGGACTTGACGATGCTAAACAGGATGAGCACCACCCAGAACAGGTATTTCATCCATCGGCGGAAATCCCGCCGGTGCTCGTGTTCCTCTTCGGGCAGGTGGAAAAAAGCCCGCAAGGCAAAAACAGAGGCCGGGAAACAGCCCACCAACAGCACCACAAAGTGGTAGCCCGGGAAGCCGCCGTGCCCGGCGTCGGGCGTGGAAAAGAGGCGGTACTGGTATTTGTTGAATTCGTTGATAAACCAGGGGCCGTTTTTCCAGGTTTCCATACCGTACCAGGCCAGTGTGACCAGGGTAGCAGCGGCGGTAAAAACCAGAAAATGCGGCACATGCACATAAAAGCGCAGGCGTTTGGATACCCAGTACACCCCCATCGTGAGCACCGCGAGCAGGTAGGCCGTCTGGCCTTTGGTCAGTATGCCCATGCCGATAAAAAAACCGCCGAGAAACAGGTAGTACCAGTGGTTGCGCCGCAGTTCGATACCGGGCACGTCGTCTTTTTTCCAGTAGCCGAGGATAAAAAAATACAGCCCCAGGAAAATGAACAGGTTGAACCAGGGGTCAATGATTCCTGATTTGAAGTACAGAAACGGCAGCACCGAACCGAAATAAGCCGTAGCCCAAAGCGCGCCGAAACGGGCGTCGTACAGTTTTTTGCCGATCTGATACACGACGACGAGCGTCAGTACGCCGCACAGTGCATTGGGCAGTCGGGCGGCGAATTCGCCTGTGCCGAATGTTTTCATGGCCAGTACCTGTAGCCAGAAAAAGAAAGGCGGTTTTTCCCAAAACGGCTGGAAGTTGACGTGAACGCGCAGGTAGTCGTCCAGCACGATCATCTCCCGGCTGATTTCCGCAAAGTTGATTTCGTCCCAGTCGAAGAGGTGTACCCCGCCGAGAAAAGGTATGTAGTACAAAGCCCCCAGCAGGGCAAATCGCCAGGCGTTGCGGTATTTCATGCGGAATACTTCTGATAAATCTGCGCGATCACCCCGGCCAGTTTCCGGTCTTTTTCGGTCACAATATTCCCGGCATCATGGGTGCTCAGCCGGATTTCCACGGTGTTCCACACGTTACTCCAGTTGGGGTGGTGGTTTTGTTTTTCGGCGTGGAGTGCTACCTCGGTCATAAACGCAAACGCTTCTGCAAAATCGCGAAACCGGAATGCGGCCAGCATGTAGTTATTTTCTTCCTTCCACATAGCGTGTGTATGTTGTTGGCGGCAAAAATAACGCGGCTTTGCCGGGCGGCATTAACTTTTTTTGTTGCCCGCATTTGTTTTCAACGTGTCACAGCGACTCGTTGCGAGCTGCTGTGACACGTTCAAACACGCTGGAAGCAATACCCGTTACTCGATCTTGCGCAGCAACATGGTTTCAAACAACTGTGCATCCTGAACCAACAGGTCAAGTGCCCCGTCGGTCGGATTGATTACATAGCGGTTGTCGCCTTCCTTGCGGAACGGCGTGATGGCGTTGTAATAGGCCGCGCGTTCTTCAAAAACCGCTTTGTTGTCGAGGCTGGAAAATTTGACACGCAGCGCATCATTCCCGACGCGCTCTACACACAACAGCGACCACGCTTTTTCATCGCCCTTGCGCGTGTTGAAGTACCAGATTGGGTATTTGTGCAGGGCCACGAGTTGAGCAGTATCGGCCTGTAGCCGGGCGGCTTCCGGGAACCAGTCGTTGCTCGCCTGGTCACGCTGTTCGGATTTGTACTCCAGTTGCCGTCCTGCTTCGAAATCAAACAGCCAGTAAGGTTTGGCTGTTTGGGCCACCACGTACCAGGAGCCGCTTTTAATCAGCGTCACGGAATGTTCTTCCTGCCAGATACGGCCCTCTTCTTCTTTCCGAACCAGGCAGGTAATGGCGGATTCGGTCATCTCATAGTCCAGCAGTTTGCCTTCCTTCCGTTGCGTTTCGAGGGCTTTTCTCAGACGGGAAACATCTTTGGCGTGCAGGCGGTTTTCGGTGGAAATCAGCAGATTGCCCTTGTCGGTGGCCTCGATCCGGAAACAGGGGCGCAGGAGTTCTTCCCATTCCGACAGCGTTTCGCCCGCGCCCGGCTCCAGGAGGTACAGGCCGGCGAGTTCGGCAGGCGCCGCGCGCATGCTTTCGCCGCGCTGGGGCACCGGGTTTTCAAAATACACATTCGTACAGGAAGTAGTGAGTACCGCCAACAGGATGACGGCAGGGGTGATTTTTTTCAGGACTGACGATTCAAGTTTCATGATGACGGCAAAGTTTTGTGAATGATGTGGAGATCAGTCTAACGTTAAAATTTTCATAAGATTATGTTAAAATATTTTTGACATAAATTTTTTCCGGCGGGCAGAGGGAAACTCTTTTTTAGTGGACATGCAACCATGCGCGGGATTTTTGCCACTAATAGCACGAACAACCTCCCGTTTTGCATGAAGAAAGCACTCCTGTTTTTTGCCCTCCCTCTATTTTCCACCGTATCACTTGTTGCCCAAATCACCGTTTCCGGTAAAGTGCTGGATGAAAAAAACCAGCCTGTGGCCTTTGCCGGCGTGGCGCTCGTGTCGGCACAAGACTCTTCGGTGGTGCGTGGCGCCCTGAGCAACGACGCCGGCGACTTCAAAATCGAATACGTTCAGCCCGGTGCCTACCGGCTGATGACCACAATGCTGGGTTACGAAACCAACTACACCGATGCCTTTTCGGTGCTGGCCGACAGTAAAAACGTAACCGCCGACATTGCCCTGCAGCCCGCTACCAACCTGCTTAAAGAAGCCGTGGTGACTGCCAAACGTCCGCTCTTCGAACAAAAAGCCGACCGACTCGTGATGAATGTAGCCGACAGCCCGGTGGCCAGCGGCGGTTCCGCGCTGGAAATTTTGAAAAAAATGCCCGGTGTATTGGTCGTGCAGGAGCGCGTCACTTTGGCCGGAAACAGCAACCTCGCCATCTGGATTGACGGCAAACCCTCGCAGTACACGGACATGAACGCCGTGCTGCGCGATATGCCCGGCGACCAGATTGACCGCGTGGAACTCATCACCCAGCCGGGCGCCAAATACGATGCCACGGGCGGCTCCATCATCAACATCGTGCTCAAGCGCAACGCCAACCTCGGCTTCACCGGCACGGTGGCGCTCACCCTCGGCGGCAGCACCTACGACCAGTCCGACGCAGGCACCGACGACCGCAACTACTACAGGCTCAACCCCTCCCTGTCGCTCAACTACCGCAAAAACAAGTGGAACCTGTTCGGGTCGTACAGTTACTTTGAGCGTACCGGATTTTCAATCATCAAGGTTGGCCGCTTCATCGGCGAAGAAACGTACCGGCAGAGCAACTACTCGCGCTCGTTTACCCAATCCCACAATTACCGCATCGGCGCCGATTATTTTGTTACCGACAAA
>CAYMQY010000338.1:0-3416 GCA_964392655.1 uncultured Saprospiraceae bacterium
AGGTCAAACGTTGGTAGAAAACGGGCGGTTGGGTTGATTACAAGACCTCGGAGAGGTCAAACCAGACCAACGTCGGGCCATGTTTGACCTCTCCGAGGTCGTCAATATTTTTTGAATCTGTTTTTTCTACCAACGTTTGACCTCTCCGAGGTCGTCATCAAGTTTGATGTGTTTATCTTGTAGGGACATCACTAAGCCCACAGGAAATACCAAAACCAAAGGAAATCTTGACGAAACTAAGTGGTCTTGGTGGGCTTAGTGGTGAACCCCTCTCAAACGGTATCCCTCCACCCCACTCAAAACTCAAAACCCACCACTCAAAACTGCCGTGCGCGTCCTCATCCTCACAGCCTGGTACCATCCGTTCATCCACCCGCGGGCGCACCGTTGGACGTGCATCGCCGAGCATTGGGCAGCGCAAGGCCACGAGGTACACGTCGTGTGCGCCCGCCGGCGCGACTGCCCCGACGAGTCCGTGCTGAACGGCGTGCACGTACAGCGCGCGGGATTCGATTCGCTGAAAGAACTGGCGTACTACCTCCTCGGCTCCAAAGCGGGGCGGGGCAGGGTAGGGGCCGCCGTCCGAAAGCCCGGTCCGGTCGAACGCGCGGCGATGTGGCTGTACCGGACGGTCTGGAAAAACCTCTATTTCCCCGACGATGCCTGCCTGTGGTATTTCCCGGCGCGGCGCAAAGTGCGGGATTTGCTTCAAAAACAGCCCTTCGACGCGGTGGTTTCGGTGTCATTGCCCTTCACCGGGCACCTCGTCGGCCGGTACGCCAAACGCTTGTTCCCCGGTCTCCGCTGGCTGGCCGACATTGGCGATCCGTTCACCATCGCCGCCACGCCGCCGAACAACTCCTTGCTGTACGGCCGCCTCAGCCGGCGCCTCGAGCGGCAGGTTTTGGAACAGGCCGACGCTGCGGTGGTGACGAATGCGGGGGCGGTGCAGGCGTACCGGGAGCAGTTCGGTGCGGTGGCCGGTAAATTGGGGGTGGTGGCGCCGCTGTGGCAACCCCACCCCCAACCTCCCGACAACAGTACGGGACAGGCTCTCCCCCGGGGGGGAGGGGAGTACATTCCGCGTGACGGTTTTTTTGCACAGCAGGACACCCCGGCATTCCGAGCCGAAAATTTCCCCGTTTTAGAGGGCAAGCCCCCCTCCCCATTGGGGGAGAGCCTGTCCCGTACTGTTGTCGGGAGGCTGGGGGTGGGGTTCTTCGGCGCCCTGTACGCCCCTGTCCGCACACCCGATGCGTTTTTGGACTTGTTGGAAAAAATCCGCACGGCATATCCCGACCTGTACGAGCGCCTGCGGGTGCATTTTTTCGGCGAGGTGTTTCCCGAGTTTTTTGAAAAATTAAACCACGCGGGAATTCAGTTGCACGGCTTGCGCCCCCGGGCGGAGGTGCAAGCCGCCATGCGGCAAATGGATTATTTGCTCCACATCGGCAACACGACGACGTATCAGTTGCCCAGCAAAGTGGTGGATTACCTCGCCGCAGGCAAACCTGTGGTACACCTGTCGTACGTGGACGCCGACCCGTTTCTCGATTTTTGGGGAAACACACCCGGACTGCTGACCCTGCGGGTGCAAAACGGCCGCGTGGCGGATGCGGACATTCCGCGCCTCGCGGCTTTTTTGAATTCAAAACACGTCGAGCCGACGGAACCGGAGCGTCTCGTTCGGGTGCAGAATTTTACCGTGCAGGCGGTGGCGGAGGCGTATGAGGCCTTGCTTTTTCCCGCAGGATATCTTCCAGAATCGAAAGATACTGCGGCAATACCACCGTATCCGAAAACTCCCGGATGACTTTAGAACGGCTGTATCGGCCCATGTCCGTTCGGGTGTTTTTCGGCAGGTCGAGCATGCGGAGCATGGTTTGCGCAAGCAGGTCGGCGCGGCGCGGCGGGATCAGAAAACCGTTTTTATCGGGTTCGACTGTATCGCGGCAGCCGGGAGTATCGGTTGTCACGATGATTTTTCCCATAGCCATGGCTTCCAGTACGGCGCGCGGCACGCCCTCGCGGTAGTACGAAGGCAGCACGAGTACGTCGGCCTCGGCGAGCTGCGGGCGTACGTCGTCGGCTGCGGCGTAAAATTGCACAACGCCCTCGCGCCGCCAGGTGTCCAGTTCAGCGGGTTCGATGCTCGAAGGATTGCCGGGGTCGGGATTGCCCAATACGCGAAAGACAGCCGTTGCGCCGGCTTGCCGTACTGCCCGGGCTGCCTCGATAAATTCCCGGATTCCCTTTTCGTACAACAACCGACCGCAAAAGAGAAAGGTGACGGTGTCGGGTTTATCCGCCGTAGCCTTGGCGAAGGCGGGTGGACAAAAATGCTCCGTGTCAACTCCGGGACCGGGGACGATCCGGCACTGCGTTGGGGTGACGAGTTTTTGCTGGAGGAATTCCTGTGCGTCGTCGCGGTTCAGGAAAACAACACGCCGGGCGCGCAGCAAGGCGAGCCGGTAGAGCGGGGCGGCCAGCCAACGCCACTGCGCTGCCGACGTAGCGTTGTAGCCCAGGCCTTCCACGACCGAAAGGACCGGTGTGCGCGACAGTCGCGCAGCAAGGTTGCCGAGTATGTTGGGCTTGATGGTGTAGAACAAAACCGCGTCGGGGCGTTCGCGCTTTAGCAGGCGATACAATTCCAGCAGCGCGAGCAGGTTTTGGAGAAGGGAAAAACTGCGGCGCGACAGGTGTTTCAGTGGAATAAACCGCGTTTCAAGAAATGAGCCGAAGCGGTCGTCGGGAGCAGCAGTTACCACCTCGTATCCGGCGGTTTGCAAGGCACGGATAAGCGCTCGCCGGTAGTTCCACAGGTTCCAGGCGGTATTGGCCACAAGCAGTATTTTTTTGGTCGGCATGGTCGTGCAACGTGGCGGAAAAAAACTGCGCCATTCGACACGAGGTCGAATGGCGCAGGATGGCGACGCAGTTTTGTCGCGCAGGAAAATTACCGGTTCAGTGCGTGCATACGTGAAGAGGAAGCACTTGCTGCGCCCGGCCCTTCCACCAGCGAAGCGATTTGATCCAGCGTGTACTGGCTTTTTACCAGGTCGTACACGTCCAAGGCCTGATCGCGGGTGATGGACGGAAATTCATCCAGAAATTCATTGACGCTGACGCCGATGCGCATGAAATCGTAAAATGTTTCGACGCGGATACGGGTGCCGCTGAAGACGGGTGCGCCGTCCTGAATTTCAGGGTGTACAGTAATGGATTGACATTGTCTCACGGTGCTGCTGTTTAATGTTTTGACGATAAAGAGGTGCAGACAAAGCCGATCAACTCAGGTGAGTTAGAAACGGTCGGATTAAATTCAAAATTTACGGGGGCTAAAGTAGGCAAACCGTCTGTTGTACCAAACCGATCACCAAATTATTTTCCTGAAATCAGAGAAATGTTTCCCC
>CAYMQY010000339.1:0-3416 GCA_964392655.1 uncultured Saprospiraceae bacterium
ACCGCCAAGGCCGCGCTCGCCAGCCTGCGTGCACGGCTGGCTGCGGCGGAGTGGGAGCGCGGGGACGGAAGCTAAACGAGCGCCGATCACGGGAGGCCCATGGATACAGCTACCAAGGTACTCATCGTCGGAGGGGTGCTCAACCTCGCCTTTGGCCTGCTCGTGGGCGCGCTGCTGGCCGGGCTGCGGCTGCGGAACCCCGCGGCCGAGCACCGCCACCTGCTCACGGCCCACCAGGCCGGCCTGCAGCAGGGCCTGATGCTGCTCGGGCTCACCTGGGCCGTGGCGCTCTCGCCGCTGGCGGCCGGCCCAGAGACGCTGGCCGCCGGCCTGTTGGCGGCCTCCAGCGCTTTCCTGGACCTGGCGGCCGTGGTCAACTGGGCGCTGGGCGTGCGCGACGAGTTCCAGGCGCGCTCGCCGGGTCTGGCGGCCGGCGTGCTTTCGGCGTTGCTCTCGGTGCCGGGGCTGGCGATCCTGGCCTGGGGCGTCTTTCAGGGGTTGTGAAGCAGCATGAAACCGACCGCCTCCCCCCGCTCTCTTCTCTGGCTGGCCTGGAGCCTGTGCGCCCTGGCCGGCCTGACCCTGGCGGCCGACGTCGTGGTCAAACTGGCTTCCGACCTGACGCCCGGGACCGCGTTCACCGCGCTGTTTGTCATACCCATCTTCGCGTACAGCCTGCTCGGCGCCCTGATCGTCACCTATCGGTCCGAGAACCGCATCGGCTGGCTGCTCCTGGCCGGCGGCCCGCTGCTGGCGCTGGCCCTCCTGGCGAACGATGTGCTGAAGTATGGCTACACGGTCATGGCCGCCCCGCCGGCCGGCCTGGACGTCATGGCTGTGCTTTACGAACTGGTCAGCAATGTACCCGCATTCCTCTTGTTCATTCTCCTGCCGCTGTGGTTCCCCACCGGCCGCTTCGTCTCCGCCGGCTGGCGGCGTCTGGCCTGGGGCGCGGCCGGCCTGATGGCCGTCGGCAACGTCGCCAAGGGCTTTCTGCAGGCAAACATCGACCTGTACCCGTCCCAAGGGATCCGGCTCGTAGTGGCCAACCCGCTGGCGCTCCCGTTTGCACCCCCGGCCCTGGCCTCGGTGAATTGGTTTGCGGTCACCACGCCGATCTTTGCGGCCAGCATCCTGGCCGCGGTGCTCTCGCAGATCGCGCGCTACCGGCGCGCCCGCGGCGACGAGCGCCAGCAAATCAAGTGGTTCGTGTTTCTGGCCAGCCTGGTGCTCATCCCATATATGATCCTGCTGGCAGCGCAGGCCCTCTTCATCCCCGAGCTCGGCGATTCGTGGCTCAGCGGCCTCTTCCAGATTACGGGCCTGCTGTCCTTCCCGGCCGGGATCGCGGTGGCCGTCTTCAAGTATCAGCTCTATCACATCGACGTCATCATCCGCCGGGCCCTGATCTACTCGACCCTCACCGGCCTGCTGGCGCTGACTTACTTTGGGCTGGTGGTCGTGCTCCAGGGCGCGGTCACGGCCTTGGGCGGGGCGCGCTCGGAGTGGATCACGGTGGCTTCCACCCTGGCGGTGGCCGCCCTGATTTCGCCACTGCGCGGGCGGGTGCAGGCCTTCATCGACCGGCGTTTCTTCCGGCACAAATACAACGCCCAGCAGGTGCTGGCCGAATTCGCCGCCGCCGCCCGCGACGAGACCGACCTGCACGCGCTCACCGGCCGGCTGCGGGGCGTGGTGCAGGAGACCATGGAGCCGGAGAGCGTCCGGGTGTGGCTGCGACCCGCACCCCTTGGCCCAGCTCCCTTAAGCAACGGCGGGCGGGCCGAGCCCCCTCCAGCGCCATGAAAATTCTCATCACCTCTTTTGGCGCGCGCGGTGATGCGCAGCCGTATCTGGCGCTGGCGGTTGGATTACAAAGCGCGGGGCACCGCGTCACCCTCGCCACTTCAGCCAATTTCAGCGCATGGATTCAGAGCTACGGCGTGAGCATCCACCCGGCGCGCTACAACATGGTGGAGTTCACACAGAAGCCGGAGACCCAGGCCATCCTGCGAAGCGGCAACCTGATCCGCCAGGTGCGGCTGCTGCGCGACCTGATGCGCCAGAACGCCGCAGCGCAAGACGACGTGTGGGCGGCCATTCAGGACGCCGACTTTGTCATCCAGAGCCCCACCGCCAGCGGCGCCCTGGAAGCGGTCAGCGAGCGGCGCATCCCGGCGGCCTTCGCCTCACCGGTCCCTTTTGCGCCCACGCGCGCCTTTCCATCATTCTTCCTGGGCGCGGCGCGTTTCTCGCTGGGCGCGGGCTACAACGCCCTCACGCACACGCTCATGCACCGCGTGCTGTGGAGCGCCATGGGCGGACCGACGACGAACCCGTTACGCAAAAAGCTCGGCTTGCGGCCGTGGGGCTCGTATGCGGATGTCCTGGCGCAAAGCCGCCGCCTGGGCGTGCCCTGGCTATACGGCTTCAGCGCCCATGTCTTGCCGCGGCCCGCTGATTGGGACGCGTCCCAGCACATCACCGGCTATTGGTTCCTAGACCCTGCGCCAGGCTGGGCGCCGCCGGAAGACCTGGTCCATTTCCTCAAGGCTGGTCCCCCGCCCGTCTACATCGGCTTCGGCAGCATGAACCATGAGGATCCTGAGCGCCAGACACGCCTGGCTCTGCAAGCACTGGAATTGAGCGGACAGCGCGGCGTGCTGCTCACCGGTTGGGGTGGTTTGATGCGGCAGGCCGCGCCGGCGACCGCGTATTTCGTAGACGATGTCCCGCACGACTGGCTTTTCCCGAGAATGGCCGCGATCGTGCACCACGGCGGCGCCGGCACCACCGGGGCCGGCCTGCGCGCGGGCGTGCCCAACCTTATCGCGCCCGCGGCCCCCAACGATCAGCCAGCCTGGGCCGAGCGTGTGGTGAAGCTGGGGGTCGGGCCGCGCGTGTCCGCCATCAAGGCCCTGACGGCCGAGAAGTTGGCGGCGGCCATTCACACCGCCGTCACCGAGGCCGGGATGCGCGCGCGCGCCGCCGCGCTGGGACAGGCAATCCGGGCTGAAGACGGTGTGGCGAGGGCGGTCGAGATCATCGAGCGGCACGGCGCCGGGTTACCGACGGCGCGGGCCGGCGCCCACGGGACGGGACAGCCCGGTCAATCGTCACCGTCCCAGGCAGGAGCCGCCCCATGAACACCCTTCCACCCCCGCCCGGCCAACTCTTCGACATCGGCGGCTGCCGCCTGCACCTGTGGCAACAGGGCCACACCTCACCGAGCGGCGCGCGGGACAGGCAGCCGATCACGGTTCTGGACAGCGGCCTGGTCGGCAACTCGCTGGTGTGGGCCAATACGCTGGCGGCCCTGGCCGCCTTCACCCCGGCCGCGGCCTTCGACCGCGCCGGCTACGCCTGGAGCGATCCGGCGCCGGCCGGCACACCGCGCACCAGCGCACAGATGGCGG
>CAYMQY010000340.1:0-3402 GCA_964392655.1 uncultured Saprospiraceae bacterium
CCTGCACAACCACTGCTGGAAACTCTGGCACGCTTGCGTGGTCACCTGGGACGGCCTGGTGGTGCCTTGCTGTTTCGACAAGGACGCTGCGCACCGCCTCGGCGACCTCAAAGCCGCGCCGTTCCGCACGATCTGGCAAAACGGCGCGTACCGGGATTTCCGACGGAAAATCCTGATCGGGCGCAGCGAGATTGATATTTGTACGAATTGTACGGAGGGGTGCAAGGTTTGGGCGTGAGGGGCGTAATGGCCACTTCCTGATACAAGGCAGCAAGCGCAAACAGGCCGGCGGACAATCTGAAGTTTTAGCAAAACACATTTTTTAGTAAGGAAAAAGTGTTTGCTATCACATTTTTTCAAACGAAAAAGTGTATTTTTGCTTCAAAAAGTCAATCATGCAAAGAGCCTTGTACGCAGACCTGCTCCAATGGAAAAACGCCCCGGCCCGGAAACCCCTGATTTTGCAAGGTGCAAGGCAGGTAGGCAAAACCTGGCTGATGCGGGAATTCGGCAAAAACGAGTTCGAGCAGGTTGCCTATCTGAATTTTGAAAGCAGTGCCCGGCTGCAAGGCATTTTTTCCGCCGACTTCGATGTTCGGCGCATCCTGTCCATTATAGAAATCGAGGCCAACCTGAAAATTCAGCCGGACAAGACCCTGATTATTTTTGACGAGATTCAGGAAGCGGAAAAGGGGCTGACCGCTTTGAAATATTTTCAGGAACAGGCCCCGGAATACTACCTCATTGCGGCAGGCTCCCTGTTGGGTGTTTCGCTGCAAAAAAACACCTCGTTCCCGGTCGGCAAGGTTGATTTTTTGCGGATGTACCCGCTAAGTTTTCCGGAGTTTCTGGATGCACTGGGCCAAACGCTGCTGAAAGAGCATCTGGAAGCCCGGAATTGGCCCGTGGTCGGTGTTTTTCACGACAAGTTGGTGGATTTGTTGCGGCTTTACTACTTCGTGGGCGGCATGCCCGAAGCGGTAAGCAGCTACGCGGCACAGGGTGACCTGAATGCCGTCCGTTCCATACAGGACAAAATCCTGCTTGGCTATGAAAACGATTTCGCCAAACATGCGCCCAACGAGGTGGTGCCGAAGATTCGCCAGGTCTGGCATGCGCTCATCAGCCAACTGGCTAAGGAAAACCGGAAGTTTATTTACGGTCAGATAAGAAAAGGCGCGCGGGCCAAGGATTTTGAGGCGGCTATTCAATGGCTCGCCGATGCAGGCCTGGTGCTGAAAGCCCATTGCATCGAAAAACCGGCCCTGCCCCTGAACGCCTACCTCAATCTGGACGCGTTCAAATTATTCATGCTGGACGTAGGACTTTTAAACGCTGTCGCCCGGGTTGACCCTTCCATTTTGCTGGAAAAGAACAGCATTCTGGTCGAGTTCAAGGGCGCCCTGACCGAGCAGTTCGTTGCGCAGCAACTGTGCATCCGGCACGAACTGTACTACTGGACGGCTTCCGGCGGAAATGCGGAAATTGATTTCGTCATACAACGCCAAAACGACATCATACCCATCGAGGTAAAAGCCGAAGAAAATCTGAAGTCGAAAAGCCTGAACGTGTTTGTGGAGAAATTCAAGCCCCAGGCGGCGTACCGAAGTTCCATGAGTGCGTATCGCGAGCAAGACTGGATGACGAATGTGCCGCTGTACGGGGTGAATATGTTGTGAGGAGAGGGTTCCTACTTCCCAATACAAAACCTCCCAAAGATATTCCCCAGCAAGTCCTCCACCCCGATTTGGCCGCTGATCTCGCCGAGAAAGTTCAGCGCCCGGCGGATGTCCATGGCCACGAAATCGCCCGTGACGCCGGCATCCAGTCCGGTGAGCACGTCGGCCAGCGCCTCGTCGGCGCGTTGCAGGGCGGCGTAGTGTCGGGCGTTGGTGACCACGGTGCTTTCCAGATTGACGCCCTCGCCGACGGCTGTTTCCAGCAGTTTTTCCTTGAGGTACTCGATGTTCATCTGGTTTTTGGCGGAAACGGGGAGTAATGATGAATGATGAATGATGAATGATGAATTGGGGACTGGGGGGGCGCCTTCGAGCAGGTAGGGCGGGATGTCGGGCGCGGTGGGGTCGAGCAGCCAGTCGGTTTGGAAGTATGGGTTTTTGTCCATTTTGTTGCATACGACCAGTAGGGGCGACCCTTGTGGTCGCCCGGGGGCAACAGGTTGATTTTTTCCGGCTATGGCCTCCAGGTCCTGGTACACCTCGGCCAGCGTCATGCCGGCCACATCCCACACGTACACGATGATGGCGGCCTGTTCGATTTTTTCCATCGTGCGCTGCACGCCGATGGCCTCGATGGCGTCCTGCGCCTCACGGATACCGGCGGTGTCTATGAGCCGGAACTGTACGCCGCCGATGTTGAGCACCTCCTCGATGGTGTCGCGGGTGGTGCCGGCTATTTCCGACACGATGGCGCGCTCCTCGTTGAGCAGGGCGTTGAGCAGGGTGCTTTTGCCGGCATTGGGTCGCCCGGCGATCACGGTGGCTACGCCGGTGCGCAGGGCGTTGCCCAACTGAAAGGTGCGCAGCAGCGAACCGATGTATTCCCGGATTTTGGCCACGAGGTTTTTCAGTTGGGTGCGGTCGGCAAACTCTACGTCCTCCTCTGAAAAATCGAGTTCCAGTTCCACGAGGCTGGCGAAGTGGATCAGTTCCTCGCGCAAGTGAGCGATCTCGTTTTTGAAACCGCCGCGCAACTGCCGCATGGCCACCGTGTGCGCCGCCTCGCTCTGGCCGGCAATCAGATCGGCTACGGCTTCGGCCTGGCTGAGGTCCATCTTGCCGTTCAGGAACGCGCGCAGGGTGAACTCGCCGGGCTGGGCCAGTCGGGCGCCCCGGCGCAAAAGCAATTGCAGTACCTCCTGCTGGATGTACGGCGAGCCGTGTACGGAAATTTCCACTAATTCCTCTCCGGTGTACGATTTGGGCGCCCGGAAAATAGTGGCCACCACCTCGTCGAGTGTGCGTCCGTCTTCGGCTTCGATGCGACCGAAATGGGCGGTGTGAGTGGGCTGATTTTCTAATCGCTTGCCCCGGAACACGCCGTCGGCAATGAGCACGGCCCGAGGGCCGGAAAGCCGCAGCACGGCAATAGCACCGGTGCCCGGCGGGGTGGCGAGGGCGGCGATGGTGTCGGAGAGGTCGGGGAGTGTCATGTGGAAGTATGAGTTACGAAGTGCGAATTACGAGTTGGCAAAAGTGGGGTTTTTCGTAGCGACAATTGTAGTCTGGCGAGAAAATGCTGACCGGGATTTTACCTTTGCCTGCGCTGCGGCAAAAAATTTCCCTGGCATCGATCAATCCTTCGCAATTATGAAAAAACTGTTCCGCGTTGTGCTGCCTTGCATACTTCTGCTTGGGAGTTGTACCAAAAGTATGGTGTACA
>CAYMQY010000341.1:0-3388 GCA_964392655.1 uncultured Saprospiraceae bacterium
CTCTACTTTTTCACTCTCACACAACAACCCCCCCCCCCACCCCCCCTGCCGCAAACGGGATGTCCGATGAATAAAAAAAAGCGCCAGACACACCGCTCAACCACATACCCTTGCTGCGTTTCCGCCCTGGGGGAGTTTTGCAGGAGCTGGTCGCCCGGCGCCGGCGCAAAGGTATGATTCGGCTCAAGAAAAATTCCAACATTTTCCATTCATTTGTGCGGCTATCTTTGCAGCGCCCTGAACCACAGATGCAAACCGGCCGAAACACATGGAAAATAATATCACAGATTCCGCCTCCATCCCTTCCCTTGAGGAAAAAATCACCCGATCCGTACCGGCGCCACCGGTGTACAGCGACAAAGCGCTTGCCTGGCTAAAAACCTTGCCGGGCACGCTGGATCGTGCCGACCTGTTTGCACTAAACGACGGCGACTTCGCCATCAAGTGTATACGCGAACTATTGGAAAAGCCCCGCTTCGAAATACTGCTGGAAGCAACCCATCCGGCATCGCTTTGGCTCAACCATTTTTTCTTTGAGTCCAAAAACCTGGAAAAAGTATTTGGTACCCGGAATCTCGGTATCGGGTACCCGATGATGATGGCCAAACTCGGCGGATACGACTTGAGTGCTCCCTTGTTCATCTGGCAAATCCATCTGGAACCACATGCGCAACACCCCGACCAGTGGAATGTGCAGCGAAATGACGCGCAATTTGTGCTGCCCAACTACCCTTTGTTTCACCTGATTGACTCCCTTCGCGGCACCGATTACGCGAAACGGGCCGACAAACTGGCCGAATCCGGATTTATCAGCAATAGCGCCCTGGCTGAAATTACAGATGGCGTTCGTATGGCACTCGGTCTGACAGAAGAAGGCCTGGCTTTCGGCGTGCAGCCCTGCCCGGCGAAAGACGAACTGGCTCAGATACAGTCGGAAGGTCAGTTGCGCTGGTCGGCCGTGGCAGGCATCTTTCCTACCCTGCCCCGTACTACCGTCACGCAAGCCCCTGCGGTAGACCCCGGCCAACCGAACGGCATGGAATGGCAACACGGCCAAACCCTGCTCCCGCTTGACCCCTCCCAACGCGAAGTCCTGTTGGCCGCCCAGAAAAACACGCTGACTGTGGTGGAAGGCGCATCCGGCACAGGGAAAACCTACCTCGTGTCGGCATTGGCTATCAATGCTCTTGCCAACGGGAAAAAATGCCTTGTCGTGTCAAAAAGCATCAATGCGCTGCGCAAGGCACAAAAACCCCTGCTGGAAAAAGGCTTCGGCGACACCTCTTTTGTGCTGCGCGATACGGTGAGCGATCAGTTGATGCTGGCCGATATGCTGCGAATGGCCTCCGAGAACAAAGCCAAAACGGTGTTCGATGCCGAGCAGTACAGAACAGTACTGAACCGCACACTCCGGGAACAACGCAAACTCGACGGCGCCTGGGAGGCACTCCACCGGCCTGTTTTCGGGAACCTGAATTTTTCAGAAACCGTCGGTTTGTTTCTGAAAGCGAACCGGACCGAGGGCAAGGAATTGCTGCTCACCCAACTCAACCCTGCCGATTTTCTCTACACCAAAGACGAATACGACGGTATTGTAGCGGCTATTTTCGACAGCGAGCCTTTGTTCCGCCGGTTCCCGACGCTGGAGCATCCGCTCGGACGCCTGAACAATTCCGTTTTTCTCGACCACTCCAGCACCGACGGCCTCGCCTGGACGGAAACACAGGTGAAAGCCCTGCTAACCAAAGCCACCGCCATCCACCACCGGTATATTTCCAAAACCAACGACTATGCGGAGGCGCTGCTCGACCATTACGAACAACATTTCTTCGAACTCGCCGGCCTGAACAAACGCATTCGCGACTCCATTGAGGACGGCGTGCAGCGCTTCGGTCCCGATTTTGAAAAACCGGCTTCGACCACGGAAAAACTCTACGGCGTTTTCTCCGACCGCTACAAACAGATTTCCGAAGCCAAGCAAAAATTGGGCGAAGATTACGAGGAATTGCGCAAGTCATTCACCCGGCACAAGTACTTCGATTTTGATTTTCCACAAGGCTTTGATCTTCGGAACATCAAAAAAATAGCCGAACAAGCCACACGATTCGAAGAGGCTCTGACCGCTTGGCGCCGACGCATACCCGGTATTGTCCGCGAGGATGTACGCCGGCTCAACGCCAAAAGTATACACGGCGAGCTCGATTTCCGGGAGCAAATCAAAGACCTCGAGTACGCGATGGATGTGTTTCTGGAAGAGTTCAACGGCGTGGCACTTTACGGCGACGTGCTGAAACACGAAATGCTGACCATCCCGAAACGCCAGGAGTTTTTGGAAGAATTGATCGCCCGCCTCGAAGACACCCAATTTTACCTGCGCGACTTCCCGGACTTCTACATCTGGCAAAACCACTGGCTGAAACTTTCGCCGCAGGAACAACAAGTCGTGCGCGCGCTGTGCAAAATCAAACCGCGCAACTGGACAGCAGCATTCGACAGTTGGTATTTGCATCACTTTCTTCAGAACACCTACAGCCCGGGGCTGCAGTGGGACGAAGACACGCTGAGCGCTTACCTGAATGCTGCGGAAGAATTGTCCCGGCTGATGCCTGCGCAAATCAGTGCTTACTGGCAAAATCGGAAAAACTCGGCTCTCAAGGCCCTCAAATCCGCCGACTCGGCCGCCTTCAAAACCTGGTTTGGAAAAAACAACCGAACTCTTTCGCAAGGCCAGAAAGCAGAAGAACTTTTCAAAAAACATATTGAGCCGCTGACCGAAACCCTGCCGGCATTGCTCGTGACGCCTCATGTCGCCCTCGATGTCGTGCAAGCCTCCAGCATCGTGTACGATCTGGTGATCGTGGATGAAGCCCACAACATTCCCAAGCAGGAATGTTACCACCTTTTCGGCATGGCCAAAAGTCTTGTCGTTTTCGGCGACGCCAAGCAGGACATGACACCTGCTGCCGAAGACGACCTTCTGGAATTTTGCAAAACCCTCGGCGGGCGCACCTATGCACTGGAATATCAGCACCAGGACAGCCCTGAAGAATGGCTGCGCTTCAACCAGGTCGCTTTTGGCACCCCGTTCAAACACATGCCTTCGGGCCGGTCGGCAAGCGATGTGACCGTGGTGGCCAATGTGGAGGGCCACTACGACGAAAACACCGGTACCAACGAAGCCGAAGCCCGGCAAATCATTGACTGGCTGAACCTCATTGAGCCGACGCCGGCAAAAACCTATCCCGTGGTGGGTATTGCTTGCGCTACCGTCGAACAGCGCGACCTGATAGCCGGCCAGTTGCTCAAAATTCGACAGCGCAAAACCGCCGGCTACGAAAAAATCCAGCAATTGCACCTCAACGGAATGGGCGTGTACCAGTTTGCCGAA
>CAYMQY010000342.1:0-3387 GCA_964392655.1 uncultured Saprospiraceae bacterium
GCACCAGCGTCGTGGTGACCGACGCTGCGTTGAGTTCTTCCGGGCCGTACCCTGTAGGGCAGGAGTTCTTCGCGTCGAGAAGACATTTCTCAGCCTTGAGGCAGGCCGGGGCGGGCACACCACAAAACGCCATCACAAGGGGACGTTTCCCCGATTTGGAAGGATCGTAGGCCGCAGCCCTATTCAGGCAGGTGAACGTCGTTGATACGCCCCCGGCGAGGAAGGGGTCTGTCGCGTTGCCCTGTATGACCTCGACTTTGCCGTTGCCCTCATTTTTCGCTACCAGGACGTAATGGTTGTCCTTCCCCCCTGGAGGCGGCCCGGCATCGTAGTAGAGAATGTCCCCCGCACGCAGGAGTCTATACTGGTTCTCCCTGACACGCCCGATCGGCATCTGGCATCTGGCCCGGCCGACGGGATATCCCCCGTCGAGAGTCCATCTCTGGGCGGGAAAGGCGTGGCGGATGCACCAGTACGCGAAAATGCCGCACCAGTGCCTCCCGTGGTCCGGATTGCCGTTGTGCCTGGGTGCGGCTCTTCTGCCGTCGCGCGGCTTGACCTTGTTGCGGGGGCTCTGGCGGGCGTGGTGGTGCCCGAGTAGGAGTCGGGTTGCGAGCACCAACCTCTACGCCGAGGACCACCGTGACGACTCCAGCACACTGCGCCCCGACCGTCGACCCTTTCGCGCCCGCGCTCGAACAGTTCGAGCAGACCCTCACCTGGGCGCGGGACCTCGACGTCGATCTCACCGCCGACCAGATCGAGGTCAAGCTCCTGGTCGACGTGCGCGAGATCGCCCGCCGCGTCCTGCAGGGGCGTCTGGATGCCCGCGCCACGCGTGAGCGTGCGCAGCCCACCGCGCCTGCGGGCCTGACCCTCGAGGTGCGCTTCCGCGCCGCCACGCGCACCCTCCGGACGATCTTCGGCGATGTGACGGTGCGTCGACTGAGCTGGCGCGACCATCACTTCGTCACGATCCGGCCCGCCGACGCCGAGCTCAACCTGCCGCCCGAGCGCTACTCCCTGATGGTCCGCCGCTTCGTCGCCGAGGGAGCCGCGACCCGCTCGTTCGACACGACGCTCGCGGAGCTGCGACGACAGGGGATCGACGTGCCCAAGCGGCAGGCTCAGCAGCTCGTCGTGCGAATGGCGCAGGACTTCGAGACGTTCTACGCGTGGCAGCAGGCCCCCGTGAACGACACGCCCGCCGACCCGTCGGACCTGCTGGTCATGAGCTGCGACGCCAAGGGCGTGCGCATGCTCCTCCGGGCGCTGCGTGAAGCGACGCGCAAGGAAGCGCTCGAAGCGCGAGAACGCCCACGCGGCGATCCGATGGCGCGGCGCAAAGAGCGCACCCACGACCGTCGCATGGCCGTGGTCACCGCGGTCTGGGACCAGGCGCCCAAGCCTCGCACCGTCGCCATGATCGTCGACAACCTTCGCCCGGCGCCGCAGCGTGAACTCGACCCCAGGCTCTCGCAGTTGCCGCGCCCGCGGAACAAGCGCGTCCACGCGACGCTCACGAACAACATGCCCCGTGCGATCGCCGACATGTTCGACGAAGCGGAGCGTCGCGATCCCGCGCATGAACGCACGTGGGTGGTGCTCCTGGATGGTGCCGATGAGCAGCGTGATGCGGTGGAGGCCGAGGCCCATCGCCGGAAGGTCCGCGTCACGATCGTGACCGATCTTCTGCATGTGCTGCACTACCTGTGGCAGGCGGGGATGGCGCTGCATGCGGGGCGCGAAGCGGAAGCCGAGCGTTGGGTGCGTCGCTACGTGGAGAAGGTGTTGACGCGACCGATGGAGGACCTCGCCGCAGGGCTCCGCCAGTCCGCGACGCTGCGGAAGTTGAAGGGGACGGCGCGGGAGGCGGTGGACGAGTGCGCCGACTACCTGGCGAAGCGCGCGCCGTTCCTGGAGTACGCCTCGGCGTTGGCGATGGGGCTGCCGATCGCGACGGGAGTGATCGAGGGGGCCTGCCGCCACCTCGTGCAGGACCGGATGGGCATCACCGGCGCGTGCTGGGACCTGCCGATGGCCGAAGCGGTGCTGCGTCTTCGTGCGCTCGTGAGCAGCGGCCACTGGGAGGCGTACGTCGCCTTTCACCTGCGCCGCGAGCACGAACGCAACCTCCACCTCGCGCGGGGTCTCGAGATGGTTGCGTGACCTCATGCTGCCCTACGCAACGACGTCATGCTGCGCGACAGCAGAAGAGCCGCACCCGGTCAGATACCGTGCACGGAGCTCGGCGCGGTCGGGCACGGCCCCGCGTCGGAAGAGGATGTCGCCGAGCCGTTGGATCCATCGGTCGAGCACCGGGTCGCTGTATCGGTAGTCGTCGAAGGAGAAGCACATCCATCGGTCGGCGTAGCGCGCGACGTACTCCTCGGGCGACATCGTCAGCGGGAACAGCTCGCGTGCGTACGCCTCGTGCGCCGGGGTTGCCGGTGGTCGATCGTCGAGGTCGGAGAGAAACGGCGCCCGTACGCAGGAGAGTACCGCGACCGCGGCCCCGAGCGCGTCGGGCAGCACGCGCCCCGCATACGCCACCATCCCCGCGGATACGTCACGGTGCATCGGGTTCCACAGGAACAGCGGGCGTCCCCCGCGCAGCGCCGTGTCGGCCTCTTGCGCCAGCCACGTCGAGCTGCTCCACGCCGGTGTGACGACGGCGACCACGGCGTCGACGTGCGCCAGGGCTTCGGCACAGCCATGGTCGTACCAGGACGGCCAGCGGCTGTCGGTCTCCGGCGCGGGGGAGAGGTCGACGGTCCATGCCTCGCGGCGGAGGCGTGCGACCAGGGCGCGCGTCAGGTCATCGGTGGCGTCGTCGGAGGAGACGAAGAGGTGCATGGGACGTGCGTCGTGGGATCGTCGCTCCGGTTGCGCTGCGACGTTCCATCCTACGTTGTTCGCTTCAATCGGGACGAAGACACCAACGGGTACCTGTCGTGGTCTGGATCTGGTGGTAGGGATGAACACGCAGACTTCCTCGCGCGCTCCCACCCTCCCGCGCCCTTGTGGAGTGCGACGTCGTCATTCCATGTCGCGAATACCGTGGATCCGGGCGCCGCGTGAAACTCGTAGTCTGGTATGTATCGCTCCGACGCTCGTTGCCCCACGGCTCGCGGTCCGACGACGGGTGGTCAGGCCCGGCTTCGCTCGTTGAATACGTCCGCGATCGACGCCGCCATGATGGCCTTTTCATGCCATCGCTCCAGCCGCTCCGGGTCTCTCTCCGCGAGGATGCGACCCCGGTCAGCGTCCGACACAGCCAGGCCGCGTACCCGAAGCACCGCCAGCACCGCGTGAGCGCTCGCCTCGACCTTCCCCTCCGCCTTCCCCTCGTCTCGCCCGATCTTCTTGGCCTTCTCCCAGGTGCTC
>CAYMQY010000343.1:0-1281 GCA_964392655.1 uncultured Saprospiraceae bacterium
TTGTTATCCTGTAGGGATTCGTCCGCTTTATGCTGGTAAAAAACTCTGTGTCCTCCTAAACTCTGTGAGCCTCTGTGAAACTTCCACGCGACGGGCGAAAAACCTTTGTGAAACTTCCTCGCTACGAGGGGCAAAACATCCGCGACACTAAAAAAACAAACACATGTCCATACAAAACAAAGTAGCCATCATCACCGGCGGGGCTAGCGGAATCGGTCGCGCCACCGTCCTGCGCTTTCTGCGCGACGGCCATAGCGTAGCCATCTGGGATGTTCAGGCCGAGCGGGGCCAGGCCCTCGAAGTCGAATGCCGGGCACAGGGACTGCCCGCCCGGTTTTTTCAGGTGAACACCGCCGATTATGCTGCCGTGCAGGAAGCCGCCCGGCAGACTGCCGAAGCGTTCGGCCGGATTGACATCCTGATCAACAATGCCGGCATCACCCGCGACGCCTCCTTGAAAAAAATGACGCCCGAGCAGTGGGATCAGGTCATCGGCGTGAACCTGACCGGGGTGTTCAACTGCACCAAAGCGGTGTACCCGTACCTCGAAGCGCAGGGCTGGGGGCGCATCATCACCGCGGCCTCGGTCGTGGGGCTGTACGGCAATTTCGGCCAGACCAACTACGCCGCCACCAAAGCAGGCGTGATCGGAATGACCAAGGTATGGGCGCGGGAGTTTGGCCGAAAAGGAATCACCGCCAACGCGGTGGCACCCGGGTTCATCCGCACCGAAATGGTGGATGTGTTGCCCGAAAGTGTCGTGCAGGCGATGCAGGAAAAAGCGCCCGCGGGGCGGCTCGGCACCGTGGACGAGGTAGCCGCTGTGTACGCATTTCTGGCCTCCGAAGAGGCAGGTTTCATCAATGGTGCGACGATCAGTGTGGACGGCGGGCTGACGCTGTGACGGGCGCTTTTTGTGATTGACATCTTTCCTACCTTTGGCCGCTACCGGCCATGCGAAGCAAACTGCAAAAATTCACGGAATTTGCCCAAGCCCTCTTGCCCCACGAGACGGGCTACCTGCTCGCCCTGCAGCAATTCGACGACAAGGCCAAACTCGCTATTTTGCAGCAGGTGGACCGCAATTGCCGCCGGCTCGACGGGTTTGAACCCTTCGACGAAGCGCTGGACAAGCGCAAGTATTCCAACCTGAAACTCTGGATCACCGAGCGCCTGCACGCCGCAGATGTGGACACCGAGTACGAATGGCTGCTGACGGCGGAGCGGGAAATCGAGACCGACAGCATTGCGCCGCTGCAGGAGGAGCGCCTGCTGGCGCAT
>CAYMQY010000343.1:1381-3371 GCA_964392655.1 uncultured Saprospiraceae bacterium
ATTCAGTGGGAACCCTGGCTGGCGGAAGTGTTTCAGGACGACACCCTCGACGGCTGGAACCGCTATATGGCGCTCGTGCGGCTTACGTTTATCTACTACAACTACCGCCGTTTCGAACCGCTTAGGGAGCGGTATCAGGTGCTTGACGGGCTGTTCAGTCAGGGGAAATACTACTCCAAACGCCTGCTCATCAACTACTACGGCAACCGCCTGCTGCTGCACAGCCGCTTTCAGGAATACGATGAGGCTGAGTACTACGGCTACCTGTCCATCCGGGTAAAAACTGCCGACTACATCCACTACGTGAACAACCTGTGCGGTGTGCTGCTGCGCCGAAAAAAGTACGACGAAGCGCTACGGGTGATGAAAGCCGCCTTGCAGGAAAGCCGTACGACCCACAGTTTTCACAACAAAATCGGTTTTGTGGCGCATTACCTGCGCTGTCTGCACCATACCGGGCAGCACCGCGCCGCCGAAAACTACGCCGACGCTTACCTGCGCGTTTATCGGAAAGAAATTTTTGAGCACCGGTGGCACGCGTTTTTCAGCGCGTACTTCGAGGCTTTGCTGGCGCAAAACAATTTCAAAAAAATCATGCACCTGACCGATAAATACCGGCTGCTCGAACTCGACCGCGCGTATGCGTCCAAGTCGGGCTACCTGCCCACCATTCCCTGGTTTTATGCCGTATCGGCCCGGCAGACTGAGCGGTTGAGCACGGCACAAATGCAGGAAAAACTGAACGAAGCCGTTGTCGGCATAGCGCTTCAGCCGGACAAGGTGGCGCAGTTGGAAGAGTTGTGGGGGGAGATTGAGCGCCGCATTCCCGAAGTCCGTAAACTTGCACATCCAACCACTTTTTTCTCATCCAACACTTAAATCTGCCTTTTCATCATGGAAAAACGCACGTTTCTCAAAACCGGTCTTCTCCTCTTCATCGGCGCTGCTGTAGCGCCGCTTGTTTCCGCTTGCACGCCCGGGAAAAAAGCCGCCGACACCAAAAAACTGACCCTGCCGCCGCCCAAGGCCCGGCGCACTACGCCGTTTGCGCTGGCTGCATTGCCCTACGCAGCCAATGCGCTGGAGCCGCATATTGACAAACAAACCATGGAAATTCACCACGGTAAACACCATCAGGCGTATGTGAACAACCTGAACGACGCCGTGAAAGACACCCCGTATGCGGAGTACGAACTGGAGGACATCGTCGCGCGCATCACCACTGCCGATGCCGACAAAAAAATCCGCAACAACGCCGGCGGCCACTGGAACCACACGTTTTTCTGGCAAATTATGACACCCGGTGGGAAGGCCCTTCAGCCTGGTCAATTGGCCACGGCCATTGACACCACCTTTGGCTCGTTCGACAAGTTCAAAGCCGAATTTTCCGACGCCGCCAAAAGCGTGTTCGGCTCCGGCTGGGCATGGCTGTGTGTGGGCAAGGACAAAGGGCTGTTCATCAGTACCACGCCCAATCAGGACAACCCGCTTATGCTCCAGATCGCGGCCAAGACCGGTACGCCCATCCTCGGCCTCGACGTGTGGGAGCACGCCTACTACCTGAAGCACCAGAACAAACGCGCGGACTACATCGGCGCGTTTTTCAACGTCGTAAACTGGAACGAGGTGGCGTTGCGGTTCGACAAGGCGATGTTCGGGTGAGCGGGGTGATGCACCACAGATTACTCAGATTTTCACAGAATTTCAAGAAGGAAAAATCTGTGTAAATCTGAGTAATCTGTGGTGGATTTCAGTTTCCCAACACGATTTTGCCTTTCCCAACCACATTCTGCGCATTTACAACCTGATAAAAATACAGTCCTGCGGGTAAATTGCCGCGTTCCAGTGTCCAGGTCGGCCCCGTAAATTCCGCTTGCCGGACAATCTGGCCCGAGGCATTGACAAGCACTAATTGAAACCGGGCATCGCTTGCGTCGTCGGCTTCCAGAAAAAACGTGGCCCGATCACCAACCGGATTTGGGGAAACCCG
>CAYMQY010000344.1:0-3311 GCA_964392655.1 uncultured Saprospiraceae bacterium
GGCTGCCATTGCCGGCGGTGCGCGATGAGCGGCGCATAGAGCTCGCGCATCGCCGCGAGCGAGCGCGCGTCGTCGCTGCCGACGACGATGCGGTCGGGCGCCAGCCAGTCGGCCACCGCGCAGCCTTCGCGCAGGAACTCCGGGTTCGACACGACCGCGACGTGCAGCTCGCCGCGGGCGCGCTTCAGCAGTTCCTCGACGACTGCGGCGCGCACCGCCTCGCCCGTGCCCACCGGCACCGTGCTCTTGGTGACGACGAGCGCGGCGCCTTCGAGCTGGCGGCCGATGCAGCGCGCCACGGCGAGCACCTGGCCGACGTCGGCGGTGCCGTCGGCACAGCTCGGCGTGCCCACCGCGATGAAGAAGAGGCGGCCATGCGCCACGGCTTCCGCGTCGTCGCTGGTGAAGCGCAAACGGCCGCTTGCGGCATGGCGGCGGATCATCGGCTTCAGCTCGGGCTCGTGGAACGAAGGCGCGTCGCGCTCGCGCAGCGCGGCGATGCGAGGCTCGTCGCGGTCGCAGCAGACCACTTCGTGCCCGAGTTCGGCGAGCCCCGCCGCGGTGACGAGGCCGACGTAGCCGGCGCCGAAGACGGTGATCGCTTGGCGGGTCATGACGAGGTGAACCTTCTTCGGCGGGATTCGCGGGGGGACGCGCGGGAAACGCGCGCGGGGGACACCGAAGCGCGTTGATTGGGCGAAGCTCCTGCACGGGGCGTTCCCGCGCGTGGCGACCCAGCGGTGAACCGGCGGCGAAGAAGCGGCGAAGAAGCGGCGAAGCAGGGCCGCCAAGCGACGAACACGCGGGAAGCAGAAGCGGCGAGCCGGCAGGGGGAACAGGGCTTGCCGGGTGCCGCCCATGCTCCACGCCGAAGCCGCCCCTGTGCTCGCGCCGGTGTTCGCCGCGGCGCTGGCCGCGCCGCTGCCACCGCCGCTGCCGCCCAACGCAGCCATCGCCGCCCTCACCGCGCTTGCTGCGCCCGGCGCGCCACTGCCGCCGGCGCTGCTCGTCATCGGCGACAGCATGCTCGACCGCTACTGGCACGGCGCCGTCGAGCGCATCTGCCCCGAGGCACCGGTGCCGGTGCTGCACCTGCGCGAGCGCTCGGAGCGCGCCGGCGGCGCCGCCAACGTGGCGCTGAACCTGGCGGCACTGGGCTGCCGCGTCACGCTGGCCACGCTGCTGGGCGAAGACGAAGCCGGCCAGCGCATTGCCGAACTGCTTGCCGGTGCCGGCGTCGAGCTGCGCGCCGTGCGCGGCGCCGAGCAGGTGACGACGCAGAAGATCCGCGCCGTGTGCCGCCAGCACCAGCTGCTGCGCGTGGATGTCGAGCAGCCGGCGCCGACCGCGCTCGTGCACTCTCTGCACGAGCGCGCCGCGCTGCTGCTGCCTGCGCACGCCTGGCTCGTGATCAGCGACTACGGCAAGGGCGCCGTCGGTGACGCGCGCGGTCTTATCCGCCAGGCCCACCACCGCGGCGTGCCGGTGCTGGTGGACCCCAAGGGTGAGGACTTCGCGCGTTATGCCGGCGCCTGGCTGCTCAAGCCCAACGAAGCCGAGGCGGCGCGCGTGGCCGGCCGCTGGCGCGACGAGGCCGACTTCGTCGAGCGCATGAGTGCGCTGCGCGCGACGCTGCCCGTCTCGCACCTGCTCGTGACGCGCGGCGAGCGCGGGATGAGCCTCTTCAGCGAGCGCCGGCCGCCGCTGCATGTGCCCACCGACGCGCGCGAGGTGTACGACGTCAGCGGCGCCGGCGACACGGCGCTGGCTGCGCTGGCCGCGGCGCTGGCCGGCGGACAGGCGCTGGACGAGGCGATTGCCCTGGCCAACCGCGCCGCGGGGCTGGCGGTGACGCGCTTCGGCACCGCCGTCATCACCCGCGGTGACCTGGGGCTGGCGCCGGCGGCTGCGGCCGTGCCGATGCAGGCTCAGATGCAGGCACAGATGCAGGCACAGGCGCGCGCCTGAGCGCGGCCCGGCACGACGACGCGAGAGCTTCTTCGTGACCGATGACGGCCGCGACAGCGCGCTGCTCTTCGCGCGCAACCTCGCCGAGCACCGGCGCGTGTTCGACGCCGTCGAAGCGCTGCGTGAGCCGATCTGCACTGCGGCGCGCACGATGGCCCGCGCGCTCGCGTGCGGCGGCCGCCTCCTCTTCTTCGGCAACGGCGGCTCGGCCAGCGACAGCCAGCACATCGCTGCCGAACTCGCCGGGCGGCTGCGCAGCGAGCGCCGCCCGCTGGCAGCGCAGGCGCTCACCGCCGACGGCGCGGCGCTGACGGCAATTGCCAACGACTACGGCTACGCCGAGGTGTTCGCGCGGCTGCTGACGGCGCAGGCGCGACCGGGCGACGTGGCGATCGGCCTTTCGACTTCGGGCCGCAGCCCCAACGTGCTGCGCGCTTTCGAGGCGGCGCGCGCGCTCGGCGTCGGCACCATTGCGCTGCTCGGCCGCGATGGCGGCCCGGCGCGCACGGCCGCCGAGCTGGCGCTGGTGGTGCCGCACGAGGACAGCGCGCGCATCCAGGAAGCGCACATCTTCATCGGCCACACGTGGTGCGGGCAGATCGAGGCGGCGCTTGGGCTGGTGGCGGTGGCACCCCCCTGAGCGAGGAGCCTCGGCGCAACGCAAGCTCGGGCGCTGCGGCGTTCGCGCCGCAGACGACGCGGCCGCAGCCTACGACGCCGCGCGCGGCACGGTGGCGGCACGCACGCGCTCGATCACCGCCGTCGTCGAAAGCGCGCGCACGCGCGGCACGATCTCGATGCGCCCGCCCCATTGGCGCACGAGCGCCGCCTCTGGCAGGCGATCGGCGTCGTAGTCCGAACCCTTGACGCACACGTCGGGCCGCAGGAGGCGCAGCAGTTCCAGCGGCGTGTCCTCGTCGAAGCAGACCACGGCGTCGACGACCGCCAGCCCCGCGACGACGCTGCAGCGGTCGGCCGCGGCGTGGATCGGCCGCCCCGGCGCCTTGCCGAGCCGGCGCACCGAGGCGTCGCTGTTGACGCCGACCACGAGCGAGCGGCCGAAGCGGCGCGCGCCTTGCAGGCTGTCGACGTGCCCCGCGTGCAGCAGGTCGAAGACGCCGCCGGTGAAGACGAGCGGCCGCGGCAGCGTTGCCGCCAGTCCGGCGATGTCGTCCGGCGCACTGACGTCCGACGCACGGATGATGGGCGCTGCCCACGAGTAGAAGCACCAATCGGCGCCGTCCTGTTCCGGCGCAGCGACGAAGGCCGGTGCGGCCGGGACCGCGGCCGCTTGTCGATCGAGCAACGTGGGCATGGTTCGCACCTGCTGTGGCGGGAAGGCT
>CAYMQY010000345.1:0-3302 GCA_964392655.1 uncultured Saprospiraceae bacterium
GACATCGGCACCTCGGTCAGGGGGCGCGCCTGGAGCGCGGGGCCGGCATCAGGCCGGCGGACTCCCCCGGGGGTCGAATCGGCCAGGTGGCCGGTTCCTTTAATCGTGAGGGACGACCGGGGCGGGGGCCGGCGCGGCACCCGACGGGTCCGGAACCGCGCCTGCGGCTCCCTCGGTGGACGAGGTGGGGGGCTCCGCCGCCCCGGTGGTGCCGTCGCGCAGCGCCTGCTCGCGACGGGCGAAACTCTGGCTGCGGACGACGATCGACACGCGGCGGTTCCGCGAGTCCATCGGCGCTTCAGCCAGCCGCAACTGCGTCGCGGCGAAGCCGCGCACCCCCTGCACCTGACCGGGATTGAGGCCCACGGCCTCCATGACCCGGCGGGCGGCATTGGCACG
Organism: uncultured Saprospiraceae bacterium; assembly: GCA_964392655.1. GTDB lineage: Bacteria > Bacteroidota > Bacteroidia > Chitinophagales > Saprospiraceae > M3007. The sequence continues at coordinate 400 of CAYMQY010000345.1, forward strand.
ATCGGCCGAGAGTTCCCAGTTCGAATACGTGCTGCCGGCGCCGAACGGGCGGGCGTCGGTGTGGCCTTCGACGACGATGTCGTTGGTGAGGTGGCCGAGCTCGCGGCCGATGATGCTCAGGATGCGCACGCTTTCGCCGCGCAGCGCCGCGCTGCCGGAGTCGAAGAAGCTCGACTGGTCCTTTTCGAGCAGCTCGATGCGCAACCCTTCCTCGGTGACGGTGAACTCGATCTGCCCGCCGAGTTCCTTGAGCTCCGGCGACTCGTTCAGCCCGTCGCGGATATGCGCCGCCGCCTCTTCCATGCGCTGGCGTTCATAGCTCACGGCCGCCGCGTCGGGCTGCTTGGGCGTTTCCGGCGCCCGGCCTTCGTCGATGCCCGACACGCCGCCGGCCATGATGCCGACCGACTTGTCGAAGTCGAACACGCCGGGGTCGCGGAAATAGCCGGCCACCGACTTCTTCACGTCGGGGCTCGACGAGACGAGCCACATCACGAGGAAGAAGGCCATCATCGCGGTGACGAAGTCGGCGTAGGCCACCTTCCACGCACCGCCGTGATGGCCGCCGTGGCCGCCGCGATTCTTCTTGATGATGATGACGGGCTGCGTCGGTTTCATCGCTCGCCGTCCTACGCCGCCGCGGCTTCAGGCTTGCCGGCCGCCTTGCAGAACTTCTCGGTCTCCTCGAAGCTCGGCCGCACCGTGTGCGGCAGCACGCGCCGCGCGTACTCGATGGCGATGGCCGGCGGCAGGCCCTTGAAGGTGGCGAGCACGCCCGCCTTGATGCACTTCTCGTAGTTGCCTTCCTCGTCGACGCGCACCTCGATGATGGTGGCGAGCGGCCCGAAGATGCCGTACGACAGCAGAATGCCGAGGAACGTGCCGACCAGCGCCGCGCCGACCTTTTCGCCGATCTCCGACGGCGGACCGTCGATGGCCTGCATGGTGATGACGACGCCGAGCACGGCGGCCACGATGCCCAGGCCGGGGAACGCGTCGGCCATCTTGGCCAGCGCGCCCGACGGCGCCTTGGCCTCGTGGTGATGGACGTAGAGGTCCTCCTCCATCAGCGCCTCGAGGTCGTGCGGCGCCATGCCGCCGACGATGATCACCTTGATGGAGTCGGAGAGGAAGTCGAGCGACTCGTGGCGCGACAGGAACTTCGGGTACTTGGAGAGGATGGTGCTCTCCTTCGGGTTCTCGAAGTGCCCTTCGAGCGCCATGATGCCGGTCTGCTGCGCGAGCCGGAACAACTGATAGAGCATCGCCAGCAGATCGGCGTAGTCCTTCTTGCCGAGGCCCGGCTTCATCGCCTCGCCCATCTGCTTCATCAGCTTCATCACCGTCGGCATCGGTGTGCCAATCAGGAGCTGGCCGATGGCCGCGCCGAAGATGATGAGGAACTCGTTCGGCTGGTTCAGCAGGGCGATCTTGCCGTGGTGCATGACGTAGCCGCCGAGCACCGAGCCGATCACCACGAGGATGCCGACGATGATCATCATCGGCGCACCCTCCGCACCGGAGCCGGAGCCGGCGCCGAAGGCGCACACGGATCACCGGTCCGGCGGAGGCCGGACGCGGACGAGCGGACGAGATGCGGCGTGAGAGTCATGCGGCTACCGGGGCAATCGGCGGGCGTCCCGATTCCTTGACCCCGCACACGCGTGGACCGTTCGCAAATGCCGTGCCCCCTGGCTGGCGCGCGATCCGCGCCCGGCAGGCGTCGACAGGTGTCGATGCACCGACCCCGCGGCGGCGGACCGCCGGCCGCAGCGCACGGCCGAGGCGCGTGTGCGCGGTACGGAACGTGCAGCCGAGGTACGACGTGTTCTCCGAGACCATCCTCGCCGCCAACGTCGCGGCCCTCGAGCGCGCGCAGGGACAACGCCCCACGCTCGCCCGCCTCGACGAGACGCGCACCCGCGCCGTCGCCGACGGGGCCGGCGGCGTGCGCCTGGACCTGCGTGACTCCACTGGCGCATGGCGGCCCTTCCGGTCGCCGCGACCCGCCACCTGGCCGCGGCAACTGATCGTCGTCGGCGCGGCCCTCGGCGAGGTGCTGGACGACCTCGAACGTGCCGGCGCCGCGACGCGCGTGGTCCTCGTGGAGCCGGATGCCGGCATCGCCGCCCTGCTGCTCGCCCGCCGCGATCTCACGCCGCTCATCACCAGCGGGCGGCTGTGTGTGCTCACTGGTCCCGACTACGGCGGCGCCATCAACTGCGGACGGTTCGTCGATGTGACGGCGCCCCCGACGCTGATCGTGAGCGGCGTGCTCGCCGCGCACCGCGCGGCCGACGCGGCCGCCGGCGAAGCCGTCGCCCGCCGATTGGTTGCCGAAGCCGAGGCGAACGCCGACGCGCGTCGACGGTTCGCCGGACGTTACCTGCTGCAGACGCTGGCTAACCTGCCCGTGATCGCGCGCGAGGGCGATGCGGCGGCACTCGATGGCCTCGCGGCCGGCTGCCCCGCCGTCATCGTCGGCGCCGGCCCGTCCCTCGACGACCAACTGCCAGCGCTGGCGGCGTTGCAGGATCGCGCGGTGGTCATCGGCGCCGACACGGTGCTGCGTCCGCTGCTGGCCGGCGGCGTGCGGCCGCACCTGCTCACCGGCATCGACCCGGCCGAGCTGAATGCCCGTCATCTGGCAGGCGTGCCGGCGATCGACGACGTGTTCCTCGCGGCCGAGGGCAGCCTGCATCCGTCGGCGTTCACCGGCTTCGCCGGACGCACGTTCACCTTCAAGGTCAGCGACCACCAGCCATGGCCGTGGCTTCGCGCCGCTGGTGTCGATCGCGGCACGCTGCGCGCGTGGGGGTCGGTCGTCACGACCGCCTTCGACCTGGCGCTGCGCATGGGCTGCGCGCCGATCGTGTTCGCCGGCCTCGACCTGTCCTACCCGG
>CAYMQY010000346.1:0-3291 GCA_964392655.1 uncultured Saprospiraceae bacterium
TGCTGGTAAACCCCACAGATGACTTCGCCATCGAAGGGGTCCTCGTCGGGGTGATCCGTCATTGCGACAAGGCATAATTCAAGGAGGGCACGATGATGACCCAGCAGCAACACATGATGGTCGAACGGGTGGATGAACTGGAGCGTATGATCGTCCGTTTGAACGGACGGATCGGGGAATTGCAGCGAGAATTAAACCTGACGAAAGGGATGACTCAGGGATGGAGCGGAAGTTCTCGGTTACGCACCCTTCTGAGTGGAATCAAGCCCCGTACGACCACCGCGCAACCCATTCGAGAAAATAGGAGGGTCCAACGCCATGATGTCTGTCTCTTTTGATCGAGATGCCGCGACAGCCGGTTGTTGTGCCGATTGCGGGCAGCTTGTGATGCGCAGAACACCTCTTAGTGACGAACAGGCGAAGGTGGTGCGGGAGGTGTGCATCCGCTGTTTAGTCTTCGCCTATCAGCGCCGGCAGTTTGAATCCGGCTGCTGCAGTTGAAGAAATACTCCGCGCGAAACGAATCGAAGCGGGAAACCGCACGGATTTTCCCGCCCTACTCCTCATGCTCACATGGGCCGTCGTGGTGTAACTGCCCATTCATTCCCGGCGATGGAACCGGCGGCCGATCACCACTCTCCTGTCCCCTTGCTGCTGTTGGCTGTATGCCGTCGCTCTTATTGCAATCCTACCTGACCGCCTGCCAGTAGGTTGTACGGGCTCTTGCCGGTAAGAAAGACTCGTCTTCCCGTAAAACGCACAAGAAATCACCTCGCTCTTCGCCTTAGCCAAAGCGCCGACTCAGTCAATTTCAATGTCCGCCATAACACCGGCAATTTCAGGAAGTTGTCCTATTGTTCAGGTCGAGCGAGATCAATATGATGGTTGAGGAGTACGAAGAGGGTTGCAGTGTGCGTCGCCCGTTATTCATTGAAAAGTGGTGGTGTTGTATGGTTCGGACCACAAACCAAGAGTGCCTTAATGTTGCATGAAGGGAGTACTATGCGCGTATACCTCTTGAGTTTCGTCGCATTGTGGTGCCTGGCACAGAACGTCAGCGTGGCGGCGGACACCACCGAATCCGACTTGTCGGAAACCGGACGGTTGTTGGCTATCCTGCTCGATTCCGGGCGGGTGGTGATCGGCCGCAATCGAGCCCTCATCAATGATCCATCAAGCGCGCAAACGGCGTTTACGCCGGAACTCTTCGCCGCCCAAGTCACAACCATTTTTAAAGAACGTACCGGACACAATTTGGATGATGTGCCCAACACGACTGTCCCGACCCTGGCGAAACGCTTATTGGACCGTTTGATGATGGAAGGCTAAAAGACCGTGGAGAGTTATCAGCCCGTGCTCAACATGAAAGGGCTGAAATGCAAAGGCCTCATTCCCGCCACCTTCGGCAGGGAAACAGCCACGAGATTTCAGAAGTGGTCCGGGGTGTATATGAAGCAGACCGCGCCTGAGCACCTTATTCGCAACGCCAACAATAAACCCGACTCCTTCGAGACCGAACACATGAAGGCGCTGAGCGAGGTCTCCTCCCAACGAACTAACGAAACCGTGATCAGCAAGATAGACGGCGGAAACAGCGTGCGGGTCGTGCTCCCGCTCTTCTACGAAAAGAATTGTTTAAGTCGCCACGGAGAACCCAAAAGCGAGCGGGACATCTCCGGTTATTCCAAGGAGGAGGCAAGGACGGCGAGCTGGGCGGGGCGATCAGCGTGAAAATCGATATGAGCAAGCTCGCGGTGCGATGATGGCGGAGTGGTCGGGCCGGTGAAGACTTTGACGGCATATACAATAGATCTCTCACCCTGCCGTATAATGGCGAGAGAAATAGGGAAGCACTGGTGTGGCATAGAGGGAGGAAAGGTGATCAAACTATCCGGTGATGGTGAATGAAAACAAAAGAGCCTACACACTACTGCCCCAGTTGCCATGTTCCGGTTGTGCCGGAACGTGTTCTGCTAAAACCAGATCCCCCCGATCGACGGAGAACCTCCCCCAGGCCGGAGTGGCACTGCAACAAGTGCGGACGCACCTTCGCGTCGGACTATTTCGATCCTCTCCCTAGTGTAGTGTCCCATAAATAGCAGGCATATGTCTTGCGTCTTCTGTGCACATCTCGTACAAGGAGGTGCCCACATGAAGACCGGCCGACCCAAAGCGACCTTGACGTTGACGACGGACGAAGTGGCTCAGTTGCAAAGCCTCCTCGCTGCGCGCTCTATCCCTCACGGCCTCGGGACTCGCGCCCGTATGATCCTGCTGTCGCATGAAGGCCTGAGCAATGCGGCGATTGCCGAGAAGCTCAGCGTCACGCAGGCGACGGTGGGCAAGTGGCGTCACCGATTCCTCCGTGATCGCCTGACCGGCCTCCATGATGAGCTTCGGCCCGGGCGGCCGCGCACGCGTAGCGACGAGGCGATTGCTGCCTTGATCACCAAGACACTCCGCACGAAGCCCACGGCCGGCACGCACTGGAGCTGTCGGACGATGGCGGAGGCCACCGGGATCCCCAAATCCATGATCCATCGCGTCTGGCTGGCGTTTGGGCTCCAGCCTCATCGACAGCGCACCTTCAAGCTCTCCACCGATCCCTTCTTTGTGGAGAAGGTGCGTGACATCGTCGGCCTCTATCTCAACCCGCCGGATAAGGCGCTCGTGTTGTGTGTGGATGAGAAAACTCAAGTCCAGGCGCTGAATCGTACGCAACCCGTCCTTCCCCTGGGGCTCGGCTATGTGGAGGGCGTCACGCATGACTATATCCGTCACGGCACTACGACGTTGTTCGCCGCCCTGAATGTGGCTACCGGAACGGTCATCAGCCAATGCCGGCGACGGCATCGCCATCAGGAGTTTCTCGCGTTCTTGCGCCACATCGACGCCAGTGTGCCGAGCGACCTGGCGATCCATCTCATCGTCGATAACTATGCCACGCATAAACATCCGAAGGTCCGTACCTGGCTGGGCCTGCGGCCCCGCTATCACGTCCACTACACGCCAACGTACGCCTCCTGGCTCAATCAGGTGGAGCTCTGGTTCCGTCGGATCTCTCAACAGGCTATTCGTCGCGGGTCCTTCCGCAGTGTCAAGGAGCTGATCGCCAAGATTGATCATTTCGTCCAGACTCATAACGCCAAGGCTAGGCCCTTCAGTTGGACCGCCACGGCCGATTCCATCCTGGGTAAGGTCCAACGACTTTGTGAACGTATTTCAGGGACGCAACACTAGGAGCCTGTCCGAGTAATCGCCCGACGAGCAATGGAAGCCGCCTTCTTAGAA
>CAYMQY010000347.1:0-1063 GCA_964392655.1 uncultured Saprospiraceae bacterium
AAAATCGAATCAATCATGTTCGACTGGCTTTCCGACCGTTCTCCTGCTCTTGCTGCGCAAACTGCCTGGCACGACGGCTCATACGACGAACCGAGTTTGTTTCATTTGGTGTATCGGCCCGTCGGGCCGTTTGCCATTTCCTGCGGGGCGGGATTGCTGGCCGAGCACGTGCGCCATTTCCGGTTTTCGCCGGCGGTGATCTTGCGCATGGGCCAGATGACCGACGACCACGGACAAGCGTTGTTCACCGAGAGTTTTCTCAACCACCTTCAGCGGATGCGCCTGCGTGTGGATATCTGGGCGCCGCCCGAAGGCATGTTGCTGCTTCCCGGCGAACCGCTGGCGGTGTTGCGTGGGCCTTATGCCCAAATTCTGCTGATGGAGTCGGCGTTGTGCCGGCTGCTTTGGTACCCCACCCAATGGGCCACCGGCGCTGCGCAGCATCGCTGGGAAACCCAAACCTGGGCGGAAGAGGATACGCCGCCGGCGCCGGTTACATCGTTTGACCCGGAGGGCTGGAAAATTCGTGCCGAATACATCGGTGGCAATCCCGTCGGAAAAAACGGCGAAGCAGCACGTGCGCCGGGGGCAGTGGAAGGACTTGTTGCCGTTTGGCGCAAACAGGCGGGCGGATCGGACAAGCACAAGCCCTTGGTGCAAATCCGGCGGGTGTACCGCGGCAACCACGCCCTTGGCGACATCTGGCTGACCCAGGAACAGGAGGAAAAGGCCAGCGTCAGCAAAACCTCGGCAGGTATCGTGGACGCCCGCACGCACCGGCACAAGACGCTGAAATTCACGCGTTTTCAGAATTTGTACCAGCCGCTCCTGGCCAAGGGGCACCCCGTTTTGGCCAACACCCGGCCCGGATACCTGCGCCAACGCACGCTCAAACAACTGGAGGCGTTTCACTTTGCGCCACTGAGCGAGTACCCGCACGGGTGGTGGGATTGACGGGTCGGGCTTCGTTGTCTTGGTCTGTAAATGTAAATAAATTGCCTCCGGGGCTTCTCAAATTGCCTTTCAGAGTTACCTTGTGGCCGCTCACCTGTATTTGGTCATT
>CAYMQY010000347.1:1163-3247 GCA_964392655.1 uncultured Saprospiraceae bacterium
GTTTTTTACGGCTTCCCGATTTTCGCCTGGATACCGACACACAATTCGAACCACCATGTCCACATCAACAAGGAGCCCGACTACACGAAAACCTACATGGTCTCGGAAAAAAACAACCTGCTGACGTTGTTGTCCTATCCTTCGATAAGTGGAATGAAACAGCAAAAAGCCGTTGGGAAATACCTTCTTGGCTTGTACAAAGAAGACAGGCGGAAGTTCTATGCGCATTTATTGCAAATAACCAGCCTTGTTGTCTGGACTGTACTTGCATTCGTCATTGACTGGAAAAAGGCGATTGTATATGTAATTATCCCGCAGCAATTATCGCTTTTTACTGTCCTTATCTTTAATTATATCCAGCATATTCACACCGACGAAGAATCGGAATTCAACAACTCCCGGAACATGACCGGGAAACTGATAAATTTTTTGTTGTTGAACAATGGCCTGCATACCGCGCACCATCTTTCGCCCGGCGTTCACTGGAGTAAATTGCGGGAAAAACACGATAAAGTTGCGCATAAGATTGACCCCCGGTTGAATGAAGACAACTTCGCCTGGTACTTGTTTCGGGTATATATCCTGGGGTTGTTCAGCCCGTCCTTTCAAACATACAATATGCGACTGGAGCGCATACGGAATTTATCATCAACGAGCAGTAATTAAACAGCAACCATGAAATTAACAGACTTTATTGAAGTTAAGGACCCGAAGGCCGGCGCGCATTACCGCAACGAAAAAGCGGCAATGGGGCATTTTGTACAGGATTACATCAATGAGAAGATTGACATCAAGACGGATTTGTTCGAAATGCTCGGACACAAGGATGATCTCTTCACCTATGAATACATTTGGCACCACTATAAATTTTTCCTGACCCGGCTCATTCCGGAGGTGGTGATACATTCCAAAGAGCAGGATGAGCGCATCGTGCGCAGCCACTATGACAATAAGAACGACCTGTTCAACTGGTTTTTAGGCCCGCGCATGATCTACACCAGTTGCTATTTCCATCATCAAAACGAATCGCTGGAAGCAGCGCAGGACAACAAGATGAACCTCATCGCCCGCAAGATGCAACTCAAACCCGGCGAGACGCTACTGGATATTGGCTGCGGCTGGGGCACCCTTGTGGCGCACATGGCCAAGCACTATGGTGTGGACGCCACCGGTGTCACCATCGCACAAGCCGGCGCGGATTGGGGTACCCGGCAAATCGGGGAATATGGCGTGTCGCCTGAAAAGGCCCGCATCTGGCGCATGGATTACCGGGACATTCCCACCGACAAGAAATACGATAAAATTACCTGCCTCGAAATGGCCGAACACGTCGGGATCAAGTATTTCAAAAAATTCATGAAACAGATTTATGACTTACTGGAGGACGACGGACTTTTCTACCTGCAAATAGCCGGAATACGCGAGCGGAAACACCTTTTTCAGGAGCACAACCGGCAAGACCTCGTCTGGGGCCTTTTTATGAGCGAGAATATCTTCTCCGGCGCCGATGCAAGTATGCCGCTCAATTGGGATTTGCAACGAATCGAAAAGGTTGGATTCGAGGTACACAGCGTGGAAAATATCGGCATCCACTACGGCAAAACCATCCACTTCTGGTACAACAACTGGATCAGCAACAAGGAAAAGGTTCTGGAGAAATACGGGGAGAGAACGTTCCGCATCTACTCGCTCTTCCTCGCCTGGTCTGTTTATATCGCAAGACAGGGCAGTTCAACGGCATATCAAATCGTTTGCCGCAAAAACCTGAACACGGCCGATCGCAACCGCTTCATTGGTACGACCAATCTCGGAGAAACCGAAACCGGGGCCAATGCAAAAGCGGCAATGGCTGCGGCGGTCTGATGGATTTTTATAAAAAAAGCCAAGGCTGCGGGGCATCTTTTACCTGTTGATGCCCCGCAGCAATCCGGGGTCAGCCTGATTTTTTTCGCACCATCGTCAAAATCGTCGCCACGACCACCGTTTTGCCGAGCGTGTTCAGGATATCTCGCACTGCGTGGCTATTTCGTCTCCCCTACCGCAGCCGCCCCAGCACCGTTTTCATACGACTAATGGCTTCGCGC
>CAYMQY010000348.1:0-3231 GCA_964392655.1 uncultured Saprospiraceae bacterium
AGCACCGGCCTGGGCCCGCGGCTCGAAGGTGTGGTGGCGGTGCTGGGCGGCAAGTGTCAACGGCATCCCGAATCCGTAGAAATCTGACAGTCGAGCTGTCAGGGGAGACGAGCGGCGGGGTCGGGCCGCTGCGGGCTTGCCTCTACTCGACAGTGCCGTGGATGACGTGCTGGCGGATGATCGGGAGCCAGTCCTCGAGGGGCTGCAGGTGCTCGTCGTGGGGGACGGCCATGAGGTCGGCGAGGCGCTTGCGGAAGTCGGCGACCTCCGCGCGGTGGCGTTCGCGGGCGGCGAGGAGCTCCGCGAGGACGGTGGTGATCTTCTCGACGTGGCCAGGCCGGCCGCGCCACATCGTGAGGGCGAGTCGGGTGTAGTCGATATTGAGGGCGAGATCGTCGATGTTCTCGTCGAGCTGGTGGACGAAGTCGTGGGTCATCTGCGACGAGCAGGTGTAGGTGGCGGCGACCTCGCGGACCACCTGCTCGTCCTTCTGCGCCTCCGTGAGGACCGGCTTGCGGCGACGGCGACCGTGGGGCTGCTTCTTGCGTCGAGACATTTCTTGTTCCGGCGTCAGGGTGGGATGGGATCGGCCGACCATGTGGTCGCCGCTGCACATCTGCGAGGGTAGCCTGCGCGAGGTCCGCTGTGGTCTGTGCCTCGCGGTATTTCACGTCTGTCGTCGCTGCGACCGGGGCAACGTGTACTGCCCGGAGCCGTGCCGGCAGCTGGCGAAGCGGGCCTCGCGGCGGTGCGCGGGGAGGCGCTACCGCTGCACGCGGCGGGGCCGGCGTCTGCACGCGGCCAGCGAGGCGAGGCGCCGGCAGAAGAAGAAAATGGGGGATCAGGGTACTCAGGAACTTGCCCCGGCCGGCATGTTGTGCCTGCCCGAAGCTCCGCGCGCGGTGATGGACATCGCCGTCGAGAGCGCGGGCGGGAGTGTGCCCGATGGGACGACCGCACCTGATTTGCACGCCCACGCCGACGGGGACGCGGCTCCGGCTGCGCGTGGAGGGGGAGACGATCCTCCGCGCGAGCCTGCCGCCACCGGCGGTCCACCCGAGCCACCTGCGCGCGGCGCCGATGCTGTGCGAGACGCTGGCGCTGTGGCTGGATCAGCCCCTCTGCATTGTGCTCAATGCGGACGAGCCGGATGGTTTGTCCGGCCTGGGCCTCTGCGACGACTTCGGCTTCGGCGCGAGGACGCTGCACTACGAGGTCGAGGTGGTGGCGCGGCGACGGCGCAGGCGGCTGTGCGCGGTCGCTGAGGTACGGCAGCTCGACCTGGGCGGTGTCAAATGAGCCGGCCCTCGCCCGAGGTGTGCGCCGAAATCGCGCGGTTGCACTACGCCGAGCACTGGAAGGTGGGCACGATCGCGCAGCAGCTCGGGCTGCACCGCGACGTCGTCGAGCGGGTGCTCGGCGTCGGCGTGGCGCGGGGCCCGCGCACCGAGCCGCGGGCGCGGCTCGTCGACCCCTACCGCGAGTTCATCGACGCGACCCTGCAGACCTACCCGACCCTGCGCACGACGCGCCTGTTCGACATGGTGCGCGAGCGCGGCTTTCGCGGCGGCGTGCGCAACCTGCGCGAGCACGTCCGCGCCGTGCGCCCGCGACCGCGCAAGGAGGTCTACCTGCGCACCGAGCCGCTGGTCGGCGAGCAGGCGCAGGTCGACTGGGCCTACGTCGGAAAAATCTCCGTCGATGGCACCGTGCGCGCTCTGTGGCTCTTCGTCCTGGTCCTGAGCTACTCGCGGGCGCTCTGGGGCGAGTTCGTGATCGACCTGTCGGTCCACTCGCTGTGCCGCTCGCTCGTCGGTGCGGCGCGCGCCTTCGGTGGCCTGACGCGCCAGTGGCTCTTCGACAACCCGAAGATCGTCGTGCTCGAGCGCCGGGGCGACGCAGTTCGCTTCCACCCGCGCCTGCTCGAGCTGTGCGGTGCGCTGCGGGTGCAGCCGCGCCTGTGCGCCGTCGCGCGGCCCCAGCACAAGGGACGTGTCGAGCGCGCGGTCCGCTACCTCCGCGATCGCTTCCTCGCCGGCCGCGTGATCACCGGCGTGGCCGACGGCAACCGCGCCCTCGCCGAATTCCTCGCCGACATTGCCGACAAGCGCTCGCACCCCGTGCTCGCGCCGCGCACCGTCGGCGATGTCCTTGTCGACGAGAAAGCTCGCCTGCTCGCGCTGCCCGAGGCGATGCCGGCGACGGATCTTGTGGCCCCCGTGAACGTCGATTCGCAGGCCTTCGTCCGCTTCGATACGAATCGCTACTCGCTGCCCACCTCCTTCGCGCACCGCACGTTGACGCTGGTCGCCGGCGCTGACCAGGTGCGCATCCTCGACGGCGAAACGGAGGTGGCGCGCCACGTTCGGTCCTTCGGCCGCCGCCGCGTCATCGAGGTGCCGGCGCATCGCGCACAGCTGGTACGGGAGCGCCGCGCCGCACAGGATCTCAAGGGCCGCGATCGCCTGCAGCACGTCGCGCCCGACTTCCGCACCCTCGTCGAGCGGTGGGCCGAGCGCGGCCACCAGCTCGGCGCCCCGATCCGTCGCGCCGTGCACCTGCTCGACCTGTACGGCGACGAGATCTTCGCCCTGGCGACCACCGAGGTCGTCGCGCGCGGACTGCGCGATCTGGGCGCCCTGGCGCTCGCCTGCGACCGCCTGCGCCGCGCGCGCAATCGGCCGGTGCCCGTCGACATCGAGCTGCCCGCGCACGTCGTCGACCGCGACGTCGTCCCGCACGATCTGGAGAACTACGATGCCGACTGAGCCGCCCGCCGACCTCGTCGAGGCCCTCCGCGCGCTCGGCCTGCGCGCCACGCGCGACTCGATTGCCGCGCTCCTCGCCCACGCGACCAAGAGCCGCATGGGACCCACCGAGACCCTCGAAGCGCTGGTCGCCGTCGAGCGCCGTGCCCGCGACGCCACCAATCTCGCCCGCCGCACGAAGGCCGCGGCGCTCGGCGCATTCAAGCCGCGCGACCGCTTTGACTTCGCCCACCCCCGCAAGATCGACCGCGCCCTCGTCGAGCGCCTCTTCCTGCTCGACTTCATCGAGCAGGGCGACAACGTCCTTTTGCGCGGCCAATCAGGCGTCGGCAAGACGCTCCTCGCCAAGCTCCTCGCTGCCGCCGCTCTCGAGCGCGGCTACTCCGTCCGTTTCAGCACCCTCGCCGCCGCCCTGGCCGACCTGCTGCAGCAGGAGTCCATGCCCGCCTTCGAGCGGCGCATC
>CAYMQY010000349.1:0-3195 GCA_964392655.1 uncultured Saprospiraceae bacterium
TCACGATGGGGGAGAACAACGGAAACATGGACGCGAACACCATCAGCCCGCTGTCGGGATTTCGGATACCCACGAAGGCCACAATGTAAAAGGCCAGAATGATCGGGATGGTCACCGGCAGCACCAGCGCCTGACCCTCGCCGTAGTCGTCGCCCATAGCCGAACCGATGGCCGCGAACATGGACGAATAAATGAAATACCCGCCGAGGAAAAAGATCAGGAACGAGCCGACGATCATGGGCCAGTTCTGCTTGCCGAGTTCCTGAAACAGTCGGAACGCTTCGCCCTGGGCCATTTCGGGATCAATAGCCGCTCCGGCGCCCGGCGGCGGTTGCATAGCCTGCGGATCCACATCCACGAGGAACGGCATCAGGAACATGACGGCGCCGCTGAGCACGATCCAGGCCAAAACCTGCGTGAGGCCCACAGCACCGGCGCCGATGATTTTACCCAGCATGAGTTGGAAAGGCCGCACACTCGACATCATCACCTCCACGATCCGGTTGGTTTTTTCTTCCATCACCGAGCGCATGACCATCTGGCCGTACATCATCACCATAAAAAACATGATGAACGCCATGATGCCCCCAATGGCCAGGCCCACGCCGATAGTGTACTTGCTTTCGTCTTCGCCTTCCTTGGCGATGCTTTCGGGGTCAATGGACACGTCGGTGTCGAGGGTTTCGATGCTGGAGCGGTCGAGGCGCAGGGAGTCTATTTTGAAATCCCGCACCTTGTCGGCAATGCGCTTCTCGATGTATTGCCGTTTTTCCGGAGCCAGTTTGTCGTCGGAGTAGTAAAAAACGGTCAGTTCCTTTTGCTTCAACGAGCCGAGCGTCGGCACTTGCAGGACACCGTTGTACGTGCCCTCCAGCACTTCGGACTTGAGCTGTTCGAGCGTTTTGTCCGGTGCCGGAATGTAGCGCACCCCCCGGTCGTCGGGAATGATGCCGACAATACCGCCCTCGTCGAGCACAGCCACTTTCACCTCGCTGCCGCCTTCGTATTTGGTGAGGCCGACGATAACAAGGAAATACACCAGCAGGCCCAGTGGGGCCAGCAAGGTGCCGATGATGAACGATTTTTTACGGACGCGCGTCAGGTACTCGCGCTTTATGATCAGGTTTAACTTGCTCATGGTATCAGTTTTGAGTCTCTTCGACGCGGCGGATGAAGATTTCGTTGAAAGTGGGCAGGATTTCCTCGTAGCGGGTGATGTGAATGTTGTGCTGGATGAGGTAGCGCAGCAGTTCGTTGTTCCGGCTGGCGGCTTCTTCCAGTTTGATCACCACCGCGCCGTCGGGGCGGCTGACCACCTGGAAGTGCTTGTCGAAGTCGGCGGGAAGCGTATCGCCCGTTTCGATGCGGAACAGGTTTTCCTTGAACTCGTTTTTGATCGCCTTCACCTCGCCGTACAGCACATTTTTCCCCTGATTGATGAGCACGATGTGGTCGCACATTTCCTCTACCTGCTCCATGCGGTGCGTGCTGAAAATGATGCTGGTACCGGCCTCGTTCAGTTGGCGGATTTCATCCTTGATGAGTGTGGTGTTGATCGGATCAAGGCCGCTGAACGGTTCGTCAAGGATGAGCAGTTTGGGTTTGTGCACCACCGTGGTGATGAACTGGATTTTCTGCTGCATCCCCTTGGAGAGTTCCTCCACTTTTTTGTTCCACCAGTCGTTGATCTCGAACTTGTCGAACCAGTACTTGATCTCTTCGTTGGCGGATTTTTCCGACAGACCCTTGAGTTGCGCGAGGTAGAGCAGGTGTTCGCCGACCTTCATTTTTTTGTACAGGCCGCGCTCTTCGGGCATGTAGCCGATCTGTTCGGGTGTGCGTTCGTTGAGCAGCTCGCCGTCGAGGTAGATGGCGCCCTCGTCGGGGCCGGTGATGGTGGTGATCATGCGGATCAGCGAGGTTTTGCCGGCGCCGTTCGGGCCGAGCAGGCCGAATACGCAGCCTTTTGGCACATCGAAACTCACGTGATTCACCGCAGTGTGTTTGCCGTATTGCTTGACGACATTCTGGATGGAAAGAATCATAACACGGGTCTTTTCGTTTAACGGGCGGCAAGATCATGCGCTTTGCCCGGCAATTCGAGTTTTTATCGGCGAAAGGTCGAAAAAAACATTTTTCCCCAGGGTTATGTTCGGCCAACGGAACGGCCGGCATGAAATCTTGTCTTTTGGCATATCCCTGGAACTGCGCTCAGGACGTAGCGAACGGAATAGCGGAACGCTCGCCGGCCGGAGGGATTTTCAAGGTTTTTTTGAAATCCGACGGGCTGCTGCCTGTCATCTTTTTGAAAAAACGGCTGAAATGCGCGGGTTCTTCAAAGCCAAGGTCATGAGCAATTTCGTTGTTTAGTTTGTCTGTGTAAGCCAATTGGCGTTTCCCTTCCAGCGCAATTCGTTCGGAGATGATCTGTAGCGGACTCTGCAGGCCGTTTTGTGCAAAAATGTTGGTCAACGTTTTGGGCGACTTGAACATCATCCGGGCATAGTCCTGCACTTGATGCAGTTTTTTGTAGTTCTTTTCAACCAGTATATTGAACTGCCGCACGGTGTCCAGTTCCGGCGCGCCAATGGCGGGGTTCAGAGACTGGTTCCTGACCAGTCGGGTGAGTTTTATGATCAAGCGTTTGAGCAAGACGCGCAGCATTTCGCCCTGAATATTGTCCTGCGTTTCAAATTCTTCCCGAAAAACCTGTGCAAGCAGATCGAACTGCCGCGTATCGGTTTCGCCGAGAGCAATCGGCTCGACCCCACGCCAGCCGTAGAACAGCAACCCGGCGCAGGAGACCTCCTGGTCGTGGTCAATGATGCAATAAAACTCGCGGTTGAACTGCCAACCGACCACATCTGCCGGGCGTTCGAAGCGAAAAGATTGGCTTACGTTGAGGCTTAAGAAGGCATTTTCGGGAAAAACATATTCCATCTCGTCAACGACTATACCCTGAGCGCCCCCTCGATTCCACAAAATCGCCAGAAACTTTTGCTCACGTTCACGGAAAAAATACCGGGAGAAAGATGGCGCCGCCAGGGTCATCAAAAACTGCCCGCCAACGGAAGGCTCGTTGAATTCGTAGTACATGATAAAAACAGGTAAGACAAAGGTTTGCTGTCTATGTTTTTTTACGGTAAAAACTTAGCCATGCCTACAGCGACGCGATTTCACCACAGATTCCACAGA
>CAYMQY010000350.1:0-3182 GCA_964392655.1 uncultured Saprospiraceae bacterium
CGAGCCAGGCCCAATCGAGGATGAACAAGGGGTCCGGAGTCGGGTCGGCAGCCAGCGATTTTTCGAAAAATTTGGCACCTTCTGCGAGTTTGTTTTGGCGCACACGGATTTTACCGAGTTCGAACAAGGCCCATGTTTGGGCGCTCGAAACAAGGTTTTCAGCAAGTACCTGCCGGGCGCTGCGTTCGGCTTGCTCGAGCGCGCCGATTTTTCCAAAAGCCCTGGCAAGCAATGCCAGGCGTTCGCCTCGCGCCCATTTTTCCGAAGTTTCGAGGCAATTTTCAAGAAAAGCGATGGCTTCTTGTGTCCGGCGCATCCCGATCATAGCCGCACCGATGTCGGTGTATGCCCAATTGGCCAAATCGGGGTTTCGTTCGATTGCTTTGCGTGCCTGCATTTCCGTTTCCACATAATCGCCGTCCATGTATAAACAGGTTTTTCCGAGCGTGCCATAGCCGTTGAACAAGTCGGGCTTTTGGGCGATCATTTTTTCACAAAGTTCCACGGCCTCGTCGCGGCGGCCCTGCGCCTGCCGCAGCCATGCTTTCCGCTCCAGAATCAGGTACGAATTCGGCAGTACGGCCTCGGCCCGCATCAGCCATTTTTCAGCAGCATCCATATTGGCTTGCCCCGCTTTGTACTCATAGGATACCTCCAGTGCGGGCGTGACCCAGCCCGGGGCGCGTTCGAGGGCGCGGCTGCACCACAGTTCGACGGAGTCAGTGCGGTAGGGAGCATTACCGAGATACAAATAGCCGATGGCGAAATACGGGTACGGCGCGTCGGAATCGTGACCGATGGCTTCGAGGTATTTTCGTTTGGCGGCCTCCCGCAACGAATCGCGGCGGGCAGGGTTGCTTTCCGCAGTTTGCGCGATGGAATAACCTTCGAAATAGGCTTTTTTTGCTCGCAACGCGGGGGCGAAGTAGTGCCCTTCGCCCAGCAGCTCGATGGCGCGGGCGAGCAGCGCGGGGTACTGGTGGTACTTGTCGGGGCTGTAACGCCAGTTGTTATTTTCGTAGGGGTCGTTGTCCAGCAGCGCGTTGATGGCCTGCTGGATTTCGTCCTGCAGGGCGGCGGCGTAGTTGCGGCGCATCAGGCCCTGCATGGGCCGGGCGGCCTGGCTCTGCAGGAGTTTCTGGAAAAAAAACTCGGCGCAGTTGTCGGCGGGTTCAAGAAAATCGCGCCGCCCGAGGGCCGCCTGAAAATTTTGGTAGGTCAGGGAGTCGGCGCCGGAAAACAAACCGCGCATCTCCGTTTTGGAAAAGGGCGATCGGCCTCCCGATTTGGCTTTTTGCCGGTCGGCGAAAAAGGCGGCATCCACGCGGGCGAGCGGGAAACTGCGGTCGCCCAGCACGACGGGCGTTTGCGGGTGTGGGGCAGCTTCGGCTGCGACGTGGTCTTCGAGGTAGCGGCCCAGTTCGAGCAGCGAGACTGCGCCGTCGGCGTTTTTGTCTGCAAAGCCCGCCAGCCCGTCTACGAGGTGGAAACTGAACAGGCCGCGCCCGCCGCCCCATTGCTCGCCTTCGAGGGCGAGTTCGGTAGCCTGACAGGACATGATTTTGACCTCGCCGGCGAATTGTTTGGCAAGGGCGGCATTGGTCGTTTGCGTTCCGTTGTAGGCCGAACCGGCCAGTTTGCCGGCATGGCAGGCATCGGTGACGAGCACGACGCGGCGCCGTTTTTCGGAGAGCGTCGAGACGATATCCTGCAAGTAGCCGAGCGAAAGCGCGCCGCCGGCAGGGTAGCCCGTCGCGGGTGCGTCGTGGCAGAGCAGGTAGCCGTTTTGGCGGATGGTGATCTTTTCGATATCGCCGTGACCGGAAAAATAGATCACGATCGTTTCGCCCTCGGAGGAGGTTTCCACCAGTCCGTCGAGGGCTGCGACGAGTTGCCCGGCGGTGGCTTGTTCGTTGGTCAGCACGGTGATGTTGTTTCCCGGTACACTGCCTCCGGCCGGGCTGCGCAACCATGCGGCAAAGGCTTCGGCGTCGCGGTGGGCGTACTTCAGGTCGGTGATGGCGTTGTGCTGATAGTCGGAGATGCCGACGACAACGGCGCGGGTCTGGTTGACTGGTGGATTGGTTGGCTGGTTGACTGGTTGACTAGTTGACTGGTAAACTGGTTGGGCGCCCTTCTGCGTTTGGGCGGAAAGCGAAAGTGTAAGCAGCATCAGGCTTGCAAGAATGACGTATTTCATGGCAGGATTTGTAATCATTTTGAAGTTTCCGGAAAATGCTTCGCCATCAGTTCGCGGAAGCGGTTGGTTTTGCGGAGTTTGGCGAAGAGCGGTTCGGTACGTATGGATTCCGAATCGGGATAGAAGTTATCAAGGGCGCGTTCCAGCCAGTCCATCGCCTCGCCCGGTTTGCCCGCTCGGGCAGCCAGCAACGCAAACCCGTACTCGCCCCAAAAACCTTTTTTGCGGATGTCCAATGATTTTTGAAACTGCTCCTGCGCCTCGGACAGGCGGTTTTGGCGCAGCAGGAAGTGGCCATACAGGTAGTGGGCTTCGTCTTTGTACATGCGGTCTTCACCGAAGCCGCTGCTGTACGCCAAAGCCAGTCGGAAAAAATCTTCGGCTTGGGCAGGCCGGTGTTGCAGCCGGGCAACTTCGCCAAGCCAGGCGTAGTCGGAGATGAACATCGGGTCGGGGGTGGGGTCGGCAGCCAGTGACTTCCGGAAACACGCATCGGCTTCTGCCAGGCGGTTTTGGCGTACGCGCATTTTGCCGTGTTTCTGGAGGATGTATGTCTGGGCGTAGGAAGGCAGGTTTTCCGCAAGCAGTTGGCCTGCAAGGGAGTCGGCTTCGTCGTAACGTTTTGCCAAGGCAAGCGCTTCGATCAGAAACGCGCCCCGGTACCCGCGCTCTACTCCTGTACTGCCTTCCATAAGGCGCTTGATCCGCGCTATCGCCTCCGGAAACGGATACAAATAAATCTGGCTTCCTGCCTGAAAATTAAGTGCCCAATTGTTTGGCGAAGGGTTCCGCTCCGCACTTTTTTGGGCGTAAGCCTCCGTCGCCGGGTAGTCGCCATCCAGAAAAAAGTGCAGAAAAACCATAATGGTGTACGCATTGAACAGTTCCGGCTTCTCCGCAATCATTTTTTGGGCCAGAGCAAATGCCTCATCCCGGATTCCCGAATAACAAAGCAGGAACCCGAGTTTTTCCTGCGCCAGAT
>CAYMQY010000351.1:0-3160 GCA_964392655.1 uncultured Saprospiraceae bacterium
TTTTTATAAAAATCCCGAATCCTGGATTCCTCCAAAATTCGGGATGACTCATGTTGCTGTTAATTTTTGCCGGACTTACCCCTAATCCGCTCCGTGCATCATTCGCCGCAAGGGGAACGACAACAGGAACAGAATCAGGCCTGCCACGCCGGCCATGACCACGAAGATCAGGAAGAACTGGTACAGGTCTTTCACCGGGCCGAAGAAGTTCGGGTACTCGAGTGGCAGGGCAATGCGTTCGGCTACGGCCACCTGTTCGGCAGTGGGCTGAACCTGGCCTTCCAGAATGCCGCGGTAGGTATTTTCGTCAATGCCGTTGTCCATGGCCATTTTGTATTCGCGCCCGGCGGGCGGGTACAGTCCGCTCAACTGACCGGCGGCTTTGTTGGCTACCGCATTGGCCAGAAACCACACACCGAACAGCAGCGACACAAACCGCATGGGCGACAATTTGGACACTAACGACAAGCCGATAGGCGACAGGCACAATTCACCGATTGTATGGATCACGTACAACCCCACCAACCAGAGCATGCTCACTTTGGAGCCGAGGCCGAGGCCGTTTACCCCCATTGCGATGACGGCGTAACCAATGGCCAGAATAATGAGGCCGAGTGATTGCTTAATCAGCGAGTTTGGTTCCGATTTGCGTTTGGCCAACGCCACCCAGATGGCAGCTGTGATGGGAGCCAGAATTACGATGGAAACGGCGTTGATGGACTGGAAGTAACTGGCCGGAATGGTGTCCATGGAAACGGACGCCTGGCCGTTGGCCAAAAACGCGATGTTTTGGTAAATCAGGTACCCTGCCGGCAGGAGAATGAACGCGTACAGCAGGCCGGATAGGCCGTCAAGTCCCCGGGTGAAGTTGGTGCGGATAATGTTGAACGCCCAGTACAAAGCCCCAAGTAGCGCCACCGATACCACATGGACGAGCCACATCGGAAGGTTTAGTCCCAGATTCCGGTTGGTTTGCTCTTCAGCAAAAAATGTGAGCGAGGCCCCGGCCTGCTCGAACGCCGCCCAGAAGAACACCACGAAAAAGGCGGAAACGTAAATGACGATGATCCGGTCGCGTTCGATTTTGGTCAGTGATTTGTCCGTGATGATCATCACCATCATGCCGATGGTGGTGCCATAGATGATGGCTGCTACGGTATCGAACGCCAAAAATTTCCAGAAAGAAAAAACCAGCGCGGCTGCCAGGCCCACGCCAAGCATCAGTTGTTTGGTGTCGAGTCCGGCATTGTCCGAACTGCTGCCTTCTGTTTGCACGGCTTTGTTGGGAATAGCACCGATGGGGTTGCCTTCGGGATCCACCACGTAGCGGTTTTTTTCAAAATGAAACAGCAGGGTGCCGATGACCATACCGATGCCGGCAGCCAGGAAGCCCCACTTGAAGTATTCCGGCAGAGCAGTGCCGTCGGGTGCATAGCGCTCGCCGAGGAACCCGCACACCAACGGCGCGATGAACGCGCCGAGGTTGATACCCATGTAGAATATGGTGTAGGCGGCATCGCGACGTTTGTCTTTTTCGGTGTACATCTGCCCGATCATGGAGGAGATGTTGGGTTTGAAAAAGCCGTTGCCGATGATGAGAAAGACCAGGCCCGCCCACAGGAGCGCAGTAGCCATGCCTATGTTTTGGTACATGCTGGCGCTCCCGAACATAAGAAACTGCCCAATGGCCATGAGTGCGCCGCCGGCTACGATGGACTTCCGGTTGCCCCAGTACCGGTCGGCTACGTAGCCGCCGATAAGCGGGGTGAGGTACACCAGACCGGTGTAACTCCCGTAGATTTCCGAGGCTTTGGCCCGTGAAAACGCCAGGCCGTTGATCATGTAAAGTGCGAAAATGGCCCGCATGCCGTAGTAGCTGAAGCGCTCCCACATTTCTGTGAAAAAGAGCAGGGAAAGCCCCCGCGGATGCCCGAATAGTTCGTGTTTCTCTGCTGACATAGATGTGCTTTTACGATGAAGATTGGTTAGTGTTTTGTTGGCTTTTGGCTGTTAGCCGTTGGCTATTGGCTTCCGAGCGCAATGTCGCTAGCCAACAGCCAATAGCCAACGGCTGACAGCCGCCCGGCGCAAATGTGCGAATTTTTCCGGCTGTGGTATTTTTCGGGCGGGTCAAATGTCAGAACAAAATAGTGTACTGCAACACATGAACCTTTTTTTCTGACACAGTGATTGTTTCCGACAATGACACAACCCAATATCGTCAGAGCATTTATTTCAGGAATGCTTTTCAGCTTTGAGGGCACTATCTTTGCCCTCCATTTTCAAAATTTTTAATCTCCACAGCCCTTAAACATGCCCTACCCAGGATCGGTCGCTACAGCGCGTTTGGCTGTCGGGGCGCTTTTGTCCGCCCTGCTCGGTTTTGCCTGTGGCCCGAACGAACCCGAACAACACGCCGAGCCGCCCGCTCCGATGACCATAGACCCCGCAACCGGTGCGCCTTCGCCAGTAGCCAATCCCTGGAAAAATACCGGCTGCGAATTGGTTACCGATGCAGAAGTGATCCGCCTGTTTGGCATTGACGCCAAAAAATACGCCTTCAACGCCAAAACGCTTCCCGACCGCGGTTTCTGCCTGCGCTACTGGATGAAACCCGACTGGAAGGAAATCGAAAGCGCCAACGAAAAACCGGGCGCCGCCTACCGGGAATTTAAAAACACCCTTGTCACACAAGTGCTGGACTACCGCCGCGAGTTTGTCGCCCGCCAACAGTTCGACCTACTGCGCAACGAACAACGCAGCACCTATGAAGAGGACGTGACCGGCCTCGGCGAAGATGCCCTCTGGAGCACATCCACCACGTCCTTAGTGATCAAAAAAGGCCACCTGCTGGTAAAAATTACACTTGACTTCACGGAGAAACCGCATGACAATCTTACCCTTGCAAAAAAGGTAGCCGAACTGGCCCTGAAGAAAATGCGATAAAACGGGTTGAGCGGGTTGAGCGGGTTTAACGGGTTGAGCGGGTTGAGCGGGTTATGAAAACTCTCAAAAATGTGTGACTTTTGTTTACCTTTCCTGTGTACTGATTAGCTTATTTTAAAATCATCCTTTTTATAGCCAAGCACCGACTACGTTGAGCAAGCTCAACCCGTTAAACCCGCTCAAGTATGTACACGTCTGAAGCCCAACGCGCACT
>CAYMQY010000352.1:0-3160 GCA_964392655.1 uncultured Saprospiraceae bacterium
GTTGGCTCGTCGCCCATGATGATGATGGGATTGTTGATCAGCGCCCGCGCAATGGCGACCCGCTGTTTTTCGCCTCCGGAGAGTTGGTTGGCCATTTTCAGGGCCAAGCCGTCAATGCCCAGTGTTTTGAGGAGATCCATGGCGCGGTGTTCGACTGCTTCTGCCGGGATTTCCTGGAGTTTCAACCCGGGCAGCATGACGTTTTTCAATACGGTGAACTCGTTCAGCAGGTAGTGAAACTGAAAAACGAAGCCGATCTTCTTGTTGCGGATACGGGCAAGGTGCTGCTCACTTTTACCGCGCATGGCCTCGCCGTCTATCCAAAGTTCGCCCTCGTAATCGGTGTCCATGGTGGACAGGATGTACAGCAGTGTGGATTTGCCGCAGCCGGATTTTCCGGTGACCGCCACAAACTCGCCTGCATGAACCGAAAAACTGATGTCGTCCAGGACTTTCACCCGCACCGGGTCTTTGAAGTATTTGCCGATACCTTTTGATTGAAGAACGGTGTTTGCCATGTTATTTGCCTCGGATAATGACGACGGGGTCAATTTGGCTTGCCCTTCGTGCGGGGAAAAATCCGGCCAGAAAGGTGGTAACCACGGAGAATGCAATGCCGATGATGTAAAACCCGGGATTGTAATTGACCGGGTAGGTCGTGACCGTCGGCAAGGATGGTGTGTGGAACGGGATTTGGTCAATAAGCAAGGACAGCAGGAACCCGGATAACAGGCCCATTAAGCCACCCACCAGGCCGATGCTCAGGGCCATTCCAAGAAATATCCGGCGCACGTCGCGACCCGAAAACCCCGTGGCCTTGAGGATGGCTATGGTGTCCATTTTTTCGTAAATCATCATGTTCAGGATGTTGTAGATACCGAAACCTGCCACGATCAGGAGCACGATGCCCACCAGATAGGAAATGAGGGTGCGGACAAAACTGCCTGTCTCAAATTGCGCATTGGCGGTCTGGATGTCCTCCGCATCGGTCTGGAACAGCCGGGCGTATTCTCTGGCCAAAGCCGGCGCCTGGTTGAGGTCGTGGAGTTTGATCTGGATGTCGGTGAGGTAGTTGTTGGGCTTGCCGAGCAGTTTTTGGGTGGTGGTGAGGGAGGCGTAACTCTGCACCTTGTCCAGATCGGCGATGCCCGACTGGAAAAACCCAACCACTTTCAGGGGTAAGAGGTCGCCTTTGGAAGTGGTCACCTGCACCACGTCGCCAATTTCAGCCAATAGTTTTTGGGCCACGCCTTTGCCTAAAATGATGCTGTTGCCGACGTTTTTCAAGTCGAGCGGATCGCCCGCTCGCACATAATCGGCAAAATGATACAGTTCGCTCTCTGCCGGCACGTCAATACCGCTGACCACTCCGGTAATGTCAATTGTGCCCGAATTGTAGAGTACAGGGGCGTTGATTTTGGGCGAAACCCCCAATACCCTCGGGTCTGCTTTCAGGGCCTCGATGATGGCCGCGCTGTTGTGAATGTCCATACGCCCGCCGCTTGATTTGACGGATCGGATAAAGTTGTGGCCCTGGCGGAAATCGGCTGAGAGGTTGATCGGCTGGTCGGGATTGGGTTTGATCTCCTGGAACAGCCTGACGTGCGGCGTTCGGTTGAGCATCAGCCCGTCGAGCAGGTCGTTCAGCCCATCCATAAATCCCAGCAGGGAGATGAACATGGTTATGCTGAACGTGACTCCGATGGCCGCTACCAACGATTGCCGCCAACGCGCCATCAGCAGCGATTTTGCGATGTCTGCAAGGAGTTTGAGGTTCATTTTGCGGGTTTTATTATGGTTTCGGAAGCGTCGAGGCCCTGAACGATTTCCACTTTTTCATAGTCTTTAAGTCCGGTCACGACCTTGCGTTTGTCTCCGTCGGTCAGTACCACCGTGGAATCGTCGAGCAGGCAGGTTCGCGGGATGGTTAGCGCGTTTTCTTTGGTCTGTATGATAATATTGGCCTCTGCACTGAGGTTGGGATAAAGTGTAGGTAGGTGTTGGGTAAAAGCGGCTTCTACGGTGAAGGTGCGGGTACGTTCGTTCATCAGGGGATCAATTTTAGTAATGATGGCTTCCAGTACCTGCCCCTTGTAGCTGTCCATGGCCAGTAAGGTGCGCTGTCCCGCCCGGATACGTGTGATATCGCTTTCGTCTACCTGAAGTTCCACGACGAACCGGCTTGCATCACCGATGACGGCCACAGGTGACTGGCTATTCACGATCTCGCCCAATTCCCGGGCAATGCTGTACACCCGCCCGTCGGTACGGCTTCGAATGATGTAATCCCCTGCATTGTTCCGGCTGATGGAGAGTTGTTTTTGAGCTTGTGCCGCAGCAAACTCAAGTTGTTTTTGCAGGTCTTTGTACCGAAGCAGGGCGGCCTCGTAGTTGGCGGTAGAGGTAATGTAGGTGAGTTCGCGTTGTTCCAGGTCTACTTTCGATCCGATCTGTTGCGACCAAAGCCCGCGTTGGCGGACGAATAGCATGGAGTCGTACAGCATTTTGCTCCGCGCGGTTTCAATGGCGCTGCGGAGCTCGCTCAGGCGCTCGCCACGGGTATTCATTTCGGCAAAATCGGCAGATAATTGAGCATTTTCCGCACCCAGTCTGGCTGTCTCGCTTTGAATGGTAAACAAGGGGTCGCCTTGTTTGACTAAATCGCCTTCCCGAACCCAAATTTTCTGAACCAGGCCCCCCACCGTGGAGTACACCTGGTACTGGTTTTGGCTTTTGATAATGCCTGATGCATAAACGGACTCGGTGATTTGCCCGACGGCTGGTTGAACGCGCTCGGGCGTTTTATTGCAAGACAAAAAGAGGGGCAACAGTGCGGCGATGCGGAGTGCGTGTTTCAAGGCAGATATTTTTTTGCCCGGGTAGCGGCGTGGCAAGCCCGTGCGCGCTTTAGCGGTACAAATGTCTTGTTTTGAAGCCACAAGCCTGAAAGATTTATTCGACTACTTTTGCGTCGCTAAAACGCTACCTACGTGCAAAAAACACCTACCCTGCTCGTCACCGGCGCCGGCGGCCAACTGGGCCGCTGCTTCCAAAACCTGAAGCACGCTTTTCCGAACTGGAGGTTTTTATTCGCCGGGTCGGACCAACTGGACGTGACTGACCGTCGCGCGGTATTCGCTTTTTTTGAAAAACACCGGCC
>CAYMQY010000353.1:0-3135 GCA_964392655.1 uncultured Saprospiraceae bacterium
CCAGTGGATCGACACCCCGCACCACCGCGTCATGCCGATGCACATGGTCTTCGATGAGACCACCCGCCGGCACAATTGTCTCGTGACAAAGGTGATGACCTGGAACACGGTGGTCGAGAAGTACGACTGGAGCGACGACAACACGGCCGAGATCGCGAGCGGCTGGATTGCCCGCGCCGATACCATCGAGGAACTCGCGCGCAGGATCGGGCGCGACCCGGCGGCACTCGCGGCCACGGTGAAGCGCTACAACGACGCCTGCGCCAGGAAGGTGGACGACGAATTCGGTCGTGCACCGGCCACGCTGCAGCCGATCGCCGCGCCGCCGTTCCACGCCATCGAGATCGTGCCGGCGATCGTGTGCACCGGGGGCGGCGCCCGCCGCAACATCGAGTCCGAAGTGCTCGATCACGCGCTCCGCCCGATCCCGCGGCTCTACGAGGCAGGCGAGCTCGGCTCGATGTTCTCGAATCTCTACCAGAACGGCTCCTACCTGACGGAAGCGATGATCTCGGGCCGCGCCGCGGGCCGCAACGCCGCCAGGCTGCCGGACTGGAGCCGCGAGCCGCGGCGAGCGATCTGAGCGGCAGGGCGTCAAATGCGTGTCGTGACACCCGCCATGAAGCTTGACGTACGCATCGATGAGGCCGCCGTCGACCAGGACCAGCTGAAGCTGTCCGGCGTGGCCGGAATCCTCCCCTGCGAAGTCACGCTGCAGCCCTCGGAACTGCGGCGGCTCCTGTTGCGCGCGCTGCGCCCGCGGACGCTCTTGCTGCTATTGCGCCACGATCGCGCCTGAACCCTAGCGCAGGCGCGATTCACCCGTCCGTCTCGCGCGCCGCCGCATACAGGGCGCTGATGACGGCCAGCATCGCCGGGGCCTGCAGATTGCCGCGCCGGTACATGAGCACGACGGGGCGGCGCCACGCGGCCTGCGTCACGGCCAGGCGGCGCAGCCGCCCGATGCGCAGGTCGTCTTCCACGAGACCGTTTGGCAACACGCCGAGATGGCGCCCGGCGCGCAGCAGGCCGAGCGCGAACTCCAGCGAGCTGGTCTCGATCGCCGCTTGCGGGCGCGCCAGTCCCGCTTCGTCGAAAAGCGCAGCCCAGGCGGCTTCCACCTCGCCGAGCCGGCGTCCGATGATCCACTGCGATTGCGCCAGATCGCCCGCCGAGACGTCGTACCTGTCCGCGAGAGGATGCCCGGCCCCGCAGACGACCAGATATTCCTCGTCCACGAGCGTCTCGCGGGCCAGGTTGCCGGGATCCAGGCTGTCGGTTTCGATGCACACCGCGAGATCGATGCGACCCTGCTGCAGTTGCGCACCGAGCTCCGCGTGCACGCCCGCATGCACGTCGATGCGGATGCGCGGACGCGCCTTCTGCAGCGCGAGCTCCGCCCTGGCCAAGCGCCCGCCGGCCGGCGTGGGTCAGGTGCCGAGCCGGACCGCGCCCGCATCCTCCTCGAGCAACTGCGTGAGCCTCGTGCGCAGGGATCGAGTTTCGCCCTCGATGGCCCTGCCGTGCTCGAGCACGAGCTCGCCGAACGCGGTCGGCGAGGCGCGCTGTGAATCGCGATCGAGCAGGCGCACGCCGAGTTCGTCCTCGAGCGCCTGCATCGCCTTGCTGAGCGCCTGCTGCGTGCGCCCGAGTTCGGCCGCCGCGCGCGAGAAACTCCCATGCTCGACAATCGCCATGAAATAACGGAGCTGGCGCAGTTCCATCAACGGCCGTCCAGAAGGGAAGACGTCATTATAGTGACGGCGCAGACCGCGTCCGGTCGGTCACAGCAAAGTGCTCGACACGACCGCAAGATTGTCTTGATTGGGACCGCGCAAGATTCTGAGCTTTCGGGCTCACAGGTTACAGATCATTCCGGACACATGGGTAACACTTCTGGCATTTGCGGGAGACGCAGATGCCCTGGCAGGAGTGTTCCAAGATGGACGAACGACTGCGGTTTGTGGCCCGGCTCCTGGACGGCGAGAAGATGGCGCAACTGTGCCGCGAGTTCGATATCTCTCGCAAAACCGGCTACAAGATCTTCACCCGATACAAGGACTGCGGCCTGGAGGGACTGACGGATCGCTCCCGGCGGCCCTACCGGCAAGCCAATCGGCTGCCGTTTCAGATCGAGACGCTGATCGTGCAACTGAAGCGCGAGCACCCCAGCTGGGGGGCGCCCAAGATCCGCGCCAAACTGCATCGGCGCTTCCCGGACCTGCGCCGCCCAGCCATCAGCACGGTGCACGCCGTGCTCGATCGTCACGGCCTGGTGCGCAAGGGGCGCGAACGGCGCTATCGGGCCCAGGGCACGCAGCTGTCGACGCCGAGCGCACCGAATGACCTGTGGTGCGCCGATTACAAGGGCGAGTTCATGCTCGCCGATAAACGTTACTGCTACCCGCTCACCATCACCGATTCGGCGAGCCGCTTTCTGCTGTCTTGCGAGGCGCTCGCCAGCACCCGGGCCCCGTTCGCCTTCGCCGTCTTTGAGCGTGCGTTCAAGGACTTCGGGTTACCCAAGGCAATCCGCACCGACAACGGCAGCCCCTTCGCCAGCGCCCACGCCATCTTCGGCCTCTCCAAACTCTCGGTGTGGTGGCTGCGGCTGGGCATCGGCCTCGAGCGCATCAAACCCGGCCATCCGCAGCAAAACGGCCGCCATGAACGCATGCACCTGACGCTCAAGCAGGACACCACGCTGCCGGCCGCGCGCAACTTCCTGCAACAGCAGGACCGGTTCGATCGCTTCCGTGAGTGCTTCAACCACGAACGGCCACATCAGGCGCTGGCCATGCAGTACCCGGCCGAACTGTACAGTCGCTCAGAACGCCCGTACGTCGGCCTCACGGCCCTCGAGTATCCCTTTCACGATCGCACCGTCGCCGTAACCCTGTGCGGCCGCATCTGCATGGGGCGGCGCAAGATCAATCTCAGCACCGTCTTCGCCGGTCAGAATGTCGGCGTTAAACAGGTCGACGAGAACATCTGGCTCGTCAGCTTCATGCACTACGACCTCGGCTTCTTCGACCACGAAAGCAATCGCTTCGAATGCGCCGAGAACCCCTTCGATGCTAAGGTGTTACCCATGTCTCCGGAATAATCCGTTACCCATCTGTCCGGTAAGGACCC
>CAYMQY010000354.1:0-3134 GCA_964392655.1 uncultured Saprospiraceae bacterium
GCCTATTAAGCTCTCACTTTATCCAAACTAATCAAAAAATAACCTTGGTGACCTCTCAAACTAAGTTATCCTCTTTAACACTTCACTCTACGCAGGACTGCATTAACAAAGACCACGCATGGATCAAAAATTCATCGAAACAGATATTCTCATCATCGGCGCCGGGCCGGTGGGGCTTTTTGCCGTGTTTGAGGCGGGCTTGCTCAAAATGCGCTGCCACCTCATTGACGTGCTGCCCCAGCCCGGCGGGCAACTGACGGAGATTTATCCGAAAAAACCGATCTACGACATCCCCGGTTACCCCAGTGTGCTGGCCGGCGACCTCGTAAAAAACCTGTTGAAACAGATCGAACCCTTCAGCCCGGGTTTCACCCTCGGCGAGCGCGCCGAAACCCTCGAGCGCAACGCCGACGGGCGCTGGCGCGTAACCACCGACGGCGGCCATGTTCACCTTGCGCCGGCTATTTTTATCGCCGGCGGACTCGGTTCCTTCGAGCCGCGAAAACCGCCCATCAGTACGATCGAGCAGTACGAAGGCAAAGGCGTGGAGTATTTTGTGCGCAACCCCGAGGAGTTTCGGGGCAAACGTATCGTCATTGCCGGTGGCGGCGACTCGGCACTCGACTGGGCCATTTACTTAGCCAACGAGGTGCGCGAACTCACCCTCGTACACCGTCGCACCGAGTTCCGTGGCGCGCTGGACTCCGTGGAAAAAATGCAGCATCTGGCCGACAAGGGCAAGATCAAACTGGTCACCAACGCGCAGGTCGTCGGCCTGCAGGGCGCCGATCAACTCGAAAGTGTCGAGATTCAGCACGACACCGAAGGCTCGTTCCAGATTCCGACCGATTACTTCCTGCCGCTGTTCGGACTTACGCCCAAACTCGGCCCCATCGGCGACTGGGGACTGAGTATTGACAAAGGCGCCGTGGAGGTCAATACACTGGATTACAGCACCAACGTCCCGGGCATTTACGCCATCGGCGACATCAACACCTACCCCGGAAAACTGAAACTGATCCTCTGCGGATTCCACGAGGCAACCCTCGCCTGCCAATCGGCGTTCAACGTAGTGAACCCAGGCAAAAAACTGTCGTTTAAGTACACCACCGTCACGGGCATCGAAGGTATGCCCGCCTCCGCCACGTCCTGATTTCGCTACACCACCATGTCCGATACCATTTCCATAACCGTCATTGACCGCGACGATGTGCCCCACCGCCTGGATGCCCCGACCGACATGGGGCTGAACCTGATGGAACTGTGCAAAAGTTACGAACTGCCGGTGCTGGGCACTTGCGGTGGTATGGCCCTGTGCGCCTCCTGCCACGTGTATGTGCTCAGCGAGCACGGTCTGTCCGAGCCGTCGGACGACGAACTGGCGATGCTTGATTCCGCTTTTTTTGTGCAGGAAAACAGCAGGCTGGGCTGTCAGATCAAACTGCGGGAGGAACTGGACGGGCTGGAGGTGAAACTGGCGCCGGAGGGGGTGTGATTCATCCCCACCGCGCAATCTTTTCCCGCAACAACACCGGATTGATCGGCTTGCTCAGGTAATCCTCCATGCCTGCGGCGCGGCAGCGTTCTTCTTCGCCGGTAGTGGCGTTGGCGGTGAGGGCGATGATCGGGATAGCGATGCCGGCCTCGCGTATGGCCCGGGTGGCGCTGAGGCCGTCCATGACCGGCATTTTGATGTCCATGAGCACGAGGTCGTAGGTATTTTCGGAGGCACGTTGCAGCGCCAGAGCGCCGTTTTCGACCACCTCCACCTCGGGAGCTTCCATGATGCTGAGCAGCAGTTCTTTTGCCAGCATCTGGTTGAAATGGTTGTCTTCGGCAAGCAGGATTTTGCGCGAAGGCAGTTTGGTATCGACTGTACTTGTGCCGTTCAGATGCGGTTCCGCTTTCGGCATTTCGCCCGCAGCGACGGGAAGCGTGAACGCAAACACCGAACCCTGGCCGGGGGTGCTTTGCACCGAAATGTGCCCGCCCTGCAGTTCGACCAACTGTTTGGAAATAGCCAGACCAAGCCCGGTGCCGCCGTAGCGCAGGTGCGTGTGCTCGCCCGCCTGCACGAAGGCGTTGAACAGGTTGGGCAGTTCGGTGGCGTCAATGCCGATACCGGTGTCGTGTACCTCGAAGCGCAGGGAAAAATCGGTCGCCGAGCGCCATTCGGCCACATAGCAGTACAACCGGATGCGCCCGGTGTCGGTGAATTTGACGGCGTTGCCCAGCAAGTTCAGCAGAATCTGGTTGAGCCGGGCGGCGTCGGCCACCACCACCTCGGGCACTTCCGGTGCGCAGTGCAATTCGAGGTCAATTTTTTTCTGGCTTGCATTCACCCGGAACATGCTGATCTGTTTTTCCAGTAACTCCCGCAAGCGGAACGGCGCAGGGTGAAACTCGATTTTGCCGGCTTCCACCTTGGAAAAATCGAGAATGTCGCTCACCAAAGTCAACAGATTTTCGGAGGCAAATTCGATGGATTCGATGTACTCGCGTTGCTTGGGATCCAGTCTGGTTTTGCTGAGCAATCCCGACATGCCGATGACGGTGTTCAGCGGCGTGCGGATTTCGTGGCTCATGTTGGACAAGAAGATGCTTTTGAAATGGCTGGCTTCGGCGAGGTGCGTGTTTTGGCGTTCGATTTCGCTGCGCTGGCGTTCGATCTCGGCGTTTTGGCGGCGTATTTCGCGGTTGCTGCGGTTTTTTTGCAAAAAGAGCCGGAAAAGCAGGAAGGAAATGGCGGCAAACGCCAGCAGTCCCGCCAGCAGTCCGGTGCGTACGGCGCGCTGGCGGCTCGCCTCGGCTTCCCGCAGGGCATTGGTCTGGTTGAGCAGTTCGATTTCTTTTTGCTGACTTTTGAACAGCGCCTCGTTTTCGTTCAGTCGGGCGGTTTTGGCTTCCAGTTCGAGGATGGCGTTGAGGTTGTCTTTTTCGAGGGCCTGCATGCGTTCGTGCTCGGCGGCGGCGGCTAATTTGCGGGCACGCAGTTCGGCGAGTTGTTGCAGCAGGGTGGACTCGAGTAGAGGCGCACAGAGACATCGCGGGTGCCGCCTGACGGACAGGTGGAGCTGGGCGAGGTGTTGCAGCAGGGTGGACTCGAGAAGAGGCGCCCGTCGACATCGATGTTC
>CAYMQY010000355.1:0-1806 GCA_964392655.1 uncultured Saprospiraceae bacterium
CGCCGCCGGCCACCAGGTCCTGCAGCCCGGGTGCGGCGCCGTTGCTCGGCACCCAGGGCACGGCCGCGGGGTCGACCTTAGCGTCGCGCAGCCAACCGGCGAGCGCCAGGTGCCAGATGCCGCCCTGGCCGGTGCCCGAGGCCTTGAACTTGCCCGGGTTCGCCTTCACCGCGGCCAGCACGTCGGCCATCGTCTTGTACGAAGCGTCGGCGCGCACCTGGAAGCCGGCCGGATCGAGGTTCACCAGCGCGATCGGCGTGTAGCTCGCCCCCGAGAGCTCGGTGAGCTTCTGGTGATGCATCATGGTGATCTCCACCGTGATCATCCCGATCGTGTAGCCGTCGGGCGGCGCACCGGCGATCGCCGCGTGGCCCACCACGCCCGAGCCGCCGGTGCGGTTCACCACGTTCACCGGCTGGCCGAGGTCCTTCTCCATCAGGTTGGCGATCATCCGCGCCACCGCATCGGTGCCGCCGCCGGCGCCCCAGGGCACCACCAGCGTCAGCGGACGGTCGGGGGCCCAGGCCTGAGCCAGCGCGGCCGGAGCACCGAATACGCCGAAGGCGGCAAGGCCGGCGCCCAGCAGCGCGGCAAGAGCGGAGCGGCGGCGCTGCGGCGCACGAGAAGGCATGGAGGGCACAGAGGACGTGGACATCGCGCGAGTCTCCTAATCGTCATACCTTACGGAGGCGGCGCAGACTGCCAGCGTTGCCGCCGGCGCAACAGGCGGGAAAACCCAGCCTGGGGAGAGAACCGCCGCGGCAGCGCGCCTATCATGCGGCGCGCCATGAGCGAAGCCACTCCCGTCGCCCACCCGCGTATCGCGCTGTTCGACCCCGACGAGCGCGCCGTCGCCTCGCTGCCGGTGTGCGACCACTACTGCGGCATCGAGTCGCGCATGCGCAAGAGCCTGGAGCTGCAAGGCGAGCTCGGCCCGGTGTTCGACGTGACGCTGGACAACGAGGACGGCGCTCCGGTGGGCGGCGAGGTCGAGCACGCGCAGCTCATCGCCGATGTGCTCGGCTCACCGGCCAATCGCTTCGGCCGCGTCGGCGTGCGGCTGCTGCCGGTGGACCACCCCTGCTTCACCGAGGTGGCGGCGACGGTGCTGAAGGCGAGCCAGCCGCCGGCCTACCTGATGCTGCCCAAGCCGCGCGGCCTCACCGACCTGCAGCGCGCGGCCAAACTCGTCGTCGACGCCGGCGGCGCGATGGTGCCGCTGCACGCGCTGGTGGAGACGCACGGCGCGCTGGTCGACGTGCAGGCGATGGCGGCGCACCCGCGCATCGAGTCGCTGAGCTTCGGGCTGATGGACTTCGTCTCGGCGCACCGCGGCGCCATTCCGCAGTCGGCGATGGGCGTCACCGGGCAGTTCGAGCACCCGCTCGTGCTCCGCGCCAAGCTCGAGATCGCCGCCGCGTGCCACGCACACGGCAAGGTGCCTTCGCACTGCGTCGTCACCGAGTTCCGCAACTTCGAGGCGCTGGCGCAGGCGGCGCAGCGCGCCGCGCGCCAGCTCGGCTACACGCGCATGTGGAGCATCCACCCGGCGCAGGTGCGCATCATCGTCGCCGCCTTCGCGCCCACGGTGGCCGAAGTGGACATGGCCATCGAGATCATCGACGCCGCCGAGCGCGCGCAATGGGCGCCCATCCGCCACCGCTCGCTGGGCGAAGAGCGCCTGCACGACCGCGCCAGCTACCGCTACTTCTGGCAGGTGCTCGAACGCGCGTATCGCACCAGCAGCGCGACCGGGTCGCAACTGCCCGCGGAAGTACGCGCGCGCTGGTTCGCCTGAGTCGACCT
>CAYMQY010000355.1:1906-3093 GCA_964392655.1 uncultured Saprospiraceae bacterium
CGGCCTTCCTCACTCAACCCGAGCGCCTTAGGCACATGATCTCCGTCATCCTCGCCCTCGTTCCGCTGCTGTTCGCCACCGGCTTCCTCACCTGGACCATGACCATGGGAGCGCGCGCGCAGGCCCGTTCCGACGCCTGGGCCCAGGAGTGGGCGCGCAAGCACCACGGCGCGACGACGCACTGAGCAAAGCTACTTTCCGGCAAGGAGCCCGCCATCGGCGGGCTCTTTGCTTTGGCGGAAGCAACGGCTGCGGGCGCCCTGCCCTGGTCGCCCGGGCCGGACGTGCGAGAGCCCCCGCGCATTCCATCGCCGGCCTTGCCGTTTTCCCGCTGGCAGGCGCGCGCGAGCGATGCAAGCCTGCTGTCCCTTCGACAACAGCACGCTTCCAAGGAGCGAGGGACCATGCACGAAGTACGTTCTCACGGGTCGCGCGCGGCGAAGGCCGCGTCCGTTGCCATGTCACTTGCGGCCGCTTTCGCCGCCACCTTCACTGCCGCGTTCGTCGCCGGCTGCGCCGGGGGCCCCTCGGCGACACCCGCGGCATCCGCCCCCGACGCCGCGACGCTGATCGCCCGCGCCGAGCAGGCGCTCGGTGCCGCCAGCGCAACAACGCTCAGCGTCACCGCGCGCGGCAGCGGCAGCACGTTCGGCCAGGCCTACGTGCCGAACAACACCTGGCCGATGCTGAACTACTCGGTGCTGTCGCGCTCGTTCAACTTCGACACCGGCGCGATGCGCGAGGAGTTCGGCCGCGCCCGCGCCGAGCCCAACGGCGGCGGCGCCGTGCCGCTGATGGGCCAGGGCGAGCAGCGCTCCATCGGCTTCGTGCGCGAGAACTTCGCCTGGAACCAGGCCGGCACCGCCGCGGCTGCTGCGCCGCTGGCGGTGGCCGGGCGCCAGCACGACCTGTGGCGGACGACGCCGCACGGCGCGCTGAAGGCGGCCAAGCGCTTCAACGCCACCTCGGGCACGCGCACGGTCGATGGCAAGACCTACAACACGCTCGCCTTCGCCGTGCCGGGCGCCTTCGCCGCGACGCTGCTGCTGGACGCCGACAACACCGTTGCGCGCATCGATTCGACGCAGCCGCACCCGGTGCTTGGCGACACCGCCGCCATCACCACCTTCACCGACTACCGCGACATCGGCGGCACGCTGCGCTTCCCGATGCGCATGCGCCAGCAG
>CAYMQY010000356.1:0-3081 GCA_964392655.1 uncultured Saprospiraceae bacterium
ACGCGTCGCAGACGCAGACCGGCTTGGGATCGCGGGCGACGCAGGTGAGCTCCGCCCGCTGCAGCGCCTCCGAAACGACCGCGCAGACCCGCACCGGCGGCAGGTCGTAGTCGACCTGGAACGTGACGCTGCGCCGCCAGGGCGCACGTTCCTCGCCGTGGCGGGCGATCACCGTCACCTTGTCCTTCATCAGCTGCGAGTTGGGGATGATGATCGTCTCGTTGTTGGTCGTGGCGATCTGCATCGAACGCCAGCGGATGCCGACCACCTGTCCGGTCGCGTTCTCGACGCGGATCCAGTCGCCCAGACGCAGCGTGTTCTCGAGCTGCAGCGAGATGCCCGCCCACAGGTTGCCGAGCATCTCCTGCGCCGAGAAGGCGAGCGCGCCGGTGATCACCGCCGAGGTCGTGACCACGCCGGCGAGGTTGACCCCGACCGCGGAGAGGCGGAACAGCGCGTAGCCGATCAACAGCAGCGCGAGCAGGAACTCCGAGAGGATTCTCGGCACCGCGAGCCGGGCGAGCAGCGTCTGCAGGACGAAGATCATGAACACCCGGATCACGGCGAAGGCGATCACCGCGAGGATCAGCTCGCGCAGGATCGTCGGTATCGTGCGCGATCCGGGATCGGCGATCACCTGCGAATAGCCGTAGAGGCCGGCGACGCCGATCGTCGCCACGATCGCCATCGCCAGCAACCCGCGCCGGCGTTCGGCCGGGAACAGGAAGGCGACGAGGACGACGACCAGCGCCGCGCTGCCGAACAGCGTGGCGTCGTGAAGGGTCGCGGGGGAGACGATCGGCGCGGTCGGCATGTCGGCGGCGGCTCCTCGGCCGTACCGCGGCGATTATAGGCGGACTGACCGGTCCGTTCGCGTGGAATCCTCGCCCCGACCGGGTTCCGGGGCCGCGCAGGGCTCGGCGATCGCGGTGGCAAGGGAGACCGGCGTCCGGCCGACACCTCGGGCTGCGGCTCCCCGGCAGCACCGGCTCTCGCGCGGGCCGACACGGCGTATGCTGCGCGGACGGCTTCCGCTGCGACCGCCATGACCTTCAACGCCCTCTCGCGCCCGACGAGGTGCGCGTTCGCCCTCGCCGTCCTCGTCTCGCTCGCCGTTCTCGCCGCCGGCTGCGGCACTCGGTACGCGACGGTCAAGGACCGCGACGGCGAGGACCTGATGCTGCTGGGCCACGATCCGGTGGCCTATTTCGCGGTGGGGAAGGCGATACGCGGCGATCCGCGGCTCGCCTTCCGTCACGATGGCGTGACCTACTATTTCGCGACCGACGAGCATCGCCGCCGGTTCGTCGCCGACCCGGCGGCCTACGTTCCCCGCTACGGCGGTTTCTGCGCCAGCGGCGCCGCCTACGGCGTGAAGCTCGGCAGCGACCCCACCGAGTGGCGGATCGTCGATGGACGTTTGTACGTGTTCGGCGACGTGCTGGGCCGCGAGTACTGGTTGCTCGACCCGCGGTGGAACATCGAGAAGGCCGACGAACTCTGGCCCGAGGCGGGGGCGAACGGCCATCGCTGGCAATCGCTCAAGCGCTTCGTCGACCGCGTGCCCTGGTACAAAGACGGACCGACGATCCATGCGGAGTGGCAGCGGGCCCATCCCGGCAAGCGGATCGACTACGATCCTGGCGGCGTGTTCCTGAACCTGTTCGTCAAGTATCCGGGATGGCGGGCCCGAGAAGGGCACCAGCAGCCGGCGCTGGGGCTCGTGGGCGTCGACCCGTGCCCACCGGCTTGCGCCGGGGCCGAATCCCGCGGCTACGGCGAGGCGCCATGAGTCCCGGCGAGGTCGCGCGACGGCGGCGAACCGGGGTCGCCGCGGTCCGGTGACGATGGTCCGGATCGAGCCGGGGCGGGTCGTCCGCGACGCGAACGGCACCCCGTACTCTCCGCGCTACGGCGATGTGTATCACAGCGCCGCATCGGGCCGCGGTCAGGCGGACCACGTCTTCCTGAGCGGCAACGGGCTGCCGCAGCGGTGGGCCGGCCGGCGACGATTCACGATCCTCGAGACCGGGTTCGGTCTGGGCACCAATTTTCTGGCGACCCTCGCCGCGTGGCGGCGCGATGCCCGCCGGCCTGCGCGCCTGCACTACTTCGCGGTCGAGAAGCACCCGCTGTCCCGCGAAGACCTGCGCACGTTCCTCGCCGATGTCGAACCGGCGATCGATGCGAAGGCGCTCGGGGACGCGTGGCCGTTGCCGCTCCCCGGAACTCACCGTCGCGAATTCGTCGACGGCGCGGTCACCCTGACCCTCGTTTTCGCCGATGCCGAGCAGGCGTTGGGTACCGCGATCGTCGCCGCCGACGCGATCTTCCTCGATGGCTTCGCACCCGATCGCAATCCGGAACTGTGGACGCCGGCGCTGATGCGGGCGGTCGCCCGACTCGCGGCCCCGGGGGCGACCTGCGCGACCTACACGGTCGCCGGACCCGTGAGAGCCGCGCTCGACGCAGCCGGCTTCGAGGTCGAGATCCGCCCCGGCTACGCGCGCAAGCGCGAGATGCTCGCCGGGCGCTTGCGCGATCGGCCCCGATGCCGCGACGCGCCGCTCCTCACCCTGCCCGAACACGGGGACCGTCGGGCGATCGTCGTCGGAGGCGGGGTCGCCGGCACCGCGATCGCCTGGCGACTCGCACGGCGCGGCTGGCGCTCGACAGTGATCGAGAAGGCGCCGACGATCGCCCGCGGCGGGTCTTCGATCCACGCCGGCACGTTCCATCCGCTGCTCGCGCGAGACGACAGTCGCCTCGCTCGGCTGTCCCGGGCCGGCTGTCTGTACGCGCTGGAGTATTGGCGCGAACTCGCCTGGCTCGGACACCCGGTGGCTCACGAGACCTGCGGCGTCCTGCAACTCGCGCGTCGCGTCGAAGACGACGGTGCGTGGTGCTCGACGCCGGAGGTGCTGGGCTATCCGGCGCAGTTCGCCGAGGCGGTCGAGGCGGCGCAAGCCGACGAGCGCTGCGGTCTGGCGATCGGGCGGCCAGGCGTGTGGTTCGCCGGCGCCGGCTGGGCGCGGGCCGCCGTCCTCGCGAGCGCGCAGCTGGCGGCGGCCACGGCGCGAT
>CAYMQY010000357.1:0-3065 GCA_964392655.1 uncultured Saprospiraceae bacterium
GAACTGGATGCCGCTGTCCGGCAATCTTACGATGAAAACAAGTGGTTCACCGAAGAAAACGTGCGAAACGCACTCCGGGCGATTTCAACCTCCTTTCTGGACCGGGAAAACCTGCAAAAATGGGCGGCTGTCTATCCCGTTTCCGGAATTCCGCATCCCGACAAAACGGTCGGCCTTGTGATGGCCGGAAACATTCCGCTGGTAGGTTTCCACGACTGGCTGTGCGTATTTGTGGCCGGGCACCGCGCAAAGGTGAAGTGTTCGGACAAAGACAAACGGCTGCTTCCGCTACTGGTGAACAAAATGGGTTCCTGGGAGCATGAATCCTATGCCTACACCGAATTTCTGCTCGAAAATGCACCCATGAAAGGCATCGATGCCGTCATCGCTACCGGCAGCAATAATACCGCGCGTTACTTCGAACAGTATTTCGGAAAATACCCGCACATCATCCGTCGCAACCGGAACAGCGTCGCGCTCATCGACGGCCATGAAACGGTGGCCGACCTGTATGCGCTGGGTCGTGATATTTTTTCTTATTTCGGGCTCGGCTGCCGCAACGTTACCAAATTGTACGTCCCCCGCGGTTATCAGTTCGATGTGCTGCTGGAAGCGCTGCACGAATACAGAGAACTGATCAACCACGACAAGTACAAAAACAACTTCGATTACAACTTCACGCTGTATATCATGAACAATGCGCCGCATCTGAACAACGGTTGTCTGCTCCTGAAGGAAGACCCCTCGTTGCAGGCGCGCATTGCTTCCGTTCACTATGAATACTACGATGATTTGAGTGAACTGGAACAAAAATTAATGATAAAAAAGGATGATATTCAGTGTGTTACGGGGAATTTTCAGGTGCCCGGCTTTGTAGTGCTGCCTTTCGGCAAAAGCCAGGAACCCGGGCTGTCGGATTACCCGGACGGAGTGGACGTCATGACTTTTCTTACTAAACTCTGATCATGCCCGGATTGCGATTCGATATTATTTCCGTACTGCCCGAACTGCTGGAAAGCCCGCTGAACCATTCGATTATGAAGCGGGCAAAAGACAAGGGCTTGCTGGAAGTTTGCCTGCACAACCTGCGCGATTATGCTCCGGGTAAACACCGCCAGGTAGACGACTACCAGTTCGGCGGCGGAGCAGGCATGGTGATGAAACCGGAACCCATCGCTTCCTGCATCGAAAAACTGATGGCGGAAAGGCAATACGACGAGGTCATTTACACCTCGCCCGACGGTGTGCGCCTCGACCAGCCGCTTTGCAACCGGCTTTCCATGAAGCAAAACCTGCTGGTGATTTGCGGACACTATAAAGGTGTGGACGAACGCATCCGGCAAAAATATGTCACCCTTGAAATCAGCATCGGAGATTATGTTTTGTCGGGCGGCGAACTGGCGGCCGCAGTATTGGTCGATTCGGTTGGCCGGCTGATACCCGGCGTGCTGAACGACGAAACGTCCGCTCTTTTCGATAGTTTTCAAGACAATTTGTTGGCTCCTCCCGTTTATACACGCCCCGCAGAGTGGGAGGGTATGCCCGTGCCCGAAGTACTGCTTTCAGGCAATGACAAACTGATCGACGAGTGGCGCCACGAAGAAAGCTTCACGCGAACACGTGAACGCAGACCCGACCTCTGGAAAAAATACGTGGATGGAGAAGAATAGTTTAATTGATTGTTTTTCAATTATTTATCGGCTTTTATTGCTCCGGCAACGCTCGCTGCAATACACCACTTTCTCCCAGACTTTTTCCCATTTTTTTCGCCAGACGAATGCCCGGCCGCAAACCGGACAGGTTTTTTGCGGCAATTCGTTTTTCTTTTTTGCTTTCGGCATCGCGGATGTTTTCAAATGAAGAAAATAAAAAAACTCGCTCAGGTTTGTAAATAAAAACAAATAGTTTTATTTTTGCCTTGTATTACCACCGATAAAATCGATCATGACTTATTTCCGACATGCATCTTTGTCCTAACTGTGCTGCAGAAATGATCCCGGGCGCGAAGTTTTGCCACCGCTGCGGGGATAAAATCATTGAAAAAACCAAGGCTTGTCCTGCGTGTCAGGGTCAAAGCCCCCTGGCTTCCGTTTTTTGTCACCATTGCGGCTTCCATTTCGAAGGGAAAGCAGCACACCAAAGTCTTTATGAACCCGTGTATCCGCTTGATTTTGACCCGGATACCATAACCGAACAAGTCAAGGCTTTGTTTTTCAGGAGTTTGAGAAAACGCGTGGAAGAAGAGCACGATGCCTCCCGCTACAGCGATTATGTGGAACGATTTTACCAGTCGAAATTCAGGGAAATTTACGCCGTTCGTTCCGGACAAATCGCCGAAGATGCCCTGATTCAGTGGGAGCGTTTCGGCACGGAAGGCCTTGCTGAACTCGACCGGCGCATTACCGGTTCGTTCGAAGGATTGCTCGACTATTTTATCATTCAGTTTTGCCCCGATCTGAACGGTATCATATTGCCTTCTGCCATTTTAAAATACGAAAAGGTGCAGGCGGGGAAAACGGATCAATGGGCTATGATCTGCGATTTCCTCGATTTTGAAAGAGAAGACGAGTTGTTTTATTTCGATTTTATTTCCATGCCGAAAGAATTGCTGGAAAACGTCTGCAAGCAGTTCCTGTTTGCAGGCCGGAAAGAAAAAGTCTGGTTTATCTGTGATTTGTCCTTAAAAGCAAACTGCAAGGAAGGTTTTGCGATGACCGACCGGGGTATTTACTGGAGGGCGCCTTTCGACAAGCCTCGCCAGATCATGTATTACGAATTGCGGGAAGTGAAAAAGGAAAAAAACTGGCTGACGATCAACGATCATTTTTTTAATGCCAATCCATCGCTCAACCTCAAACTGTGTAAACTGCTCAAAAAACTGCGCGGTTGGCGACAGACGTCGACGGTCGCAGCCTGACGGAACGGGTTGCTGAAACTTTTTAAAATTTTCCATTGCCCAGAATTTGTCAAATAGCGCACAACAGGCCTATATTTGCATCCGCTAAACGGAGATTGTAGCTCAGTTGGTTAGAGCGTCGGATTGTGGTTCCGAAGGTCGGGGGTTC
>CAYMQY010000358.1:0-3054 GCA_964392655.1 uncultured Saprospiraceae bacterium
TACGGATTCACCGGCCCCAACCTGCGCGCCTGCGGGGTGGACTACGACGTGCGGGTGATGATGCCCTACTCATCGTACGAAGATTTCGAGTTCATTATCCCTGTCGGTACCCAGGGCGATACCTACGACCGGTTCATGGTGCGCCAGGAGGAGATCCGTCAGAGCCTGCGTATCATTCGGCAAGCCTACGACAACCTGCCTGAAGGCAAATACCACGCGGATGTGCCCGACTATTACCTGCCACCCAAAGACGATGTGTATACCAAAATGGAAGCACTGATTTACCATTTCAAAATTGTGATGGGTGAGGTGCCGATTCCAAAAGGCGAGGTGTATCACGCTGTAGAAGGCGGCAATGGCGAACTCGGTTTTTACCTCATCAGCGACGGCGGTCGCCAGCCCTACCGGCTGCATTTCCGCCGCCCATGTTTCATCTACTACCAGGCTTACCCGGAGATGATCAAAGGCTCCATGCTGTCCGACGCCATTCTCACCATGTCGAGCATGAACGTGATCGCAGGAGAACTCGATGCCTAAAAACGCACATAAATGACCGCTACGCATACTCAAAACGGCACTCCCTTCCATTACACCCCCGAGGCCCTCGCCGAGGTGCAGGGGCTGATGAAAAAATACCCCGAAGGCCGGGGCAAGAGCGCTTTGATCCGCGCCCTGCACATCGCGCAGGAGGAAAACCACGGCTGGCTTACCATTTCGGCCATGGACCACGTGGCCGACGTGCTCGGCATCACCCCCATTGAGGTGTACGAAGTGGCTACGTTTTACACCATGTTCAACCTGGAGCCGGTGGGAAAATACGTGCTGGAATTTTGCCACACCGGACCCTGCGCCATTGAGGGCGCCGAGCGGCTGATCGAATACACCCAACAAAAACTGGGCATCCAGACCGGACAAACCACGCCCGACGGCCTGTTCACAATCAAGGAAGTAGAATGCCTCGGCGCTTGCGGCTATGCCCCCATGATGCAGGTCGGCGAGTTCTACCACGAACACCTGACTGAGGAAAAAATGGATCAATTCATTGCGGATTGCAAAGCCGGAAAAGTAGACAAAGGCACCTGGAAAATGCACTGAAAACCTGAACTCAACCACAACGCCATGAAGTTCGACTTACGCACTATACCGGTTTTGATTGCCCTGCTCGTGTCTGTGGCAGCATGCAATACGGGTACGCCTGCCGAACAAAAAAAAGACTCTTCTGAAGCCAGGCCGGCGCCCACTCAAACGGAAGCAAGAGCCCCGGTTCAAACGGAAGCAACACCGCCGGCTTCCTCGAAACCCAATCACTTCAGCCTCGATACG
Organism: uncultured Saprospiraceae bacterium; assembly: GCA_964392655.1. Classification (GTDB taxonomy): domain Bacteria; phylum Bacteroidota; class Bacteroidia; order Chitinophagales; family Saprospiraceae; genus M3007. Next base: position 1,324 of record CAYMQY010000358.1, read on the forward strand.
AGCCGGCAGGTCAACCAGCCCATGCCGGACAAAATCCAACCGGGCACTCCAGCAACTGCATCCAGCAAGCCGGCCAAAACACCAGGCCCTCCCGGTTATATCACCCAAAAAGATGCAGCTCTGCAGAACGAACCGAACCCCCGTGCTCCATCTATTGCCACACTAAACCAGTATGAAACGGTGTATATTCTGGAGACGATTTTTACAGATGAGCAAGGTAAAGAAACCGAATACCCCACCTGGTACAAAGTTGAACGGGAAAACAAACAGCGGGGATGGGTGAAAGGAAGATCGGTCAATTCCGGCGGCGGCGGTTAGGCTGCTTTCCAACATGAACAAAAAAGGCAACATGCTGACAAAACAACAAATCGAAGAAGTACTGGCCAAAAAGCCGGAGAACCGCTACAAGTATTTCATCCGGACGGCAGCGGCCCAGGAAGAAGTGTGGGGGCTTATGGACGGCGAGGACGGCTGGCTCCTGCTGCAGGACGACGAGGATGATTCGGACGTGTTTGCGGTTTTTCCCGACGCCGAATTTGCCGAAATATTCCGGGTGAAAGCCGGCTTCGAGGAGTTCCAGGTGGAAACACTCGATCTAGCCGAGTTCATAGAATGGCTTGACGACTTTGAGGAAGACAAGATGAAAATAGCCGTGTTCCCAACCCCCGATTTCCAAAGCGCTGTGATGACGCCCGAGCGCTTGCGGGCCGATTTTCAAACCGAATTTGACAAAGAGCAAGAATAGTGCTGCGGAACTCTGTTTCGCACATAACTGAATAACCTCGCCGGAACGGAGTTCCGGCCCACGATACATGGCAAGGAAGTTACTACTCGAACACGCCCATATTCCGGGCATTCATACCTACGACGTGTACCGCAAACACGGTGGCTACCGCTCTGTGGAAAAGGCGCTGAAGACCATGTCGCCCGATGCGGTGCTGGAAGAAGTGAAAAAATCCGGCCTTCGCGGACGCGGCGGCGCAGGTTTCCCGACCGGCATGAAGTGGTCGTTTCTCGCCAAGCCCGAAGGCGTGCCGCGCTACCTGTTGTGCAACGCCGATGAGTCGGAACCCGGCACGTTCAAAGACCGCTTCCTGATGGAAAAAATCCCCCACCTGCTGATTGAGGGCATGATCGCGTCGTCCTTCGCGTTGGGGGCCAACACCGCGTACATCTACATCCGCGGCGAGTACTCCTGGATCGTTTTTATTTTGGAAAAAGCCATCGCCGAAGCTTATGCCGCCGGCTGGTTGGGCAAAAACATCCTTGGATCTGGCTTCGATCTTGACCTGTATGTCAATCCCGGTGCCGGCGCGTACATCTGCGGCGAAGAAACGGCTCTAATCGAAAGCCTGGAAGGCAAACGCGGCAACCCGCGGATCAAGCCGCCGTTCCCCGCCGTGAAGGGCCTGTGGCAATGCCCGACGGTGGTGAACAACGTGGAAACCCTCGCGGCCGTGGTGCCCATCGTGAACGACGGCGGCGACGAATACGCTAAAATCGGTATCGGCAAAAGCACGGGCACTAAACTGATGTCGGCGGGCGGCAACATCAATAAACCCGGCGTGTATGAAATCGAACTGGGCCTGCCGATGGAGGAATTCATCTACTCCGATGAGTGGTGCGGCGGCATCAAACGCGGCAAACGCCTCAAGGCTTGCGTACCCGGCGGCTCTTCGGTGCCCATCCTGCCGCACTTTCTGGTCACCAAAACGGCTGCCGGCGAAGACC
>CAYMQY010000359.1:0-3048 GCA_964392655.1 uncultured Saprospiraceae bacterium
CACGCGCGCAATGTCCGACTCGGCGGCCAGGAGACGCAGGAACTTCTGCATCGCCGCTTTAGAGTCCAGCATGCCTTCATCCATATTGATGTCGATGATCTGCGCCCCGCCTTCCACCTGCTGACGCGCCACCGTTAACGCCTTGTCGTAATCGCCCTCCAGGATCAATTTGGAGAAGGCCGGTGAACCGGTGATGTTCGTGCGTTCGCCGACATTCACGAAGTTCGATTCGGGCCGGACGGTCAGCGCTTCCAGGCCGCTGAGGCGCAAAAACGGTTCGACCTGCGACGGCCGACGGGGTGTCACCCCGCGCACGGCTTCCGCAATATTGTGAATATGATCAGGCGTGGTTCCGCAACAGCCGCCCACAATATTGAGCCACCCGTTTTGCGCCCACTCGCGGAGTTGAGGCGCCAGCGACTCCGGCGTTTCGGGAAAGCCGGTGGGCAGTAACGGATTGGGGAGCCCGGCATTCGGATGGCTGCTGACATAGATGGGAGCAAGCTGCGACAACTCTTCGATCAAGGGCCGCATTTCTTTCGGCCCCAGGGCGCAGTTCATACCGACACTGAGCAACGGCACATGAGAAATGGAATTCCAGAAGCCTTCAACGGTCTGCCCCGAGAAGCCGCGATTGCTGCCGGCTTGAATGAACGTCACCGATGCCATGATCGGCACCTGCCGAGCGCCTTCAGCGAACAATTGCTGAATCGCAAAAAACGCTGCCTTGGCGTTCAGCGTATCAAAGATCGTTTCGACCAGCAGCAGGTCAACACCGCCGTCCAAGAGACCGCGCACCTGCTCGGCATAGGCCTGTACCAACTCCGGGTATGTGGTGCCTCGCGCTGCCGCATCATTGGAGTCTGTGGAAACCGACGAGGTCTTGGTGGTCGGACCAATCGCACCCGCCACGAAACAGCGGCGCGTGGGCTGTGCCGCCACGACTTGAGCCACTGCCCGCCTGGCGCACTCGGCGCCGGCTTTGGACAATTCGTAACCCAGATCGTCCATGCCATAGTCGGCCAGCGATATGGATTGGGAATTGAACGTGTTGGTTTCGATGATGTCCGCCCCGGCTTCGAGATACTGACGGTGGATCGCCTCGATGACCTTCGGTTGCGTGACGTTCAACAGGTCGTTGTGCCCCTTGAGGTCTTTCTTCCAGTCCTTGAACCGTTCCCCGCGAAAGGCGGCTTCATCCAGTTTATGACGCTGGATCATGGTCCCCATGGCCCCGTCGAGGATCAGGATACGTTCACGGAGCAGCTCTTGAATGGCATGTACCGGCATGACTCCCTATGTCTTTCTGCCACCGAGCTTCAGGCGTGCGGTGACTGCGGCGATGATTCGCAATTGAGCGGCATCATATCGGGAATAGACTTTTTTCAGCAAGCCAAGAGGAACTCTGCCTTGACATTGAGTACCCTGGCCGATACGATGCCGACCAGTGTCTGGATCGAGCCTGAGTCGATTGTATGGCGCATCAGACAGTCACCCGCCTCATTATTTGTTGTCTCCTCTGCATCAGCCTCCTCGGACCGGAAGGCTCACCCTTGTGGGCCGGGCCCTACTTTGATGACGGCTATCTCGGCCTGACTCAATCCGAGTTGCACGACAAACTCGGGCTGCCCCAGGCGGTGCGAGACCGCAAATCCGCCTTGCGCGTCTTCACCTATTACCCCATCAGCGACTGGGATCAATACTTCAAGAAAGTCGCGTCTCCTGAAAACGGGGAAGATGTCTACACTTTCAAGCGTGACGGGGTCGATGTCCGGTATTCCTTCAGTTATACGTTCGATCCCAACGACCATAACGAACAACGGCCGCTGTTCGTCCGCTTAGTCGATATCGAATTCTCTCCCCCTGTGGCACTGAGCAGAATTCCCCAACTCGTCCCGGAATTCAAACCACCCGAGGACGCTGCTGCGCCGGTCTTCCGTTCCAACATCATGCTGCTGTTTTTTTCGGGAAGCCCGTCGGCCGATGCGCGGTTCATTGTGCGGGAGAAGGGAAAGGATGCACTCGACTGGTCGCTCGCGTTCCAGATGTTTGCGCTGCAGGGTCTACCCGATCCGTTGACGCCGAAAGCGCCGATCGACCGCCTGGAAATCAGTACCCAAAGTCTGCCGCTGGTCAAACTGCGCCAGCGCACGACTCATGAACCGGTCCTCAACCCCTATTCCAAAGCCTTCGCCCAGCAGCCGCCGCCCGCGCCGGCCGTGAAAAAAATTCCGGTACCGACTTACGCTGATTAGTCATGTCAGGGAGCTGGTTGTTCGGCCGGCTCCAATTGGCGGACCGTGCGTTCGTCTTGGACGCGATAACTCTGCTCGGTCCGGCTTCGCATCCGCCCCAACATATTGTCCCCCGGCAGAGCAGCGCCCTGCTGAGGAGGTCCGGCCACTGTTTCCAGCGAGGGTGCCTCAACGGCTGCCGCATGAAAGAGCGCGGCGCCCGCAACGAGCACCAGGCAAAACTTGCAGAGGAGCCGGATCGCGGGGTTTGCGCTGAGAAACATCAGCAGCAGGAGAAGCACCGCAGCCGTGCCTGCAACGATCGCCACAGCGGTTTGATAGGGCGTCAGCCCCTTGATGGCACGCGTTCCCAATTTTGCGGCCACCACATCAAGCAGGTCTCCGGTTATCCCCTTTGAATTCTGGCGGTTCGCAGCAGATGTCGCGGGAACCGGTTCGGCAAGCGGCGCCGACGAATCGGGGCCGGTCATGGTTCGCACTCGCCCCCGATAGGCGGCCGGAACCTGGTCGAGATTGTCGGTCAAAACGGCCTGACCCTGGGCATCCGTATACACATAGAGAGGCCCTGCCTCGGCCTCCATCCCGGCATATCCCAGGAGATAGAACCCCAGCACAGTCACCCATACCCAGGCCTGGTTCCGTCTCGCGATTCCATGTCCCATCCCCGTCCCTCCTTCGGTCCTCCGTTAAGCATAGCAGGTCGAGAGAGGGAGGCCAGGCGGCGAAGTCCTTCCTGAAGATGTCGTCCCCTCCCTTGACGGACCGAAAACCTATTGTTTAGCATGCAGCTAGC
>CAYMQY010000360.1:0-3024 GCA_964392655.1 uncultured Saprospiraceae bacterium
TGACCGTTGAACCCGGAATCCAGGAACTGCGCGAGCTGGTAGCCGAATTCCAGCCCAACCGCGGGCATGTCATGCCTGCGTTGCACAAAGTCCAGGACAAGTACGGTTACATCCCGAAGCCGGCTTTCGAGGTCATCGCGCGGCAGCTGAACAGCACGCCGGCTCTGATTTACGGCGCAGCGACGTTTTACTCGGACTACCGCCTTCACGCGCCTCCCGAGACCGAGATTGCCTGGTGCTGCGGCCCGGCCTGCCGCATCCTCGGCAGCCAGGCCATCCTGGACGCGCTCCAGGACGAACTTGGCGTCGGTTTCGGCGAGCACACCGAGGGCGACAAGCTCGGCCTCCACATCGGCCAGTGCAACGGCACCTGCCACGAAGCGCCCCAGGTGTGGGTGAACGGCAAGGTGAAGGGCCACCTCACACCCGAGTCCGCGCGTGATTTGGCCCGCGGCCTCAAGGAGGCGGCCGAATGAACGCGAAACTCGAATCGATCATTTCCGAAGCGAAGCGAAGCTGGCAGAACGAGCAGGCCTCCGGCCGCATCCGCATCCGCGTGACGCGCGATACCTCGTCGCTGGCTCGCGGCGCGGATGAGACCATCGCGAAGCTGCAAGCCGCCGTCGAATCGAAGAAGCTCACGGCTGACGTTGGCGTGACCGGTTCGTGGGGCTTCTGCTGGATGGAGCCGTGCGTCACGGTCCGCTCGGCCGCGGGGACTCACACGATCCTCTACGGGAACGTCACCGAGGACCGCGCCGGCGAGTTCATCGACGCGATCGCCGCCGGGCGTGACTTCCCCGAGCTGGCCATCGGCGTGGTCGAAGGCAATGCCACCGCCGACATCCCGCTGCTGTCGGACCACCCGTTTATGCAGGGCCAGGTGCGGCGGCTGATGGCGAACATCGGCAGCACGGACCCGGAGAGCATCGACCACTACCTCGCGCACGACGGCTATGCCGGGTTCGGCAAGGCGCTGGAGATGGACGCCGAAGCGATCGTCAAGGAGATGCTCGACAGCGGCCTCGGCGGGCGCGCGGGAGCGGGTTTCCCGGCCGGCCGGAAGTGGGACTTCCTGCGCACGGCAACCACATCGCCGCGCTACCTGGTCTGCAACGCGGACGAAGGCGACCCGGGCGCCTGGGTCAACCGCGTCCTCCTGGAAGGCGACCCGCACCTCATCGTCGAGGGCATGATGATCGCCTCGCTCGCCTGCCATGCGGACGAGGGCTACATCTACATTCGCTACGAATACCCGCTGGCGTTCGCGCGCATGCAGAAGGCAGTGGAGCAGGCGCGGGCGAAGGGCCTCCTCGGCAAGAACATCCTCGGCAGTGGCAAGGACTTCGACCTCGTGGTCTTCTTCGGCGCGGGCGCGTATGTCTGCGGCGACGAAACGGGCCTGATGAGCTCCATCGACGGCTACCGTGGCATGCCGCGCATCAAGCCTCCGTTCCCTGCCCAGGCGGGCCTCTGGAACAAGCCGACGAACGTGAACAACGTCGAGTCCTACGCGAACGCGCCGATGATCATGCGGAACGGCGCGCAATGGTGGAGTTCCGTGTCCGACGCGAAAGAGAAGGGGACGAAGATGTTCACCTTCTCCGGGTCGATAAACTGGGCCGGCTGCGTGGAAGTGCCGTTCGGGCCCTCAATCGGAACCGTCATCGACCAGTGGGGCGGCGGGATGCGGGAAGGCCGCGTCCTCAAGGGCTTCCAGCCCGGCGGGCCGCTGTCCGGCGTCTGTGCCGCGAACCGCAACCTGACGCTGACGCTCGATCCCTACCGTGAGCTGGGGCTGTTCCTCGGCGGCGGCGGCATCGTGTTCTTCGACCAGTTCACCTGCATCGTCGACATGTGCAAGTTCTTCCTCGCGTTCTGCGAGGACGAAAGCTGCGGGCGTTGCACCACCTGCCACGGAGGGACGCAGCGCGCGGTCGAGACGCTTCGCCGCATCCAGGCCGGCGGCGGCCGCGATAGCGACATCGAGAACCTGAACAAGCTCGTTTCGACGATGGTCTGGTCCAACTGCTTCCATGGCCAGTTCGCGATGACGACGATCAAGACCGCCCTAAAGGCGTTCGCGGACGAATGGCGCGAGCACATCGTTGAGAAGAAGTGCCGCGCGGGCGTCTGCCGGGACCTGCAGAGCGGCATCCAGCCGCTACGGCGGGCGGAAGAGCCGGCGCTGGCGCTCGCGGGCGGCTGATTCGAGGTTCGACGGGCGGGTTGTAGCCGGCCGAAGCCCAGTAGAATGGGATCGTGACGGAGACGCGAGCCATCGGGGAGATTCTGCGCGATGCGGCGGCGGGTAACCTCGCCCACGTCCTGGCGGAAGAGCGCGCGGGATACGATCCCGTGGGCAGCGCGGAACGCCTCTTTGCGCTCCTTGACCGGCGGGGAATCGCATACGTCCTCGTTGGTGGGATCGCGATGCTTCAGTACGTCGCCGGGAGGAACACCGAGGATATCGATCTGATTGTTGCTCCCTCCGCCGTTCGCCTCGTGCCCGAGCTTCAAGTACTGAGCCTCGACAAGGACTTCGGACGCGCGTCATTTGAAGGGATCCAGGTCGACCTGTTGTTCACGGCCAACAAGCTTTTCGATTCCGTGCGCGCTCGTCATGCGCAGACCTTAACGTTCGGCTCGACGCGCGTGGTCACGGCGACCCCAGAGGGATTGTTGCTGCTGAAGCTCTTCGCGTTGCCCTCACTCTACCGGCAAGGCAACACGCACCGCGCCTCGATTTACGAATCAGATATCGCCGGTCTCCTGGCGTTGGGCGAAGCGGACCTCGATTCGGTCTGGTCTCAACTTCGCCCGCACCTTCTGGATTCCGACATCGACGAGCTCCGCAAGATAGTGAGCGAGATCGAGGCACGAAAGAGCAGGTTCGGCCGGAACCCGGAATAGCTCCTCAGCCTTGGGGCGCAGGTTCCCTGAACCCAACACACGACAAAAGACTCCCGGCTTTCGCCGGGAGTCTTCTTTCACAACCGGTGGCTTCTCAGGCGGCGAGTCGCA
>CAYMQY010000361.1:0-1362 GCA_964392655.1 uncultured Saprospiraceae bacterium
GCCGGGCGGCGATGCCGCGATGCAGATAATTGCGCTCCCGGTCGTCCTGCTGGCGGCCGCGGATGACGAGCTGGTTCTCCTCCACCGTGATCTCGAGCTGGCTGCGGGTGAAACCCGCCACCGCCAGCGTGATGCGTAGGCGGTCCGGCTCGCTCTCGGTGCGGGAGAGGCGCTCGATGTTGTAGGGGGGATAACCGTCGCCGGCGGCGCGCGTCACACGGTCGAGCGCACGCTCGATCGTCTCGAACCCCAGCAGGAAGGGGGAATTCAGGGTAGGCGTACGCGACATTGGAAGCCCCTCAGGCGCCTCGGCTCGCGACGCCCGTTCCGGCGCGCCGCGCTCACCGAATATGGGCGACGGGCAGGAGCCGTTCAAGTCCCGCCACGCTTCCGCAAACATGGCGGCGGTTTGACGAGCGGCGCGGCAATAGTTTAGCTGACGACGGCCGCCGCCCCGGGCGCGGCCACTGGCGCGCGCCTAGGGGTTAATGGTAAGGGTCGGCGTCGACCTGCGGCCATGGCGCCGTATTGACGCAATCAGGGGCGGTTCGTCCCGCAACCGGAACGTCTCTGCGTGGCGAAAAAGCACAAAAGCCTCTCGGAATACGCCTACAGGCGCTACCGCCTGGCCGGCAGCGCCATTCTCGAGGAACACGGCAATCCGTTCTTCGCGCCTACCGACACGCTCAAGGCGGAAATCCAGGCGCGCGGGAACGGGCATTTCGTCTCCTTCGCCAACTACGACTATCTGGGCCTCGCCGAACACCCGGAAGTGAAGGCGGCCGCCCACGAGGCGATCGACACGATGGGCGTGGGCGCGCTGGCCTCGCGGCTGGTCGGCGGCGAACGCTCGACCCACCAGAAATTCGAGGACGACCTCGCGAAATTCCTCGGAACCGAGGCGACGCTCTCGCTGGTTTCGGGCTATCTGACGAACCTGACGGTCATCACCCATCTGATGGCGAAGCGGGACGCGATCTTCCTCGATGAATTGTCGCACAACAGCGTAGCGACCGGCGCGCGCACGTCCGACGCCGACAAGATCGTCTTCCGCCACAACGACCTCGACCATCTCGACCAGCTTCTCACCGAGCATCGCGAAAAGTACCGCAACGCGCTGATCGTCGTGGAAAGCCTCTATTCCATGGACGGCGACACCGTCGACCTTGGCCGCATCTGCGATATCAAGGAAAAGCACGGCGCCTGGCTGCTCGTCGACGAGGCCCATTCGATCGGCGTTCTCGGCGAGCGCGGCGCGGGCCTGTGCGAATATTGCGGCGTCGACCCGAAGCGCGTCGATCTGATCATCGGCACGCTCTCCAAGAGCTTCGCGTCCTGCGGCGGCTTCGTCGCCGGCAGCCG
>CAYMQY010000361.1:1372-2986 GCA_964392655.1 uncultured Saprospiraceae bacterium
GCTGATCGACTGGCTGAAGTTCACCCTGCCGGGTTTCGTTTATTCGGTGGGCCTGTCGCCCGTAATCACCGCCGCCGCCGCCAAGGCCCTGGAATTGATGCAGAAAGAGAGCTGGCGCATCGCCAGGCTCTCCCACAACGCCGAATTCCTGCGCGACACGGCGCAGGCCGCGGGCCTCGACACCGGCCCGGCGATCGGCCGCGCCGTCATTCCGATCCTGTTCAATTCGGTATGGGAGACGATGGCGGTCTCGCAGCATCTGCTGGAGCACGGCATTTACGTGCCGCCGGTGGTGCAGGTGGGCGTCCCCAAGGACAAGCCGCGCCTGCGCTTCTTCATCTCGGCCAACCACACCGAGGAAGAGATCCGGCAGGTCGTGCAACTCATCGTCGAGCGCCCGGTGATCGAACCGCCGCGCACGCCGCTGGCCGGCGAACAGCCCGCCGCCGCCCTCTGAGTTGCTGGAACCGGTATAGATCGCGAGTCGCGGTTTGGCCTGAACGCCCCCGCATGGTATGGGCGGCGCCATGTCCGAGGCACCACCACGCCCGAGCGCCATCGAGATCGTCCCGGTTTCGGGCCTCCGCGCCTTCATGGAATTCTGCCGCGTTCCGCGCCGGCTCTACCGAGGCCAGAAGGGCTTTTCGCCCTCGCTCGACGCCGAGCGCTGGACGATGTACGCGCACAAGCTCAATCCCCACTACAAGCTCGTGCGTTCGCAGGCCTTTCTGGCCAAGCGCGACGGCGACACGGTCGGGCGGATCGAGGCGCAGGTCTATAACGACGCCGTCCCCAATCAGGCCTCGCCCTACCAGTTCGGGTCGCTCGACGCGATCGACGACCGCGACGTGGTCGCGGCGCTGCTGAAGGCGGCCGAAACCTGGCTCAAGTCGCAGGGCGCGCGCGTGATCCACGGGCCGTTCTCGCCCTCGATCAACGCGGAATGCGGCATGCTGATCCAGGGTTTCGAGGCCATGCCCATGGTCTTCATGCCCTGGCACCCGCCCTATCTGAGCCGCCACGTCGAGGCTCTCGGCTATGCCAAGGCCCGCGACCTCATATCCTACGGCTACGACGTCTCGGCCAGGGATCGCGACGCGACGCCGCTGCTGCTCAACCGCCCGGAATGGCGGGCGCGGCTGAAATTCCGTCCGCTGCGCATGAAGGACCTCGCTTCCGAGGTCGACCTGATGACGCGGCTGTTCAACGACGCCTGGTCCGGCAACTGGGGATTCACGCCGATCACGCGCGACGAATTCAAGTCGATGGCCGACAGCCTCCAGTTCCTGATGACCGAAGACTACGGCTTCGTCACCGAGATCGACGGCGAGCCGGTGGCGTTCGGCATCATCGTGCCCAATCTGCACGAAGTGACCGCCGACCTCGACGGGCGGCTCTTTCCGCTCGGCCTGCCCAAGGCGATCGGCCGCATTCGCAAGAAGGCCTACAAGTCCGGCCGGCTTGCGCTATTCGGCATGACGCAGGCGCTGCACAAGAGCGCGCGCGGGGGCATCGTCGTCCTCACGATGATCGAGGAGCTGCGCCTGCGCAGCCGCAAAGTTGCGCTAGATCATGTGGAATTCGGCTGGGTTCTGGAAGATAACGCCGGCATGC
>CAYMQY010000362.1:0-2962 GCA_964392655.1 uncultured Saprospiraceae bacterium
CCGATGCTCGCTTCGATCCACAACCTGCACTACTACGTGAACCTGATGCGCGAAGCGCGCGCAGCGCTGGACGTTGGCCGCTTCGCCGGCTTTGCGCAGCAGTTCGCGGCAGACCGGGCGCGCGGCATCGAGTAGGCGCGTCGCGGCCGCGAGCCGCGGCTAGAGTGGCGCCGCCGGACTTGCGGCGCGACTGCACGCCACTCCATGCCCGTCATCGCCACCCTGCTCGGCGCCTTGCTCGGCGGGGCCGCGGGCGAGAGCTTCTTCGCCGCCACCGTTGGCGCGCTGGTCGCCTGGCTGCTGCTGCGCACGCAGCGGCAGGAGAAGGCGCTGGCCGAGCTGCAGCGCTCGCTGCTCGATCTGCGGCGCGGCGCCGTCGTGCCGCCGCCGGCAACTGTGGCGGACGCGGCTGCGGAGGCGGCGCCAGCTTCGCCTTCAGCGGTTGAACCGATCGCGCAGCCGGCGACGCCGGCGCCGAACGCCGTCGCGGCGGCGACGGTCGCAGGCACGGCAGCGGCCGTGTCTTCGGCTGCGCTTCCCTCGTCGCCCGAGCCCGTTGCAGTGACGCCGACGCCAGACGCGGCGCCCGCGATCGAGCAGCAGCCCGCCGCCGCGCCGCGACCCGATTTGCTGGCGCCCGTGAAGGCCTGGTTCTTCGGCGGCACCACCTTCGTCAAGCTCGGCGTCGCGATCCTCTTCATCGGCCTCGCGTTCCTCGCCAAGTTCGCGAGCGAACACGTGCAGGTGCCGGTCGAAGTGCGTCTTGCACTCATCGGCGCGGCCGCGATCGTTCTCCTCGCCTTCGGCTGGCGCCTGCGCTTGCGCCGCGCCGGCTATGCGCAGGTCCTGCAGGGCGCCGCGGTCGCGGTGCTGTTCCTCACCCTCTTCGCCGCTTTCCGCGCCTATCACGTGATGGCTGCGCCGCCGGTGTTCGTGCTGATGGTGGCGGTGGCGGCGCTCGCCGCCGCGCTGGCGGTGCTGCAGGACGCGCGCTCGCTGGCCGTCATCGGCGCGCTCGGCGGTTTCGCGACGCCGCTGCTCGTGTCCACCGGCAGCGGCGACCACGTGGCGCTGTTCAGCTACTACCTCGTGCTCGACCTCGGCATCGCCGCGGTGGCGTGGTTCAAGACTTGGCGCTCGCTCAATCTCGTCGGCTTCGCCTTCACGTTCGGCGTCGGCGCGCTGTGGGGCGTATTCAGCTACCGCGCCGCCGAGCACTACGCGAGCTGCCAGGCCTTCCTGATCGCCTTGTTCGTTCTCTTCAACGCAATCCTTCTGATGCCGGCGCGGCGAGTGCCGTCGAGCGCGACCGCCGTCGCTGCCGGTGCTGCCGCTGCTGCCGGTCGTGGCCGCGAGGCGATGTGGGTCAACGGCAGCCTGCTCTTCGGCCTGCCGACGATCGCCTTCGCGCTGCAACTGGGCATGGTGCGGCATTGGCCGTATGGCAGCGCGCTGTCGGCGCTGGTGCTCGCTGCGTTCTACGTCGTGTTCTCGGTGGGGCTGCGGCGGCGGGCCGAATTGCGCGTCGCGTTCGAGGCGAGCCTCGCGATCGCCGTCGTCTTCCTCACGCTCGTCATCCCGTTCGCGCTCGACGCGCGCAGCACGGCCGGGGTCTGGGCGCTTGAAGGGGCCGGCCTCGTCTGGCTCGGCTTCCGGCAAGGGCGGCGGCTGGCGCGCGGCTTCGGCTACGTGCTGCTGTTGCTGGCCGCGCCGACGCTGCTGCACGCGTTCGATCGCCACGGCGTGCCGACGGACATCTTCAACGCGTACTTGTTCAACGGCTTGATGATCGTGGCCGGCGCGCTGTTCGCGGCGGACGCTGTGCGCCGGGGTGCCGCGGCGGGCCGGGCGATGAACGGCGAGAGTGCGGCCGAGCCATTGCTCGTCGCTTGGGCCACGCTGTGGGCGCTCGGCACCACCGCCTTGCAGATCGGCCAGTTCGTGCAGGAGCCGTACGGGCCGGCGGCCTGGCTCGTCGCGGGCAGCGCCATCGCGCTCGGCTTCATCGCGCTCTCGCTCAAGCTCGATTGGGCGGCAGCGGCTTGGCCGCCGACGCTGCATGCGTTGCTGCTCGCTGGCGTGGCGCTCGATGCGCTGGCCGACTTGCGCCAGCCGCTGGCGCAAGGCGGCGTCTGGGCCTGGCCGGTGGCCATCGCCACGCATCTGGCGGTGTTGCGCTTCGCCGCGCGGCGCTGGCCTGTGCCGGCGTTGCAGGGCGCCGTGCACGTGATCGGCGTGCTGGTGCTGGCGGTGCTCGGCGCGCTCGGCGGGCGCGCCTTGACCGCGGACTGGGGCGATGCGGCGAGCGCGTGGCCGTGGCTCGGCTGGCTGGTCGTGCCGGCGCTGTTGTTGATGGCGCTGCTGCGGCCGGGCTTGTCGCAGCGCTGGCCGCTGGCAGAGGCGCCGCGGGCCTACGGGCTCGTCGCTGCGGGTCTGCTGTCGCTGTCGCTGTGGCTGTGGACGCTGGCGGCGAACGCCTTCAGCAACGGTGCCGCGCGACCGCTCGCGCATGTGCCGCTCCTGAACCCGCTCGACCTCGGCGTCGGCTTCGCGTTGCTCGGCGTGTGGATGTGGCTGCGTTCGCCGGCCGCGCAGCGGGCCTTCGCGGTGCAGCGCTGGCTGATGCCCGCTGCACTCGGCGGCGCCGGCTTCGTGTGGCTGAACGCGATGCTGATCCGCGCCTTCCACCACTACGGCGGCGTGCCGTACCGCTGGCACGCCTGGGTGCGTTCGCTGCCGGTGCACACCGGCATCACGCTGCTGTGGACCGCCACCGCGCTGGCGTTGATGTGGTTCGCTGCACGGCGCGCACAACGCGCGCCGTGGATCGTCGGCGCCGTGCTGCTGGCCGCGGTGGTGGGCAAGCTCGTGCTCGTTGATCTTTCCGGCAGCGGCACGGTGACGCGCATCGTGTCGTTCATCGGCGTGGGCGTGTTGATGCTGGTGATCGGCTATGTGGCGC
>CAYMQY010000363.1:0-2957 GCA_964392655.1 uncultured Saprospiraceae bacterium
CCCGAACCCCGATCCGACGACGTTTCGCGTCCCCCCGAGTGAGGACATCGCGTCCTTGCGTGCGTGCGAGCGTGCGCCGACGCTCTCGCCCGGCGTGACGCGCGTGAGCACGTGGCGTGATGCCGTCGACGCCCCGCGCGCAGGCTCCTCGGCCATCCGCGGGCCCACGCTGTTCTACGCGGTGGAAATCCCCGCGGGAATGGCGGCGACCGTCCGCGTCGCGAGCTTCGGGACGTATCCGCCGGACGTCATGCTCCTCGACGCGTGCGGGGCGAGCTCATGGCTCGCATCTTCGCGCTTCGGCTCGTCCGCGCCCGTGCGCTACGACAACGCCGACGCGAGCGCGCTCCGGGTGATCGTCACCGTGTCCCTGTACACGCCGCCTGCCGACGGCGTGCTGCGCGTGCGCGTCGACCTCGGCCCGCGCGAGGAGGACGACGCAGGGAGCGCTCCAGACGTCGAGGAGGGCCCCGGCGCGCTTCAGCCCGAGGCGCCGCTCGTTCGCTGGGATGCGGGCGTGTGCATGCCCCCTCCCGCGTCGCCGCTCACCCCGAATCCGTGGTGGCGCGTGCGCTTCAGCGCCGGGGCGCCGTCGCCCGCGTGGAGCATCACGCCCGACGACACGCTCTGGCTCTCACACCCGGGCATCGAGGGGCGTACGACGCTCGACCTCCCACCACGCACGCCGTCCGACCTCCTGGTGACGCGCGCGATGGATGGGCGCCAGGAGGCACTCGCGACCGCCGAGGGGGTCGTCGCCGCGCCGCGGGGCCTCGTTGCAACCACGGGCGGTGCGCTCCTGGTGGCGCGCGTGGCGCCCGGCGCCCGCGTCAACGGGCGGCCGCTGGACCTCGGCGCGGCTCCGAACGCGCTGTTGCGTTTCGATCGTCGCGGCGCGCTCGTCTGGGCGGCGCCGCTCGACGCGGTGGAGGACGTGGTCGCGCTCCAGACCCCGGGCGCGCACGCGAGGCTGTGGCTCCTCACGACCGGCGAGATGCACGTGCGCGGCCTCCGGGTGGGCGTCGCGGGGGCGCGCCGACTGACGCTGCTGCGCTTCGACGCGGGCGACGAGCTCGTGGCCGCGGTCGACGTCGCGGCGGCTGACGGCGGCCCGATCGACGAGGCGGTGTGCGACGACGATGGCGTGCTCCGCGTGCGGTGGGGCACCGACCTGCTCGCGGTGAGCGACGCGGGCGCCCTGCGCTGGAGGGTCGCGCTGCCCGTCGGCGTACAGAGACTCCGCCGCGATGGGACGGCCTGGACGGCCGCAGTCGACTGCGCCTCGCTCCGTCCCTCGGGCACTGCGCCCGCGTTGCGGGAGTTCGGGTGCGTTTCGGTGCTCGCGCGCGACGGTGTGACGCGCAGGTACGCCGCGCTGCAGAACCCCGAGCTGGACAGGGGCACATTCACCGCGCGCACCGTGGCACTTGAGGAGGGCTCCGATGGGACGCTCTACGCACGCGGCCTCGGCAGGCGCTGTCCGCCCGACGACGGTTGGCTTCGCTGTAGCCCGCAGCGCTGCTACGACGGTGCGAGCGCCTCCGTCTTCTTCGAAGAGGGCGACCTCGACGGCCTCGCGCGTCGCATCGTCGGCCCGCGGTGCATGCTCGTCGACGCCGTCGGCGCGGGGACGGAGCTCGTGTGCGCCCGCCCCTGTGCGCGCGACGGCACCTGCACCGACCTCCCGCCGCTCGACACGCGCGCGAACTGCGGCGCCCTCGGGCGTGACTGCGCGGCTGACTATGCATCGGTGCACGCGACGGGACGCTGCGTCGGGCGGGTGTGCGCCTTCGCTGCGTGCCTCACGGGGTGGGCGGATTGCAACGGCGACCTGCGCGACGGCTGCGAGGTCGACCTGTCCCGCGCTGCGAGCCACTGTGGCGCTTGCGGGCACGCGTGCGCTGGGAGCTGCGAGGGCGGCCTGTGCTGCGCGGGCGGGCACTGCGAGGCGGCCCTGGAGAGTGACGGCCACGAGGGGGCCTTCGCCCCGACCACCGATGTGACCCTCCCGTCGGGCGTTCATCACTTCACCCGCGTCGACATTCCCGAGGGCGTCACGGTGCGGGCCGGGTCGGGGGGCGTGCTCGATCTGCGCGCCACCGAGGCCGTCGTCATCCGAGGGACGCTCGATCTCACCGGGGGCGATGGCGACCACGCGATGGGCGGCGCGACCGGCCGTCGCGTGGCGGGTGATGGCCCCAGCCAGTCGGGTGGCGGTCTGGGAGGTGGCGCCAGCTCGGAGGCTCCGGCGCGGGGAACGGCTCCGGGCGGCTCTGCGCGCGGGATGCCGCGCACCTCCTGCTGGGGAAGTCCGACCGAGCCATCGTGCGAGTATGTCGCGCACGACGGCGACGCCGACGAGCCCGGGTACAGCGGGCGCAGCGCCGACGTCCAAGCACACTACTGCACCGAGAGCCTCACGTGTTCCCGGATCGTGTCCTACTGCAACGACACCTCGCCCGGGTCGGGGAGCATCGGGCGCCGCGCCGCGCACGACCTGGCCGTCACGACCACCTTCGAACCCGGATCGGGCGGCGGCTTCTCCCCGTGCACATTCAGCAACAGCTCGTCGGACTGCGGCGGCTCCGGCGGGGGTGGCGGGGGCGGCGGCGCGCTCCGCGTCGTGTCGGCGGTGTCGATCACGCTGGGGCCTGTCGCGACGCTCCGGGCGGACGGCGGCGCGACGCGCATCGCCGAGGCCGGCTTTCCTGCCTCCATCGGGTGGGGCTCCGGGGGCGTCGTCTACCTCGCGGCGCCGTCGCTGGAGGTCGCGCGCGGCGCGCTGGTGTCCGCGCTCTCCGGCGCCGGCGGACTCGGGCGCATCCGTGTGTCGGTCGATCCGGCGCGCTGTCGGATGGCGGGCTCCTTCTTCCCGCCGATGGCGCCTGACTGTCGCCCCTCGGCGCCCGACGCGCGTTGTGAGACATGGGTCGGCCGCTGGCCGCTGTAGGCCCCTC
>CAYMQY010000364.1:0-2931 GCA_964392655.1 uncultured Saprospiraceae bacterium
CATCCTGTCCGACGTGCGCGAAGAAATCGAGGAGCGGATCAATTTTTTCAAACCCATTCCCCGCGCAGCCAAGGACCGCGACACTTTGCGCGACTTCATCGAGACCGGTCTTTCCCGCAAATACACCGACATACGACCGTACACCGAGGGCGTATCATTCATTTATTTCAGCGCCCGGGAGCGCCACTCCGACCAGGAGGTGATGATCATGGTGCTGAAAACGAGCGACATCGAGGAGATCAAGAAGAACAGCCAACTCAACCGCATTTCCCAGTTGAAGCACCGCAACCTAATCCAGTTGCTCGATGTCAACTTCCAGACCTACCCGTACTACCTCATCACCGAAATGGTGTCGGGGGTCAACCTCAAAACCCTGCTGCGCCACACGGGCAGCCTGCCGTTGTACAACACCAAGCGCATTCTGCTTGTCATCGGCGACGTGATGGACTACCTGCGGCAGAAGAAATTTACGCATTCCGGCATCCGACCCTCGAAGATCATCATTGACCAGGAGATGGAGCCGGAAATTTCGCCGTTCGACATCCACCAGGTGAGCGAGAGCAAACGCCTGCTGTCCTCATTCGTGGAAGACTGCCACTACTTTGCCCCCGAAAAACTGTTTGCAGAAGAAAAAGACACTTCCAGCGACGCCACCGACAAGGCCAGCCAGTTTTGCCTCGCGGCTCTGGCCTTCGAGATGCTGACCGGCGAAAAACTGTTTTGCGGCGACAATGTGGCCGAAGTGCTGCTCATACGCCACCGCTTTTTCAACGACCCGGAGTTTAGAAAAAACAGGCTGAACCACCCCATGCTGCCCACGCGGGTAGTAGCCATTTTGAAAAAAATGCTGGCTGAAAACCCCGCCAAACGCTACGACGACATGAGCCTTGCCCTGCGCGACATTGGGCGGATAAAAGTCGAACTCGACGAAAACGAGGAAAAAGTGTTCGACAGCTACCGCCGTTGCCTGAGCCATTCCGACAATTTCGCGCAGGTGTTCTTCCAGAAACTGTTCGATCAGCCCGGCATGGAGGAAATGAAACCGAAGACCGCCAATGAACTGATCTTGTTTTACCAGCGCTTCCACATCGCGGTACACCTCATGTTCGACATCGAAAACACCATCGCCTCGGTGGAAAAAACTACCCGCCTCTCGCCGTTCGAAAGCAACAGCCGGGCCGAATACATCACGCTCCTGAATGCTTTTGTGGACACCGTGGCCGAATGCGACCCCCGCTGGAATTCACGAGCCGGCGTTGCCGAGGCCTGGCAGCACATCAAAAACCGGATACTGGATGCGCTTGCTGCCTATTTGCCGCACGAGTCGGAGGGCGAAACGCCTGCCGAAACCGAACCTGTGATCGAATTTCGGGAAATCCCTGTGGAAAACAGCGAAGCACAAGTCCGGGCCGACGGCTCCGACCAGGCGGTTTTTTCCGTTTCAGAGCCGGACGAAGCGCGTAGTGCCGCAAAAATTGAGGAGCCGGAGATAAATCAGGAGATGCTTTGAATGGCGACTGTTTACCGCACATTCGCCGCAGCCACCATTTTATCCTCCACGTCCTGCACCAGTTCCATGAAGTGCTTTTCGCGTTTGAGTTCGCGGCTGCGGTGCAGTGGAAGGTCCACCTTGACGTGCTCGACGATCTGCGAGGGCGCCGATTTCATCAGGTAGATGTCGTCGCCGAGGTACACGGCTTCGGCAATGTCGTGGGTGACGAAGACGACGGTCGAGTGGAATTTTTCCCAGAGGTTGATGAGCAATTCCTGCATTTGCAGCCGGGTTTTGATGTCCAGCGCCCCGAACGGCTCGTCCATCAGCAGGATGTCGGGGTTGGCGAGCAGGCTGCGGGCAATGGCCACCCGTTGCAGTTGGCCGCCCGAGAGGGTAGGGTACTGGGCATATTTGTTTTCATGGCCGCCCAGCCCCACCAATTCGATCATTTCCTGCGCTTTTTGCAGCCGGGTCTTTTCCTCCATGCCTTTGAACTGAAGCCCCAACGCCACATTTTCGAGCACGGTCATCCAGGGGAACGAGGAGTATTGCTGAAAAACCATGCTGATGCGGGACTCGTCGGTCACGAGTTTGTCGTTTACCTTGACGGTGCCGCTGCTCGGCTTTTGCAGCCCGCAGATGTAGCGGAGGATGGTGGATTTGCCGCTGCCCGATACGCCGAGCAGCACGACGAATTGCCCGCGCCCGGGATGGTCTTCGATGAGCAGGTCAAAATCCTTGATGATGTACGATTTCCCGCCGTCGTAGCTCTGGCTGATGTTTTCCAACTGAATGATGTTGGGCAAAGCAGTATCCTGAAATTTCACCATGGTCATTTTGATTTTGAAGCGCCGAACAGTTTGAATTCTCCCATGACCAACATGACTATCCCGGCAAGCACGCCGATCCAGACGAACGTGTCCGGGAGCAGCGCCGGGAACAGGGCTTTTGCCAGCAAAACCAGCAGGACAAAAGAGATGCCGTACTGGCATTCCTGAATGCCCGGCCACTTGTTTTTCAGGTATTTGTGCGGATTCAGGCGCGTGTCCATGTAGGAAAAAATGCGGTCTTGTACAAAACCGATCAGTATGATGAGCAGCAGGATGGCAAACACCCTGTCAATCTGCCCCATTTTGCTTTTGATAAAAATCAGTCCGCCAATGCCGCCCTGCCGGTTGAGCAGTTCGGCGATGATGATGTAGGTCCAGGAAATGGCGGTCAGCACGCGAATGTCGTCCATCAGGCGGCTGAACACGGCGGGCAGGTACACTGAGCGAAACGCCTGCCAGTTGTTGGCGCTGAGGGTGAAGGCGGTTTGCACATACACGTCTTCCACCTCGCGGATGCGTTGCACGATGACCGGCAACAGGTAAACCAGAATGCCGAACGCCAGGAAAGCGACTTTCATGGTGTCTTCCAGTCCGAACCAGACGATG
>CAYMQY010000365.1:0-2928 GCA_964392655.1 uncultured Saprospiraceae bacterium
CGTTCCTCTCGGTGCTCGGACAGAAAGACGCCAACGCGGCCGCGCTCGCCGGCGGCGGCGTCGCGCTCGACGTCGCGGTGCTCGTCGCCTTGATGCTCAGGCTGCGCGAGGACGGATTGCGCACCGGTGCCGCGGGCGTCGGGCTCGGCCTCGCAGCGGGCATCGCGGCGCTGCTGTCGGCGTAGATCGGCAACTTCATGGCCGGCATCGCGCTCGCGGCCGCCTCCGGAGCGATGCTGCTCGTGCAGATCGCCCGCCGCGAGCCGGTGCGCCCCGGCGCCGTCGGTGCGCTATCGATCGCCGTGACGGCCGCGCTCGTGGCGGCCACGACGTTCATGCTGGCATCGCTGCCGTGGTACGCGATGCCGGCGATGTTGCTCGTGCCGGCCGCGGTGCTCTGGCCGCGCGCGAGCGAGGGCGGTGTGTTGCGCCGCTCGTTCGTCCTCGGGGTCTACGCGCTCGTCG
This sequence comes from uncultured Saprospiraceae bacterium, assembly GCA_964392655.1. GTDB lineage: Bacteria > Bacteroidota > Bacteroidia > Chitinophagales > Saprospiraceae > M3007. The sequence goes on from CAYMQY010000365.1 coordinate 466, forward strand.
CGGCGGCCCTGCCCGTCGCCGCCGCGTGGCTTGCCACGCGCGGAGGAACCCCCTGAACTCCCTTTCCTCTCGCTGGAGATCCGTTGTGAAGAAGACGCTCGTCGCTTTCGCCCTCGCCTCGCTGCCCTTCGCCGCCGCCGCCGCGCCGGAGAACTTCACGCTCGACCCGTACCACACCTACCCGAACTTCACTGTCGAGCATTGGGGTCTGTCGGTCATGACCGGCCGCTTCGACAAGACGACCGGCAAGTTCACGATCGACCGCGCAGCGAAGAGCGGATCGGTCGAGATGACCATCGAGACCGGCTCGGTGACCACCGGCGACAACGACAAGGGCGGCCGCCCGCGCGCGCGCGACGAGCACCTGCGCCAGGCCGATTTCTTCAACGTCGCCGAGTTCCCGCGGATGACGTTCAAGTCGACCAAGGTCAATTTCGGCGGCGAGCTGCCGTCGTCGGTCGAAGGCAACCTGACGCTGCTCGGCGTCACCAAGCCGCTGACGCTGACCTTCGAGCGTTTCAAGTGCGGCCAGAACCCCTTCAACAAGAAGGACCGTTGCGGCGGGAACGCCGTGGGCAAGGTCAAGCGCTCGGACTTCGGGATGAAGACGGCGCTGCCCGCGGTCGGCGACGAGCTCGCGCTCAACATCAGCTTCGAGGCCGACAAGGACTGATCGCGGTCGACCCGGCGGGGCCTTCGGCTCCCGCCGGTCCCTCGCACGGGCGCGTGCCGCGGAATAGGCGGGCGCGCCCGTCTGTTTTCCCGGGCAGCGGCCGCAGCCGGGCCGTCTCGAACCCACCCTCCGGAGAATCCCGATGAAGCCCGTTGTTTCCGCACTCGCCGCGCTGGCTGTGGTCGGCGCCTACGCCGTCGTCGTTCACGCCCAGACTCCCGACCGGCAGATCAAGTACCGCCAGGGCATCCTCCAGGGGATGGGATGGCACATGGGCGTCCTCGGGTCGATGGCCAAGGGCGAACGGCCCTACGACGCGCAAGTGGCCGCTCGCAGCGCCAAGTTCGTCGCCGAACTGGCCGAGATGCCCTGGGACGGCTTCGGACCCGGCAGCGACGCGGGTGCGCCGACCAAGGCCAAGCCCGAGATCTGGCAACAGCGGGCCAAGTTCGACAACTACGCGAAGGAAATGCAGGCGGAGACCAAGAAGCTCGCCGACGCCGCGGGCAAGGACCTGAACGCGCTCAAGGCGGCGGTGGGTCCGACCGGCAAGGCCTGCGGCAACTGCCACGACGATTTCCGCATGAAGTAGCCGGAAGGGACCGTCGCCCCGAACGACGCGACCGAACCTCGAACGCGATCGGAGGCCGGGGTTTCCCCGGCCTCCGCCGTTTCCGGAGACGCGGCCGGGATGGGCGTGGTCCGCGCAGGCCCGCCCGACCGCCGGCCTCAGAGCCGGTGGAGCGCGTAGTAGACGGTAAGCGCGATGACCGTGACCAGCACGGCCGCGCGCCGGCCCGAGCCCTGGGCGTCCGCGGGCGACGCGATTCGCGGCGGAAGGTCCTTCCAACCGCGGATCATCGGTGCGACCAGGTCGTCCTTCAGGATCGCGCGGTAGGCGCCGACCGCGAGCACGTGCAGCGCCACGAGCGCGACGACGACCCACCAGAATCGCCGGTGGAACGAGCTGATCGCGTCCGAGGTTTCCTTGGCGACCCGCTTGACCATCGGCCCGTCCCACAGGATGTCGTCGTTGGTGAACAGCCCGGTGCCGGCCTGGAGCGCGAGCGCGGCGAGGAGCGCGATCACCATCCAGCCGCCGAGGGGGTTGTGCGTCGCGTGGACCTCGTGCGGCGGGACGACGAGCGACCGGGCGTAGCGCAGGACCGCCCGCGGTCCGCGCAGGAAGGCGGCGAAGCGTGCGTTCTCGCTGCCCGCGAATCCCCAGCAGAGGCGGAACGCCACGAGGACGATCAACCCCTGCCCCATCCGCATGTGCCACGCGAGCCAGTCGCCTCCGAGAAGACCGGTGACGACGAGGCCCGCGACCAGCGCGACCAGCGTCCAGTGGAACAGCCGCACCGGCAGATCCCAGACCGGGACGCGGACGGTGGGCGACGCGGCGGGGGGCGCCGGGGCCGCTACGGAAGAGTCGGGCGCGCGTTCGCTCATGTCGGTCGAGGGTGACGGTGAGTTCGCGGGTCGGGCGACGATCGTAGTCGGCGGCGCCCTCCGCCGTCAACGACGCGAGCGATCAGCGTCCGACCTGGGCGATGAACTCGCGCACGCCCGCGAGCAGCATCTCGACCGCGAGGGCGGTCAGCACCAGCCCCATCAACCGCTCCATCGCGACGACGCCGCGCGCACCGATCCACCGGTGCACACGGTCGGCCACCGCCAGCACCGCGAAGGTGACCGCCATCGCGATCGACACCGCGCCGACCAGCGTCGGGATCGACCCGGGCGCGCGCGAGGCCATCAGCATCACCGTCGCCAGCGCCGACGGTCCG
>CAYMQY010000366.1:0-2897 GCA_964392655.1 uncultured Saprospiraceae bacterium
AGGTGCTCTTGCCGAGGCAGATCGTGAGCACGTTGCGCGGGATGCGGAAGTACTCCACCGTGCGCGCCAGCGCGAAGCTGTTGGGCGGGATGATGCACACGTCGGCGGCAATGTCGACGAAGCTCTTCTCGTCGAAGTTCTTGGGGTCGACGACGGTGCTGTGGATGTTGGTGAAGACCTTGAACTCCGGCGCGCAGCGGATGTCGTAGCCGTAGCTGCTGGTGCCGTAGCTGACGATCTTGTGCCCGTCGGCCGCCTGGCGCACCTGGCCGGGCTCGAACGGCTCGATCATGGCGTGCTCCAGCGCCATGCGGCGGATCCACTTGTCGCTCTTGATGGTCATCGTCGGGCTGCGGCGCGGTTCACGGTTCGTGCAGCGATTCTAGGCAGCGCCGGCAGGGCCAACCGCCCGCGCCGCTGTCGCCTGGGCTAGCATGGCGCGCGCGGCCGTTCCGCTGCCCGGTTCATTGCCTCCCTCCGCCGCCCACGCCGCCTGTCGTTTCGAGGTGCCTTCCATGTCCCGCCACAGCTTCACGCGCCCGGCCCTCGAGCTGCTCGTCGGCTACGCCCGCTACCACCGCGACCAGCGCAACATCAGCACGCACCTGGTGGGCGTGCCGATGATCCTCTTCGCCGCGGCACTGCTGCTGGCGCGGCCGGCGCTGGCGCTGCCGGGCGCGGCCCTCACGCCGGTGACGCCGGCCTGGCTCGCCTTCGCGGCGCTGGCGTTGTGGACGCTCTCGCGCGGGCAGTTCGCGCTCGGGCTGGCTACCACGCTTTTCGTCGGCGCGCTGGTGTGGGCCGCGCACGGGCTGGTGGCGCTGGCCGAGGTGCCGGTGCTGACGGTGGGACTGTCGCTGCTGGTGCTGGGCTCGCTGGTGCAGTTCATCGGCCACTACTACGAAGGCCGCCGGCCTGCTTCGGCCGACGACCTGGCCGCCCTCTTCGTCGGGCCGATGTTCGTCGTGCTCGAACTGCTGGCGATGGCGGGGCTGTGCCGCACGCTGGCGGCGAAGGTCGAGCGCGCTGCCGGGCCGACCAAGCTGCGCGACTTGGCGCAGCCGTTGCCGCGCTGAGCTCGGCGCAGCCGAGCAAGCCGCACCGAGCCAGAGCCCGAGCCCGGCCACCGACGGGCGCCTTGCGTTGACCCACCCTCCCGGCCCGGCCCTGGTGAGGGGCGCCGGCGCCATCGGCTGCTGGGTTGGCGGCCGGCTCCAGGCGGCCGGCGCCGAAGTGCACTTCGTCGGCCGCCCGGCGGTGCTCGAAGAGCTGCGCGTGCTCGGCCTCACGCTCACCGATCTCGACGGCCGCCGCACACATCTGGCGCCGGCCGAGCTTCGCCTGCACGCCGAAGTGCCCGATGCGCCGCGCGCGCCACCGGCACGCGGCGGCAATCCCACTCACGTTGCTTCTCCTGCGCTCGCCGTTGCCCCGGCGCTGGTGCTGCTGTGCGTGAAGTCCGGTTCCACCGCCGAGGCCGCGGCGCTGCTGGCGCTGCACCTGCCGCCGGGCACGCCGGTGCTCTCGCTGCAGAACGGCATCGCCAACCCGGCCATTGCGAAGGCGGCGGCGCCGGGCTTGGCCGTCATCCCCGGCATGGTCGGCTTCAACGTCGTGCGCGCGTCACCCGGGCACTGGCACCGCGGCACCTGGGGCGAACTCGCGGCCGAAGCGCACCCGGCGTTGCAGGCCTGGCTGCCGGCCTTCGCCGCCGCCGGGCTGCCGCTGGCGCTGCACGCCGACCTGAAACCGGTGCAGTGGGGCAAGCTGCTGCTGAACCTGAACAACCCGGTGAACGCGCTGTCGGGCCTGCCGCTGAAGCGCCAGCTGCTCGACCGCGACCTGCGCTGCGTGATGGCCGCGCTCATCGACGAAGCGCTCGCGGCGCTGAAGGCGCACGGCGTCGAGCCGGCGCAGCTGGCCGCGCTGCCACCGCGCCTGATGCCCTTCGGCCTGCGCCTGCCGACGTGGCTCTTCAAGCTCGCCGCGCGCGCGAGCCTGCGCATCGACGACGAGGCACGCACCAGCATGGCCGACGACCTGGCGCGCGGCCGCACCACCGAGATCGACGCGCTGTGCGGCGAAGTCGTGCGCCTGGCGCACAGCGCCGGGCAGCGAGCGCGCTGCAACGAGTGGATGCTGGAGCGCCTGTCGCGCCCGAACCCGGGCCGCATGAGCGGGCGCGAGATGCGCGCGGCGCTCGGTCTGTAGCGGCGCGCCCAGGCAGCGCGCAGCCCCCGGGACCCCGGCGCGGGCGCCCTGCGGGCCCGACTTCTGCCCGGGGCGCGAGCCTGCTCAAGCGCGCAGACTCCGTTTCAAGAGGGCGGCGAGGCGGTTGCGCACAGCACGGTGACCGGCCCGTCCCGAGAAGCAAGGTTCGCAGCCTGCGGGTGCGGAACCAGCGCAGGAGGAGTGCGATGGGCAGCTTGGGAGCGAGCGGCACGGCGGCTGGCGTGAGCCAGACCTCCGCGACTGTCGTCGGCAGCCGCGCAGCGGGCCTGACCCGCCTCGTGCGACACATCGACGACGGGCCGGGCGTGTTGTGGAAGGCCTTGTTGCCTGCTGCCGGCCTGGCTGCGCTGACCTGGTTCGGCATGGCGCCCTTTGCCGCCAACGACATCGAGGCCAACGTCGAGCGTGGCGTGCAGGCGCAGTTGCAGGCGCGAGGCTTCGGCTGGGTCGCGATGAAGGTGAGCGGGCAGGAGGTGCTGCTGGCCGGCACGCCACCCGCGCCAGGGGCCGGCGACGCCGCACTCGAGGCGGCGCGCTCGGCCACCTGTGCCACCTGGGCCGGGCCGCAGACCTGCGCCGTGACAGTGGTGGGCGCGTTCGATGGGCCCGGCGTCGCCGGCGCAGGCGGCGCCGCTGCTGCCCCCGACGCCGCCTCCGTCCGCCCC
>CAYMQY010000367.1:0-2827 GCA_964392655.1 uncultured Saprospiraceae bacterium
ATCGAACCAGAAGGGCGCACCGAGTCCGATCAGCAGGCCGGCGAGGAGCACCGAGCCGAACCAGCCCCGCCCTTCGCTAGTCTTTATCTGTTCATAAAACGAATCCGGCTGACTCTTGCATGCTGAATCCGTGAAGCCGCCGTTGTCATTCTTGCCTTCACACCAAGGGTAAAAGTCGTGCCCGATGGGTACGCCGAGCGTTCGCAGATCTCCGATACCCGCCTGCACGTCGGCGAGGCCCCTCTTGATTGCGTCCAACTCGGACTGGGCGTCCTTGGCCTTCGGGTCGCTCGCGACCTTCTCCAGCGTGGCCTTCGTGTCGCGCATCTTTTCACCGAACTGTTCCTGCTTCTCGATCACACGCTGCCGGAGCGGCTGGTCGTGCAGATATGACTGGAAGAGACGAACTGCATCGACGTTGATGGCGAATGCAAGCACTATCGAAACGCCAACTGAAATCGCGCGTGCCTTGTGATAGAAAAGTTGCGAGGCGCCAGCGCCGAACCGATCGAATTTCTGCGCGAGGTCGTTGATAGCGGTCGATACGTAATCTCCGGCTTCGGTCGCCAGTGTCTTGCCGATCTGGGTACCCGCAAATCGCTCCATGAATTCCATAACGCTCATGCCCGCGACCCGGTCTGGCGCGAAAGTGTTCGTAATGCCTTCCCAAACGGTGCTAATACTTGCCAACAACTTGCCCCGAGACTTACCGTTTGCTGTCCCGGTCGATGTCGTCGCAACGGGATTGCGCGTCAACGCGCGGATGAACTCGGTCCGCGCCTGATCCTGATCCATGGACCCTCGTGACAGAAGCCGTGGCCAGATCACCTCGTCGAACAGCTTCTGCGTCATTACCTGGAACCCCGCTTCACGGCTGCGCGCAAACCGGTGAAACACTTCCATGATCGCCGTCACCAAAGTCGACAGCGCCACCATCGTCAGCGCGAACGCAAGCATAGCTTCGAGCCAGTTCATAGGATCTCCAATCAGTGAGGCGATGCGTTCTTCTTAGTAGTTACCGCATGGCAAGTCTTGAGCTTCTCTACGTTTTTCGTCTTCCAAGGGGCGATGTTTTCATGCTACCAGTATTTCCTGATTCTGGTGGCTGATCCAATGCTTCAGGAATTAAACAGGTGAGCGGTACCGGAGGATCGAGTGCAGTTCGATGTACTCAAAGTCGCTGCCCTCATGTCGGCATGGCTGGCATAGACGCCGTCACACTTGGCGCGTATGCTTAACGCAACATTGACGTGTTGTGCCAATGGCATCATACGGTGACATGCCTGTCACTTTGCAGATGTTCGTACGCTGCGGGAGGGCGCTATGGGTGAACAGACCTTCGAGATTGGGTTGGTGGGCGCAGGTGCAATATCGGCGGGCGCGTATACCGGTGGCGTAATCGACTTCATGGTGGAGGCGCTCGATGCCTGGTACGGTGCGAAGGGACACGACCCCCTCGCCGCGCCCCATGACGTCAAGCTTTCCGTATTCTCCGGTGCGTCGGCAGGTGGCATCACGGCGGCACTTGCGAGCGCATACCTTGGCTCCGATCAACCTCCCATCCGGACAGAAGAAGATGCAGAGGCAAACAAGGGAAAGAACAAGCTCTTTGACAGTTGGGTCGATCGTATCGATATTACGAGTCTCCTCGAACGCAGAGACCTCAAAGACGAGCACAGTCCGGTCATCTCGCTGTTGGATTCGTCGGTGCTCCCGGAGATCGCGGACAGCGGCTTGAATGTAAGTCCCCGAAGTCAGCGTCGTCCGTACGTTGCCGATGACTTCAATCTCATCCTCACGACGACGAATCTCCGCGGAGTGCCGTACGCATTCCAGGTCGAGAGCGATCATCCTGCGCGCTACGACATGTCGCTCCATGCGGATTACGCGCATTTCCGCATCACCGATGCCAGCAACGATGAGTTGCCGGATCGCACGACGCTCTGCTGGGGTGACTTCGGTAGTCCCTCTCCACAGAAAGAACGACTCAAGCTCGCAGCCCTTGCCTCGGGCGCGTTCCCGATCGGACTGGCGCCGCGTACGTTAGCTCAGACAATCCCCGGAAACGGGAAGGTCGATGTGTACAGCGCTCGGTCTTGGCAGATTCCGACCCCGGAGAGTCATGATCCGCATGAGTGCACTCATGCAGAGGCTATTCCAGCGAACTGGGGCACAATTGCTCCGGAGTATGAGTATCGGTTTCAATGTGTCGACGGCGGAGTGATGAACAATGAACCGCTCGAACTCGCGCGACGAATCCTCGCGGGACCGGGGAAAAGGAATCCGCGAGATGGACAGCGCGCGAACAAGGCGGTGCTCCTGATTGATCCATTTCCCAGCGATTCATCCTTCAATCTTAAGTACGCTCCTGCTCCCGATCTGCTCAAGATCGCGCTGGGACTCTTTGGAGCGCTGAAGAATCAGGCACGGTTCAAAGCAGACGAGTTGGTGCTTGCAGCGCGGAGCGATGTATTTTCGCGATTCATGATCGCCCCCGCTCGGGAAGGCTCTCGTCACCCAATCGCATGTGGCGCACTCGGCGGTTTCGGCGGATTCCTAAAGAGGGATTTCCGCTCCCACGACTACTTCCTGGGACGACGCAATGCCCAGAAGTTCTTCCGCGACCATTTTGTGCTACCGGAGGGAAATCCGCTGTTCGGGGAATGGACCGAGGGGATGCGCAATGCGCATTGTGTGCGGAATGGGTCGGGTGACCCGATGCTCTTGGATGGTCAACGATTGCTTCCGATCATCCCGCTCGTCGGCGCGGCGCGCGATCCCTGCTACAAGCCGGCATGGCCCCGCTACACGGTCGATGACCTTGCCA
>CAYMQY010000368.1:0-2777 GCA_964392655.1 uncultured Saprospiraceae bacterium
CCGAGGCGTCGCGGAGCCGGGCGCGGGCGCAGGCGCTGGGCGAGTTCGCGGGCGCGACGCTCGGGACGTTGGGCGAGGCGGCGAACAGCGTCGGCGCCGGACTCGTCGGCGCCCAGCCGGGCGCCGGCGAGGCGGACGCGGCGGCGATGCTGGACGCGCCGCGCCGCGCCTACCTGCTGCTGCACGCCGAACCCGAGTTCGATTGCGCCCGCCCCGCCACCGCGAGGGCGGCGCTCGAGAACGCCGATCTGGTGGTCGTGATGAGCCCGTTCGCCCATGGCGCCGCCTACGCCGACGTCATGCTGCCGATCGCGCCGTTCACCGAGACGGCCGGCACGTTCGTCAATTGCGAGGGACGGGTCCAGCCGTTCAACGGTGTCGCCGCGCCGCTGGCGCAGACCCGCCCGGGCTGGAAGGTCCTGCGCGTCCTGGGGACGATGCTCGGTGTCGCCGGATTCGGATTCGACACGATCGACGAGGTGCGCGCGAGCCTGCTGCCGGCCGGGCGGCCGAACGCCGAGCGGCTGTCGAACGCCACCGGGGCGCCGGTTCCGCCGATCGGGAGCGCTCCGGCGCCGGTCGAGCGCATCGCCGACGTCCCGATCCACTTCGCCGACCCGCTGGTCCGCCGCGCGCCGTCGCTGCAGCTCACCGCCGACGCCCGTGCGCCGCGTGCGCGGATGAACCGGGCGCTCCTCGAGGCGCTGGGGCTCGCCGACGGCGGCCAGGTCCGCGTCCGGCAAGGACGTGGAGAAGCCGTGGTCGCGGCGCTCGCCGACCCGGCGGTGCCGCCGGGTGTCCTGCGGCTCTCGGCGGCGCACCCGTCGACCTGCGGTCTGGACGGGCTGACCGGCCCGGTGACGCTGGAACGGGCCTGAATCGATGGACGCCCTCGACGCCCTGATCTCGCCGGTGCGCGACCTGCTGGGCCCCGCGTGGCTCCCGGTGTGGACGCTGGTCAAGATCGTCGTGCTGATCGTGCCGCTGATCATCGCCGTCGCCTACCTGACGCTTGTCGAGCGCAAGGTGATCGGCTGGATGCAGGTCCGGATCGGACCCAACCGCGTCGGCCCGCTCGGACTGCTGCAGCCGTTCGCCGACACGTTCAAGCTGATCTTCAAGGAGATCGTCGTCCCGTCGGGGGCGAATCGCTACCTCTTCTTCATCGCCCCGATGCTCTCGATCGGGCCGGCGGTCGCCGCCTGGGCGGTGATTCCGCTGACCGACCGGCTCGTCATCGCCGACATCAACGCCGGGCTGCTCTACATCCTCGCGATGACCTCGCTGGGCGTGTACGGGATCATCCTCGCCGGCTGGGCGTCGAATTCCAAGTACGCGTTCCTCGGCGCGCTGCGCTCCGCGGCGCAGATCGTGAGCTACGAGATCGCGATGGGCTTCGCGCTGGTCGGCGTGCTGATGTGCGCCAACAGCCTCAATCTGCGCGAGATCGTCTCTGGACAGGAAGGCGGCGCCGCTTACTGGTACATCTGGCCGCTGCTGCCGCTGTTCGTCGTCTACATCGTCTCGGGCATCGCCGAGACCAACCGCCATCCGTTCGACCTGGCGGAGGGCGAGAGCGAGATCGTGGCCGGATTCCACGTCGAGTACTCGGGCGTGACCTTCGCGCTCTTCTTCCTCGCCGAGTACATGAACATGATCCTGATCGCGACGCTGACGTCGGTCATGTTCCTCGGCGGCTGGCTGTCGCCGTTCCCGATCCTCAACGACTGGACGGTCGCCGGCATCGCGCCGTTCGGAGACGGTCTCGCGTGGCTGGGCGCCAAGATCGCCTTCGTGCTGCTGATCTTCCTGTGGGTGCGCGCCACCTTCCCGCGCTACCGCTACGACCAGCTGATGCGCCTCGGCTGGAAGGTGTTCATCCCGCTGACGCTCGTGTGGATCGTCTTCCTCGCCACGATGATGCAGACGCCGTTCGCACCGCTCTTCCACTGACCATGTTCCGCCGCGTCCGCGACTTCCTCCAGACCTGGCTGCTGCTCGAGCTGGGACGCGGCCTGCTGCTGACGGGGCGGCACCTGTTCGCGCGCAAGATCACCGTCCAGTTTCCGGAGGAGAAGACGCCGCAGAGCCCGCGCTTCCGCGGCCTGCACGCGCTGCGCCGCTATCCGAACGGCGAGGAGCGCTGCATCGCCTGCAAGCTGTGCGAGGCGGTGTGTCCGGCGCTGGCGATCACCATCGAGTCCGAGCAACGCGCCGACGGCACTCGGCGGACGACGCGCTACGACATCGACCTGACCAAGTGCATTTTCTGCGGTTTCTGCGAAGAGAGCTGCCCGGTCGATTCGATCGTCGAGACGCGAGTCCTCGAGTACCACGGCGAGAAGCGGGGCGACCTCACGTACACGAAGGAGATGCTCCTCGCGGTGGGCGACCGCTACGAGGCGCAGATCGCGGCCGACCGGGCCGAGGACGCGAGGTACCGGTAGACGACCGGGCGACGAGACCATGCCGATCAGCTTCGCCGACGCCGTCTACTACCTGTTCGCCGCGATCCTCGTGTTCGCGGCGCTGCGCGTCATCACCGTCAAGAATCCGGTACACGCCGCGCTTTGGCTCGTGCTGTCTTTCTTCACCGCGGCGGCGGTCTGGCTGCTGCTCGGGGCCGAGTTCCTGGCGATCGCGCTGGTGCTGGTCTACGTCGGGGCGGTGATGGTCCTGTTCCTGTTCGTGATCATGATGCTGGACGTCGATTTCGACGATCTGCGCAAGCACTTCAAGAGCTACATCCCGGTCGGCGCCGCGGTCGGCGGACTGGT
>CAYMQY010000369.1:0-2677 GCA_964392655.1 uncultured Saprospiraceae bacterium
TGGAAGATCACGCCGCGGCAATTGTTCGAGCGGCAAACGGTCGCCGCACTGGCGGTCGTGATGACGCCGCTGCAAGCGGCCGCCGCGACCGTGGAAGAAGCTGGAATTCCCGCACACGCGCCGGTACCGTTATTGCCGATCCAACATGAATTCTTCGAACAGGACATACCGGTGCGGCATCACTGGAATCAAGCCATGCCGCTCAAAAGCCGGCAGCGGCTCGAGGCCGCCGCCCTGGCGCAAGCCTTGCAGGCCGTGGTGCAGCATCACCGGGCGTTGCGTTTTGGCTATCATACCGATGCCGATGGCCAATGGTTACAGACCGCTGGTGATGCGGCTGCGCAGGATCTGCTGTGGATCCGATCTGCGGCGAACGATGAACAATTGCTCGCGCTGTACAATGACGCGCAGCGCAGCCTGAATCTGCAGCAAGGGCCGCTGCTGCGCTGCGTGCTCGCCGATCGGGGTGAACATGGACAATATCTGCTGCTGGTCATTCACCATCTAGTGATTGACGGGGTATCGTGGCGCATACTGATGGACGACCTCGAGACCGCCTACCGCCAGATCACGCATAACGAAACCGTCTCATTGCCCGCGCCTACCAGCGGCTATGGCGTCTGGACAAGGCGCTTGCAGCACTATGTATCTACGCATACCGATGAATTTGCCTATTGGCAACGATTGGCGGCGATTCCAGCGAGCGTGCCGTGCGACGATGCGGTGGGTTCAAATCATACGCGACATTACCGCAAAATCACGGTCAAGCTCGATCAGGCGCACACGCAAGCCTTGCTGAAGGATGCCCCCGTTGCCTACCGCACTCAGGTCAACGACCTGTTGCTGACGGCACTGGGCGGCGCGCTGTGCCAGTGGAGCGGGCATACGGAAATCGTGGTCGATCTGGAAGGTCATGGGCGGGAAGACCTGTATGCTGACATCGATCTGTCACGTACGGTCGGCTGGTTTACGACCGTTTTCCCGGTAATGTTGGGTAATGACGCGGATCTGGCGACGAGAATCAAGCAGACGAAAGAGAACTTGCGGCGCATTCCCAACAAGGGCATCGGCCATGGCCTGTTCAAATACTACGGCAACGAAGCACAGCGGCAGATATTGGCGCAGTCGAGAACGCAGGTGGTGTTCAATTATCTCGGCCAATTCGACGCCAGTTTCGATGAAGCCCGGCTGTGGCTGCTGGCGGATACGCCCGTTGGCGAGTCGATGGATGGCGATGTCGTGCAACAGCACGATCTGCAGCTCAACAGCCATATCGTGGGCGGTGAATTCTGCCTGGAAGCCAGTTACAGCGAAGCGCGCTACCGCTCGGAGACGATTGCCGCGTTTGCGCAGGCGTTCATTGCTGAATTGGCGCAAATCATCGATCACTGCGGCAGCGCCGGCCGCGGTGTGACGCCGTCGGATTTCTCGTTGGCGGGGATGACGCAAGCGGAACTCGATCAATTACCGGTTCCGCTCGAGCAACTCGAGGATCTGTATCCGTTGTCGCCGATGCAGGCGGGCATGCTGTTTCATAGCGTATTCGATACAGCCGGCGATATTTATCTGAATCAGTTGCGGGTGGATATCGATCACCTGAACGTCGAGCGGTTCCGTGCGGCGTGGCAGGTGGCGCTGGATCGTCATGACATTTTGCGCACGGGCTTCCTGCCGGAAGGCCGGGTTGCGGTGCAATGGGTTGCGAAGACTGCACAGTTGCCGTGGTCGGTGCACGACTGGCGCGGTCGCCGCTTCGCATCGGCAGATGAACTGCGTCAAGCGCTGGATCGATTGGCGCACGCCGAGCATGCGGCGGGGATGGATTTGAAGCAACCGCCGCTACTGCGCATTGCGGTGGTTTGTTTGGAGCATGACCGCCACCACGTGGTGATGACGATCCATCATCTGTTGTTGGATGGCTGGAGCACGTCGCAATTGATGGGCGAAGTCTTGCGGGGCTATGGCGGCGAACGCATGACGCCGCCGCGCTACCGCTACCGGGATTTCATCGAATGGTTGAGCCAGCGCGACCATGCCTTGTCGCAAGCGTATTGGATGGAAACGCTGCAGGAGGCTGGTGAGCCGACGAAACTGGCGCCTGCTACCTCCCTGCCGGTGACGAGCGCGGGTTATCATGAATGGGTGCATCGATTTGATCACACCGAGGATTTGATTCAATTTGCCAAACGCCAACACATTACCGTCAATACCTTGGTGCAGGGAGCGTGGGCGTTACTGCTGGGTTGCCATACCGGGCAGCCGCGGGTCACGTTCGGCGTGACGGTAGCGGGTCGTCCGGCGGATCTGCCCGGATCGGATCAGATGCTGGGTTTGTTCATCAACACGTTGCCGGTCAGCGTCTCGCTCGATGCCGAGCGCACCGTCGGCGACTGGTTGCGCGGTTTGCAGGCGCAGAACCTGGCGTCACGCGAGCATGAACACACGCCGCTGTACGACATTCAGCGCTGGATCGGACAAAGCGGGCAAGCGCTGTTCGACAGCATTCTGGTGTTCGAGAATTATCCAGTCGATGGCGCGTTCAAAGATGCCGCTCCGCATGGACTGGTTTTTTCCAATGTGCAGAATTTGGAAATGACGAACTATCCGATGGCGGTATCGGTGCTGCAGAACGCTGATGTGTTCACTCTCTGTTACGGCTACGCCGCTCACTGTTTTG
>CAYMQY010000370.1:0-2667 GCA_964392655.1 uncultured Saprospiraceae bacterium
GGTTGAGTTGCTCTTCTAAGCCATCCGGCAGTTCCGCTACGCGCTCCAGCCGTTCCACTACATCATTCATCGGCAAGGGCTGTGGGCCAGTGATAGTCTCATTGTAATCAAACTCTACCAGGCCAAAATCTTCTTCAATGCGGCGGCGCAAGCCTTCTAACTCTTCGTTCTTGCGTGTGGCGTCTAATTGCGTTTGAGAATGCTTACGTTCCGCCGTGTGCAGAACAGCGCGCGCATCGGCGTCGGCCGCTTCAAAGCGGGTTTGCTCGGCTTCCAATTGAGCTAGCTCACTCAACGCGGGTTGCAGGCGTGCTTGCAGTTCTGTAATTTGGTCATAGAAAGAAGCACTGCGCGCGCGTGAGTCTGAAATGGATTCTGATACCAGCCGCGCTTCATCTTCCAACCGGGCCACTTTGGCGCGGCGGTCAGCGATGAGTGATTCGGTAGCCGTTTGCGCGCGGGCCAGTTCATCGGCGCGGGTGTGCGCATCTTGCACGGCGCGGGCCGCCAGCGTAACGGTGGTTTGCCAACGCGCCAACTGCGCCGTCAGCTCTTCCACCGTGAAGGCCGAAGCATCTTGAAACGCGGCTTGAACCAGTGCCTCAGCGCTTTGTTTGCTGGCCGCCAATTCTTCTAACCGCGTCTGCGCGGCTTGCAACTCAGTGTTGATTTGTGCGGCTTCGCGCTCCAGCGCCGTTAACTGCTCACGCCGCACGGCTAATTCTTGCGCGGCGCGTTCCGCCTCCAACGCCAAAGAATCACGTGCTACGGTGGCACGGCGTTCAGCCTCTTGCGTTTCTTTTAGCGCCGTTTGTTTTTGCGTCAAAGCCTCCCGCGCGGCCTCCACCGTTTGCGCCGCTTGGTTTTGCGCTTGCTCCAACTCACTCACCCGCGCGGTGGCGGCTTCTACCTCCGCTGTTAAATCACGGCGCTCCCGCGCTTGCTGAAGCATGGAAGGCGCGGCCTCACCACCACCGTACACCAAACCAGAAGCGGTGAACACTTCACCAGCTAGCGTTACCACAGAAGCGTGCGCGGGCAGGGCGCTAGCCAAGCGTTGCGCGGCGGTGCGCTGGTTCACTACCAGGACTTGGCCGAGCAATAAATCAATCAGCGGGCGATGCGCGGCCTCGGCGCTCACCAGCCGCGCGGCGTTCCCAAGGCAATCCGCATCGGCGGGCACGGGCAACAGCTCTGGCACGGCGGCCACATCTTGGGGCAAGAGCGCGGCGCGGCCACTGCTTCGGCCCAATGCTTCCAATGCCGCTTCCACATCTGTGCCGGAGTTCAGCACCAAGCCTTCCAAGTGCGCACCCAGTGCGGCACTGATGGCGGCTTCCAGTTCGGCGGGCACGGTGAGCAATTCCGCTAACACACCGCGCGCCGGGAATTGCCGTTCCAGCAAAACTTTCGCGCCAGAAGTGAAACCCACTAAATCAGCGCGGGCTTGCTCCAACACTTCTTGGCGGGCGCGCAAGCGTTCGGCCTCGGCGCGGGCGGCGGCGGTGCGTTCTAAAGCGGCGGCGCGCTCAGCCTCCGCTTGCCGAATGGCCTCCGTCTGCGCTGTCACTGCGGCTTCGGCTTCGGCGCGCGCGGTTTGTTTGGCATTCAGCTCATCTGCGGCTTGCGTGACTCTGGCGCGCGCATCGTTTTCCGTTTGTGCCAAAGTTTCTAGCAGGGTTTGTTGTTCAGCCTGTTGCGTTTGCAAACGTTCACCGCGCTCCCGCAGTTGGTTTTGGCGCGCGGTGGTACCCATCACTTCCGCTTCAATTTGGTTGAGCGTTTCGCGGGCGTTAGTTTCCTTTTGGCGCAGAGAAGCGCGCTCGGTTTCACGGTGAATGAGCGCGGCCTCAGCGGCGGCGGTTTGTGCGCGTGCGTCATCAGCTTCGGCGGCTAGCCGGGTTACTTCCGTTTGAGCGGTGGCGGCGCGGGCGGCGGCTTCCGCCAGTTGGGCCTCTAACGCGGGCAGTTCGGCTAACAAACTTTCGCGTTGCGCGCCCAAGGAGCGTAAGCGTTCATCGGCCACGGCCACATCGCGCATCAGACTTTCGCTCACATCGCGCAATGAATCAGATTGTGCGCGCCACTCATTAATTTGTGTGCGTTGCGCGGCCAGCCGTGAGCGCAGTTCGGCAAACTGGCGGTCAGCCTGTTCTTGGTTACTCTGCAAACCAAACAGTTCCAACGCCGTGGCCTCGGCCTGCGTGCGCGCGCCGGCTAAATCTTCGTTCAGCCGGTGCCAATGGAAGCCATACCACAGCCTCAGCACACTCTTCAAATCGTCGCGCACCACGTTGTACTCACGCGCGCGCTGGCTCTGCCGTTCCAGTGAGCGCAGGCGCGGCTTGATTTCGGTCAGAATATCCAGCACGCGGTCTAAGTTGCGTTGCGTGGCATCCAGCTTCTTCAGTGCGTCTTCGCGTTTGTGCCGGTATAAACCAATACCCGCCGCTTCTTCAAACAGCGCGCGCCGTTCTTCGGCCTTCAGCGAGAGCGCGGTATCAATCAAGCCTTGACCAATGATAGTGTACGTACGCTCACTCAAGCCACATTTGGCCAACAGCTCATGTAAATCTCGCAAACGCACACGCTGGCCGTTAAGCAGGTATTCGTTTTCGCCATCGCGGTAAGCGCGGCGGCTAATGGCTACTTCAGCAAAATCAATCG
>CAYMQY010000371.1:0-2645 GCA_964392655.1 uncultured Saprospiraceae bacterium
TTGTCGAAGGTCACGGCGGCAGGGCCGCGATAGACGTGCCAGCCCGTCCACAGCCCCACGTTCTTGCCGACGGTGACACGCGACGGCGGCAGGAACAGCCGCCGGGCGCGCAGCGCCTGAATCTGCGCGGCGGCCGCGGCGTTGGACGACAGGGCCGTCGAGGAGCCCGAATTCTCGACGGCCGCGCCGGCGCCGATCGCCCGCACCTTCGGAATGCCGTCGTCTCGCACCACCACCGTCAACGTGACTGGTTCGCCGACGCGCACCTCGAGGCGGCGCGGCCCCTGCACCTCGAGCACCGGCGGCGTGTTGGCGCGCACCTCGGGACTGCTGCTGCCGGCGCCGAGCGCGCCGGTCTCCGACGCCTTCACGACGTCGTCGAGCTTCTGGTCGATGCCGAGGGTGGCGTAGGCCAGCTCGGTCTTGCCGCGGCTCGTGAGCGACCACACCAGCTCGTCCTTCTCGGTGAAGCCTGCCGGCACGGGCACGCGGAAGATGAATCGGTTGCGGCGCGGCAGGAAGTGTGTCGGCTGACCCTGATCCGCCGCGCCGGTCGTGAACTTGTTGTCGGCGCCGACCGGGATGTCGAGCTCTTCCTGCCAGTTCCGGTTCATGTACCCGAAGACGAAGAACTTGCGGCCCGCCGAGTCTTCCTCCCAACCCTCGTACGCCGGCGAGACCGTCTGTCCCTTGGCGTAAGTGAGGTTCTGGGCGCTGGCCCCCGTCCACGTGCCGAGGAGCACGGCGGTGGCGATGAGAGCGACTCGGCGGGTCATACGATTTCTCCTCAACGGTCGACGACGGGCAACGACTGCGACTACTGCTGCTGCTGCTGCTGCTGCGGGGCCGCGGTGCGTGGCGCGGCGGTGGGCGTCGCGCCAGGCATCTTGTCGGGCAGGTCGAGGTTGCACAGCGGGCAGCCGACCATCACCGAGCCGCGCGTGAGCTTCAGCTTCTCCTTGCGCGCCTTCATCTCGGCCAGGAACTGATCGTCGGTCAACGAGACGCGGTTGCCGAGGTCGATGAACATGTTCGCCACCGAGCGGTTGCCCGAGCCCTGCCAGTTACGCGGATCGGGCACGTTCTTGTTGGTGGGCGAGTTGTTCATGAAGCCGACGATGTGCAGCACGGTGCCCTTCGGCAGCAGCGGCGCGTGGTCGTCGTCGTAGTCGTAGCCGCGCACCCAGTTGTGGTCGTAGCCCACGCAGTTGATCGTCTCGGTCGTGTAGCCCCACGACGCTTCGAGGCACATGCGTGCGCCGGGCGCATGCAGGTGCGGCTCGAACGACAGAATCTTCGTGTGCTCGGTGAGCACCCAGTAGGCATTGAGCTGCTGGTTGGCGTCCATGCCCCGGATGTCGATGTCGACACCGTTGCCGAGCGCGCTCTGCGACTGGCGGTATTCCGGCTTGTAGCCCTTCGGCATGAACTTGAAGCCGATCTCGAGATGCGCCTTCGTGTCGCGGCCGTTCGAGTGCAGGTGCACCGAGTCGGTGACGAACGTCGACCCGGCCTTGAGCAGGCGCGCCGATTTCGGATCGAAGAAGTCGGGCTCGCGGCCCACTTCGTGCACCGGCCAGTTGGTGGTGCCGGGCTCGCGGCCGAAGAGGGCGTCGAGGTTGAACGCGTCGGCCGGATTGGCCTGGCCGTGCTCGGGCTCGAGCACCTTCGTCTGCCAGATCATGTGGTGGAACACGTAGCGGCCGCCGACCGTGTCTCGTCCGGTGCCGCTGGCGGGGACGTCGTTGACTTCCCGCACCTCGAGCGCCGAGACGTAGCGATCCTCGGTCAGACCGGTGGGCACGTTCGGAATCTCGCCCCACCAGTCAGGGGTGCCGGCCTTCACCGTGAGCTCCGCGGTCTTGATGACGAGGTCGGGCGTGCCGATCTGCCACGCCGTGTCGTCGTTCCACACGCGCGGGGCGGGCGCATCGGTGGGGTTGCCGCGGGGGGCGCCGGCGTCGGCCCACTTGCCGATCATGGCGATCTCGGCCTCGCTCAGGGACGGGTCGTTCTTGAAGTGCTGGATGCCGATTTCCCGCTCGACGTACCACGGCGGCATCACGCCCGCCTTCGGGCCCACGCTGGTCCGGGCCTTGATGGAGCGGGCCCACGGCCGCACCTGCTCGTAGGTCTGCAGCGCCATGGGCGCGGCGCCGCCGGCCCGGTGGCAGTTCTCGCAACTGCGCTGCAGGATGGGCGCGATGTGCTTGCTGTAGGTGACCTCGGCCGCGGGAGCGGCCGGAGCCTGCTGCGCGGCCGGCACGGCCGAGCCAGCGGTGGCCGCGGCGAGGGTGCCAGCGGCGAGGGCGAACGACCACGAGCGCAGACGACGGACGGGCATGCGGGATCTCCTCTTGGGACGATCTCAGGGACGTTTGGAGACCAATAGTAGCCAACCAAGACGAAAAGAGATAGACCCGCCGCGGCAAGGCGCCGCAGGGGGAACCGCGACTTATCTTGAGAAAATCGGGGGCGGGGCCGCCGTTACGACCGCGGCCCGGCCAGTTCGAGCGCCTGGTCGACGATGCGCTCGAGCTCGCCGGCCCGGCTGGCTACCTGGCCGTCGGTCTGGAGCTGGGAATCGCGGGCCCGGAAATACTCGTCGGCGATGTTCAGGCAGGCAAGGATGGCCAGCCCGAGCG
>CAYMQY010000372.1:0-2626 GCA_964392655.1 uncultured Saprospiraceae bacterium
AACAAGCTGCGTGGCACGCTGCACGCCGCCGCCGTCAAGGCGCCCGGCTTCGGCGACCGCCGCAAGGCCATGCTCGAGGACATCGCGGTGCTGACCGGCGGCAAGGCCATCACCGAAGACCTCGGCGTGAAGCTCGAGAACATCAAGCTCGAGGATCTCGGCAAGGCCAAGAAGATCACGATCGACAAGGACAACACCACGATCGTCGAGGGCGCCGGCGAGGCCAAGGCGATCGAGGGCCGCGTGAAGCAGATCCGCATGCAGGTCGAGGAGACCTCGTCGGACTACGACCGCGAGAAGCTCCAGGAGCGCCTGGCGAAGCTGGTCGGCGGCGTGGCCGTCATCAAGGTCGGTGCGGCCACCGAGACCGAGATGAAGGAGAAGAAGGCGCGCGTGGAAGACGCCATGCACGCCACCAAGGCGGCCGTCGAAGAGGGCATCGTCCCCGGCGGCGGCACCGCGCTCATCCGCGCCAGCAAGGCGCTCGACGGACTGAAGCTCGAAGGGGACCAGGCGGTGGGCGTGGCCATCATCAAGCGCGCCATCGAGGAACCCTGCCGCTGGATCGCCACCAACGCCGGCCACGAGGGTTCGATCGTGGTCGCGAAGGTGAAGGAGTCGAAGGACGACGTGGGCTTCAACGCGGCCACCGACGTCTACGAGGACCTGGTGAAGGCCGGTGTCATCGATCCCGCCAAGGTGGTTCGCAACGCGCTGCAGAACGCGTCGTCGATCGCCAGCCTGCTCCTCACCACCGAGGCGCTGGTCTCGGAGATCCCCGAGGAGAAGAAGGAAGCCCCGGCGATGCCCGGCGGCGGCGGCATGGGCGGGATGTACTGACGCCCGCCGGGTCCCGGGGCTCGCGTCCCCGGGCTCGGAGATTCGAGTGCGGCCCGGAAGGCATCAGCCTTCCGGGCCGTTTTTTCTTGTGGAAGAGACCGCGCGGTTCGTCGACGCGTGACGTGCGACGCCGAGGGCGGCGCCACCGCGCGTGGCAGGCGCTACCTGACGAAACGCACCCGGAAGATTCGCGGCCAGAGCTTGCCGGTGATGAGGAACGTGTCGTTGGACGCGTCGTAGGCGATGCCGTTCAGCACGTCGGTGCCATACCGCTCGGCGGCCGGCAGCAGGCCGGTCGCGTCGATGGTGGCGACGACGGCGCCGCTCTTCTGATCGATCTTCACGATGCGGTCCGTCTGCCACACGTTCGCGTAGACGTGCGGCCCCACGCATTCGAGTTCGTTCAGCTGGTCGACCGCCTGGCCGTTGTCGCGCACGGTCACCTCGCGCACCTGACGGAAGGTCTCGGCACCGCGAAACGACAGACGGGCGCTGCCGTCGCTCATCACCAGGTCGACGCCATTGTGACAGAGCCCCCAGCCTTCGCCGCTGTAGGTGAACGTCGCGCCTTTGCGGAACGTGTCGCGGTCGTAGGTGTAAGCCTCGCCGTGCTTCCACGTGATCTGGAACAGCTTCGTGCCGACCAGCGCCAGCCCCTCGGCGAACACGGGCGCCGGCACGTCGACCTTGCGCAGGACGCGGCCCGTCGGCAGATCCACTTCGCGCAGGCTCGACCGGCCTTCGAGCCCCGTGCTTTCGAAGACGCGGCCATTGGCGAGCACCAGGCCCTGCGTGAACGCCCCGGGGTCGTGGGGATACGTCTGCACCACCTGCACACGCAGGCGCTCGGCGCCGACGCGCTGTTCCGCCGCCGGGGCCGCTGGCGCCGCCTGGCCCACGGCGTTGCAGGCCGCGAGTCCGAGGGCCACGGTCACCGCTGCCCCGGTCACGAAGGGAGTCACTGACAGACGCACCGCCATCCTCCTAGCGCAGGGTGAAGTCGAGCGCGATCGTGACGCGGACCGCCACCGGCTCGCCCAGACGCGTGCCGGGCACGAACTTCCACTGCCGGGCCGCCTTGATCGCCTCCTGGTCGAGCCCGAACACGCCGTCGAGCGACTTGACGACCTCGACACGGCCGACCGACCCGTCCGGCAACACGACGCAGCGCAGCAACACCTCGCCCTGCACCTTCGCGCGCATCGCCTCGGACGTATACGCCGGTTTCACCTGACGCAGGATGCGGGGCGCGGTGACGCCGTTGCCCACGTCGTATTCCCCGCCGCCGACACCGGCCGTGTGGCCCGCGCCCAACCCCGTGCCGTCGCCTGAGCCGGACCCGCCGCCGCTGCCGGTGCCACCGCCACCCCCGCTGCCGCTGCCGGCCGACGTGGCGGTCGGGCTCTCCGCCATGATCGCGCCGGGCGCTTCGATCGGCGCGGCCGACGTCTGCACGGCCGGAATCGTGGTCTCGAGCGGCGGCTCTTCCTTGGGCGGCGCTTTCACCGGCTCGGGCTCCACCTCGACCGGAACGCTCACCTTCTCCTTGCCCGGAAGCTCGACCTTCTTCGGCGGTTCCGGGGTGTTGTCGCCGCCACCGCCACCGCCGCCGCCAGGACCTTCCTCGGCGATCCAGACGATGTCGTCGGGAAGCCGCTCGGGGATGAACTCGGCGACCTGCGGGGCCGGCCAGAACCGCACCAGCAGGAACGCCAGCACGGCGCCCAGGACGTGGACCGCCACCGACACCCCGGCGGCGCCCCCGAGCCGTTGCTCTTCGAAGCCG
>CAYMQY010000373.1:0-2589 GCA_964392655.1 uncultured Saprospiraceae bacterium
GAGGGCGATGAGGCCCGTGCCGGCCGGCCGGTCGGGATGGCGGGCGAGCCGCTCCCGCACGATGAGGCCTTCGGCCCGGAGCACCGAGGCCACGTAGGCGGCGGTGCCCTCCTCGTGGAAGGAGAGCTCGGGGTGCTGATGCATCCAGCGACGCCACTGCACGGGCCGGTCGCCCAGGGCCTCCAGTTCCTGGCGGATGCGCGCGATCACTTGCCGAGGATGAGCTTGAGGGCGGCCACCAGCATCACCAGGCCGAAGACGCGCTTGACCGCATCGGCGGGGATGCTGAGGGCCATGCGGCTGCCCAGGTACCCGCCGAGCACGAAGGCCCCGGCGATGAGGCCCACGGCACGAAGGTCGAGCGGATGCTGACGGTGGTAGTTCCAGGCGGCGATGGCCACCACGGGCAACACCAGCACGGCCAGGCTGGTGCCCTGGGCCTGATGCTGGCCATAGCCCATGAGCCACACGAGCGCGGGCACCATGATGATGCCGCCGCCCACACCGACGAAGCCGCTGAGCATGCCGGCCAGCAGGCCGATGAGCAGGAGCAGACCGACGGCCGGGGCGGACCTGGTTCAGATATCGAGGCTGAGGGAGAGGTGGAACACGGTTTTCAACACACGGCCGTCATCCACGCCCCATCCCCAGTCCGCACGAACGATGTTGCCGAGCAACCGCGCTCGCACGCCGGCGCCATAACTGCCCACGATGGGCTCCCGTTGGTTCTTGATGGTGATGAGCAGCGGGTTGCTGTCGATCACCTGCTGGTTGAAGGTGTTCTCCTCGCTGTAGGGATCGGGACCGGTCCACGCGACACCCAGATCACCGAAGGCCACGATCTGGAAGTTCTGCAGGAAGTCCGACCGCATGGGCCGGTTGACGAGGTAGCGGAAGATCGGCCAGCGGATCTCCGTGTTGAGGACACCGAAAGAGGTGCCGTTCCGTGCATTGAAGTAGAAGCCCCGCATCGGTGTGGCGTTGCTCTGGTAGAAGTAGTTCTGGTCAAAGTCGATGGGGATGCTGTTGTCCACGCGCGGGAAGAGCCAGTTGTCCACCCCGCCCAGGAAGTGGATGATGCGGCGGCTGCCCAGGCTGGTGGCACCTGCGAGGCGGTTCACAAGCATCAGGTCGCGATGGATCCGCAACGAGTGGCGCGCGTCCAGTCCGAGCACCTGCATGTCGCTGTTGCCCTCGTCCGGCTGGATGTAGTACTCGCCGAAGACCTTGAACTTCCAGCCGGTGTACAGGTTCAGCCCGCGGGGCACCGAACTGTCATACACGTACTCCAGCTTGCCACCGGCCATCTGGTCGTAGAAGTTGGGCTCCTGCAGGCTGAGCAGGTCGGTGCTCTGCAGCACATAGCGGTCGTGGCGGTACAGGAGGGAGGCCCGCACGCTGGCGAGCTCGCTGAAGGGCCAGCTCACCTGGTAGTTGGCGAGGTGGGTCTGCACCTTCACCACCCCGAAGCGGGACACGCCCTGAAGGGTCTGGCGCTGCACGGTGAACCGTTTGTCCAGGCGGCGCTTGAGGTTGATGTAGGTGAGGAAATAGTCGTTGTTGTTGAGGTCGAGCGCCAGGCGGAAGCCCCCGATGATCTTGTGGTCCTCGAAGAGGTCGCTGACGCCCATCTGGATCATGCCGCTCAGGCCCGGGTTCAGGTTCTGCGCGCCGGTGAAGGGTTGGTAGAAGGCCGCGTTATAGCTGTTGTCCACCTGGGTGAGCACCGCGTCGGTGGCGAAGTTGACGTGGTAATTGCGTTGCTCGGGGAACACCAGGGGCCGGTCCGCCAGGGTGTCCCCGGGGGCTGCGGCGGCGGGGTTGGCGGCGATGGTCTGGGGCAGCGCTTCCAGCGGGCGGGCGGGCGGCGGGGCGCTCTCATCGCTGAACTGGTAGTTGTCCACGTTCACGGGCTCTCCGACGGGCCGTGGCACACGGGGGTCCACCTTCACCACCTGGTCCAGGGGGTCGTTCTGGTCGCCGAGCGGTTCGCGACGGTCGGGGCGTGCACCGGTCGGTGAGGGATCGCCCACCCCGGGGGAGCCCGATGCGGTGCGCCCCACGCGCAGGTGATATCGGCCGTTCTCGAACACGAGCTCGGCAAGGCGTCCGTTGCGGGCGTGCACATCGTGCTCCAGCACCGAGCGGCGGCCCCGGGTGATCCGGTCGTTCACGGCGAAGTAGCGGTAGTGGATCGTGGTGTCCACATGGCTCACCACACTGTCATAGCGCACGCGGTAACGGTCGCGGAGCCCCGAAGCATCACCCAGGTAGGTGTAGGCCATGCTGTCCAAGGGCATCGGGGCCGATTCATCGGCATAGGTGGTGTTCGTGAGCCGGCGTACGAGCGAGGAACGGCCGGCGAGGTCGTAGAGAAAGATGTCCTTGTGCCCGTTCACCAGGGCCACTTCCGCGTTGGCCGGCTGGCTGCGCAGGGTGTCATCCGTGCGGTCGCTGGAGAACAGGATCCCCCGGCCATCCAGGGTGAAGGACGGCTCCAGGTCGTCGAACTGATCGTTGGTGAGCTGTTCCTGCCGGTTGCCGATGAGGTAGTACAGGTAGAGGTCCGTCCGACCCTCCCGCACCGCG
>CAYMQY010000374.1:0-2548 GCA_964392655.1 uncultured Saprospiraceae bacterium
CCGGCGCGGCCACGGCCAGCGTCGCGGTCGTCGGCGGCCTGGGCAACATCGGCAACGGCGCGGCCAGCGGCGGCAACGGCGCCGCGGTCTCGCTCGTCAACGCCGTGAGCGGCAGCACGACCGGCGCGCTCACCCTGACGCAGAGCGCCACCGGCGGCGACGGTTACCAGTCGGGGGGTGCCGGCGCGGGCGGCATCGGCGGTGCAGCGACGAGCAACCTGACGCTGGGCGGCGCGACCGCGAGCCAGTTCAAGGCCCAGGTGTCGGCCACCGGCGGCGGCTCGCACGGCTCGAGCAGCGGCCCGGCCGGAGCGGGGGGCGCGGCCAAGGCCTACGGCAAGATCGGCGGCAGCGGCGCGCTCGATCTGTCGGTCAAGGCCCAGGGCGGGTTCGGGGGCAGTTCGGGCAGCGCCAACGGCGGCAAGGGCGGCGCCGGCAACGCCGCCGCACAGGCCAATGCCAAGGGTGCCAGCCCGGTGACCGTGAACGCGCTGGCCATCGGGGGGCTGGGCGGCAGCGCCGCGGGCCTCGTCCCGGGCACCCTGGCCGGCAACGGCGGCGGCGCCACCGCAACCGCCAGCGGCACCTCGGCCACCGGAGCCGTCTCAGTGACGGCGGCAGCGACGGGCGCGGCGGGCGGCGCGGCGTCGCTGGGAAGCGCGGCCGGCAACGGCGCGGCGATCAACATGGTCGACGCGGTGACGGGCAGCACCCAGGGCGCGCTGTCGCTGTACCAGACCGCCACCGGCGGCGCCGGCGGAAGCAGCGTCACAGGCGCGGCAGGCGTGGGCGGCGCGGCGACGAGCAGGCTGACCCGGACGGACACCGCCGCGAGCTCGCTGGCGGTTCAGCTGGTTGCCAACGGCGGCGCGGGCGGCAGCACTCTTGGCGGCACGGCCAAGGCCGGAGGTGCCGCGACTTCAGAGGCCGCGCTGTCGGGCCTGAGCAGTCTGAGCCTCGGTGCGAAGGCGTTCGGCGGCGTGGGCGGCAGCGCGAGCACCAGTGGCAACGGGGCGGCAGGCGGTGCGGCCAACGCCAAGGCGAGCGGCACAGCGACCGCGCCTGCGTACCCCGATCCCCAAACCGTCAGAGTCGAGGCCTATGGTGGCGCCGGCGGCGCCGGCAGCGGCGTCGGGTTCAAGGGTGGCAACGGCGGCAAGGCGACCGGTACGGCCTACGCTTCCGGGGTGGAGGCCAGCCCGATGTTGTTCGCGTACGGCGGTGCCGGCGGCGCCGGGACCAACGGTGCCGGCGGCGGCCTGGGCGCGGCGACGACCTTGGTCGACCTCGTCGATGGCGCAACGCAGAACGGCCTGGGCCTGACTCAGTGGGCCTTCGGCGGCCGGGGCGGCGACTCGGATACCGGCACGGCGGGCGCGGGCGGCGCGGCGACGAGCAGCCGCACCTTCAGCCGACAGGGAGGATTCAACCCGGTCTCTGTTCAGTTGCAAGCGGGGGGCGGCGCCGGCGGCAACACGGTCAGTGGCCTCGCCGGCAAGGGCGGTGCGGCCAGCGCCAGCGGCTCCGTCACCACCCCGGACAACTGGGGTAGTTCGTTGGCGCAGGTGCAGGCCCGAGGCGGCAACGGCGGAAGCGGCGCGAGCAACGCGAACGGCCAGAACGGCGGTGCCGCGACCGCCACTGCTCATGTGTCGAGTCTGTCGTGGGCGGGTTCCTACGCGAACGCATTCGGCGGCGCGGGAGGGGGCGGCAATGGCATCGGCAGGACGGGCGGTGCGGGCGGCGCGGCCAACATCGCTGCGGTCAAGGCCATGTCCAATTCTGGCCAGACCGCTAAGGTAGTGGCACAAGCCGTTGGCGGGAATGGCGGAGGCGGGACAGGCGGTGCCAACGGCGGAGCCGGAGCCGGCGTGACCCTGGTGGACGTCCTCACGGCAAGCACCGCGGGCAGCGTGGATCTGACCCAGTTTGCCTTTGGCGGGAGTGGCGGGTCCAGCGACAGCGGCGTGGCGGGCAAGGGGGGCGCGGCGACATCGGCGCTCAACTTCCATTCGACCGACGCGCTCTCCCTGGCGGCAACCCACAGGGCCATCGGTGGCGCCGGGGGGGCAACGGTCTCGGGCACCGGCGTGGCCGGCGCCAACGCCAGCGCCACCAACGCCTGGAGCCTGAGCAAGGCAGGGTCGACGATTTCCGGCGTCGTCGAGGTGACCGGCGGCAATGGCAGCGCCGGCAAGTCGGCGGGCAGCGCCACCCTGTCGATCACGGCGCAGGCGGTCCAGCAAGTCGACGTCCAGGGCTACGCGCGCAGCGGCACGAGCGGCCTGCTCGGCACGGCCAGCGCGGCGGTCGCTGCCATGGCCACTGCCAGCGGCGGCACCGCCCGGGCGACCAGCATCGCCACCGGCAAGAACGCAAGCTCGCTTGCCGAGACGACGGGCCTCGGCGCGGCACACCTCAACTCCGTCGCCGAGGCGACCGGCGAGAGCGGCAGCGCCACCGCGCGCAGCACGGCGTCCAATGGCGGCACGCGCAGCATCGTCGGCACGGCGACGGCCAGCGTTGGCGGGAGCATGGCGTCCGCGGC
>CAYMQY010000375.1:0-2543 GCA_964392655.1 uncultured Saprospiraceae bacterium
AAAAATAGCCCGCGCCGTGGCGGGCAAAAGCACGGTGGATGAGGAGGTGCTCGACGAAGTGGAAGCCGCGCTCATCTCGGCAGACGTAGGCCTCGACACCACCGTCAAAATCATCGAACGCATCGAAGCCCGCGTGGCCCGCGACAAGTATGTGAATACCGAGGAACTCAACAACCTCCTGCGCGACGAAATCGTGCAGATGCTGGGCGAGAACAATACCGCCGATGCCGACGACTTCGACATTCCTTCCGGCAAAAAACCATACGTGCTGCTCGTGATCGGTGTGAACGGTGTGGGCAAAACCACCACCATCGGCAAACTGGCTTCGCAGTTCAAACAGCGCGGCCACAAGGTGGTACTCGGCGCCGCCGACACCTTCCGCGCCGCCGCTGTGGATCAGTTGAAAATCTGGTCGGAACGCGTCGGCTGCGATTTTTTCTCCAAAGGCATGAACGCCGACCCCGCTGCCGTAGCCTACGAAACCACCAACTACGCCCTCGAAAACCATTGCGATGTGGTCATCATCGACACCGCAGGCCGCTTGCACAACAAGGTCAACCTCATGCAGGAATTGGGCAAAATCCACCGCTCCATCGAGAAAAAACTGCCCGGCGCTCCGCACGATGTACTGCTCGTGCTCGATGCATCCACCGGCCAGAACGCCTTTGAGCAGGCCAAACATTTCACCGAAGTGGCGCCCATCACCGCGCTGGCGCTGACCAAACTCGACGGCACGGCCAAGGGCGGCGTCGCCATCGGCATCAGCGACCAGTTCAAAATCCCGATCCGCTACATCGGCGTGGGCGAGCGCATAGATCAGTTGCAGATTTTCAACAAGCGGGCGTTCGTGCAGTCGTTGTTTGAGCAGTGAACGCGTACCATGCGATTTCACCACAGATTGCACAGATTCACACAGATTGATTTTTGAGAAAAATCTGTGTGAATCTGTGCAATCTGTGGTGCATTCCAAAACCGGCAACCCATCATGAACAGGAAAAAATTTCTCAAAACACTGGCAGCCTTGCCGGTAGCCGCAGCGACCATGAAACTCGGAGATTTGAGCAAACTGACCGACCCCCTCGAAAAAACCGAGCGTATGCCCGTGCTGTTCCTCGGCCACGGCAGCCCGATGAACGCTATCGAGGAAAATGAATTTGTGGCCGGCTTCCGCCAGGTGGGCCGCGAACTCCCGCACCCGAAAGCCGTGCTCTGCATTTCGGCGCACTGGGAAACGAAGGGCACATTCGTCACTGCCATGCAAAATCCGCGCACCATTCACGACTTCGGCGGTTTCCCCAAGGCGCTGTTCGACGTGCAGTACCCCGCGCCCGGCAGCCCCGAACTGGCGAAAGAAACCCGCGAACTCGTGAAAAAAACCACCGTCGGGCTGGACGAGAGCCAGTGGGGCCTCGACCACGGCGCCTGGTCGGTCATCAAACACCTGTACCCCAAGGCCGACGTGCCCGTCATCCAGATGAGCCTCGACTACAGCCAACCGCCGCAGTACCACTACGAACTGGCCCGCGAACTGGCCGCACTGCGCCGGAAAGGCGTGCTCATCGTGGGCAGCGGCAACATGGTGCACAACCTCCGCATGGTAGCCTGGGACCGGCTGAACGATGCCGAATACGGCTTCGACTGGGCGCTGGAGGCCCGCGAAAAAATGAACAGCCTGATCCGTTCGGGCGATCACACGCCGTTGATCAACTTTCGCGCCCAGGGCAAAGCCTTCGACCTGTCCATCCCTACGCCGGAGCATTACCTGCCCCTGCTGTACGTGCTGGCCTTGCAGGAAAAAGGCGAACAGGCGACCCTGTTCAACGACCGGGCGATTGCGGGGTCGCTGACGATGACGTCGGTGCAGGTAGGGTAGGGGGAGGCTCGAAAATGGTCGGCAAGGCAGCCTTGAATTATTGATACTAAAACCTAACTTGCAGCCGAAATAAAACGCACACATGGAAGCCGTTGCAGCAAAATCTGCCGCTAAACAAAAAAGGTCGGGCCAATACCCGCCGGAGTCGCTCGTTTACGAAATCGTGGACGGGATACCGGTGTTTTACAAAGGCTACCGCGACGTGCTTTCCGGAAAAACCACCCTCGAATCGGCCATGAGTGAAAGTTCCCTGCAAGCCTGGCTCAAAGCACGCCTTTCCTTTTTGCTTTATGCCGCCCTGGAAAAGCAGGGCTACGAAATCCTGACGGGCGAACTCGGCCTGCTCCTTGGAGAGGGCACTCAGCGCGGCGCCGACATTTCCGTGTACCGAAGCGCCGACCTTGTCCTGAGCGCACACTTTGCCACCACACCACCGGAGTTGATTATCGAAATTGATGTGCAGGCAGACCTCGAAGACCGGAGCGAGATGGACTACATCCTCCGGAAAATGGACGACTACCTCCGCTTCGGGGTGAAGAAAGTGGTCTGGATTTTTACAAGCAACCAAAAGATTATGGTGGCTACGCCCGATCAGCCCTGGCTTACGGTGGACTGGAGCGCGGAAGTGGAACTGCTTGGCGGGTTTGCGATTTGTCTGGAGAAGGTGGTG
>CAYMQY010000376.1:0-2501 GCA_964392655.1 uncultured Saprospiraceae bacterium
CGACCAGCACGTCGTAGAACGTGGCGCCGCCACCCATGTCGGCGAGCGCCTGCGACGTGAGCTCGTTGACGTTGCGCCGGTCCGGCGAGAACTTGTTCCACCACACCGACGGAGCGACGACGACGCCCGGCCGCGCGTTGTCGGTGACCTTTGCGCGCAACACGATCGAGCCGCGGTCGTTGCGCACCCGGACGGTTCCGCCGTCCGCGATGCCGCGCGGGTGCGCGTCGTCCGGGTGGATCTCGATCCGCGGCGCGCCCTCGCCGGCCACGAGGCTCGCGACATTCGCGAAGCTCGAGTTCAGGAAGTCGCGCGCCGGCGGCGAGATCAGCGCCAGCGGATAACGCCGCGCGAGTTCCGGAGCGCTGGCGGCACTCTCGCGCGGCGGCGTGTACGAGGGAAGCGGATCGAAGCCGTCGCGCTGCGCCCGCGCGCTGAAGAACTCGCAGCGACCCGATTCGGTCGGGAAGCCGCCCTGCGCGAACGGCGCCCACGGGCGCGGCAGGTCGAGCCTCGCCCAACCTCGTTCGGCGAGCGTGTCGAAGCTCGTCGAGGCGAGCCGCGGGTGGTTCCACAGGAGGGCATCGCGCGCGATCTCGTGATCGGTCTGGCGGAAGCACGGGTCGACGAAGCCCATCCGCTCGGCGAGCGCGCGGAAGACGTCGGTATTGCAGCGCGATTCGCCGAGCGGTGCGATCGCCGCGTGGTTGACCTGAAGGCAGTAGTGTCCGTAGGACTTGAGGAGATCGAAATGCTCGAGCTGCGTCGTCGCCGGCAGGAC
This sequence comes from uncultured Saprospiraceae bacterium, assembly GCA_964392655.1. Classification (GTDB taxonomy): domain Bacteria; phylum Bacteroidota; class Bacteroidia; order Chitinophagales; family Saprospiraceae; genus M3007. The sequence continues at coordinate 782 of CAYMQY010000376.1, forward strand.
GAGGTCGGCCCAGTCGGCGGTGTCGGTCGCGAAACTGTCGTGCACGACGGTGAAGAGGTCGTCGCGCGCGAGGCCGCGGCGCACCTGCGCGGCGTCGGGTGCTACCGCGGCCGGATTGGAGTCGTAGACGTAGAGCGCGCGGATCGGCGGGCCGGCAGCGCGGTTGAGCGCGTCGCCCAGCGCGTTCATGTTGATCGTCCGCGACGGCCGTCCGGCGAGCCCCCGCTCCAGGAGGTCCGGTCGCTCGAGCGCCCCGGTGTCGACGGGATAGGCGCTGCCGGTCGACAGCAACAGGCCGCCGGCGGGGTGACGCCAGGAGCCGACGAGCGCCGGCAGACAGGTGATCGTGCGGATCGCCATGCCGCCGCCCGCGTGTCGCTGCAGTCCGTAGTTGAGCCGGATCATCGCCGGCGCGATCGTTCCGAGGTCGCGCGCGAGCGCCTCGATCGTGTCGACCGGAACCGAGCAGATGGCGGCGACGCGAGCCGGCGTGTATCCGGCGACGCGCTCGACGAGCGCGTCGAAGCCCAGCGTGTAGCGGTCGACGTAATCGCGGTCGACGAGGCGGTCGCGGATCAGCACGTGCATCATCGCGAGCGCGAGCGCGCCGTCGGTGCCCGGCAGCGGCCGGACGTGCTCGTCGCACTTCGCCGCGGTCTGACTGCGCCACGGATCGATCGCGATCACCTTCGCGCCGCGGCGCCTTGCCTGGACCACGCGGGTCCAGAAATGCAGGTTCGAGACGACCGGGTTCGAGCCCCAGATCAGGATCAGCTTCGCGTCAGGCACCGCCTCGATGTCGGTGCCGATCGCGGCGCCCAGCGTGTAGGTGACGCCCGCCTTGCCGGCGGTCGCGCAGATGGTCCGGTCGAGCAGCGACGCGCCGAGGCGATGGAAGAACCGGCGCCCGAGGCTCGACCCCTGCACGAGTCCCATCGTGCCGCAGTAGTCGTAGGGCAGGATCGCGCGCGGATCGTCGGCGGCGATCGCGCGGAATCGGTGCGCGATCTCGTCGAGCGCCTCGTCCCAGCCGATGCGTCCGAAGCGTCCTTCGCCCTTGCGGCCGAGGCGGCGCATCGGGTGGGTCAGGCGGTCCGGGTGGTAGGTGCGCTCGAGGTAGCGCGCGACCTTCGTACATAGCGCGCCGTCGGTGGGAGGATGGTCGGGAGCGCCGCGGATCGCGAGCGCGCGCCCGTTCTCGACGGTGACCAGGAACGAGCAGGCGTCCGGACAATCGTGCGGGCAGGCGCCGCGGACGACGTGACGCTCGGAGGACCCGGGTTCGGAGGACAAGGGCGCGGAGGATCGGGGCGGGCGGGTCGAAATCCCGGGAGAGCGGCGAATCTACGCCCGGCGCCTCGACCGGTCAAAGCGGCGGTTGCACCCTATAATCGCCGGTGGCACCGGCGCGGCGCAGGAAGCGCCGACACGCCGGACATGGCCGCCGGCCGGTGGAAGGAGCGAGGATGCGGTCGAACCGCGACGGAGTCGCCGCGGCGACGAGGACGATGGTGAAGTTCGCGGCGACGCTGGCGTGCGCTGTCTGGGCCGTGACGGCGACGGCGCAGGCGAGCGCGCCGGCGGGCGAGGTCAAGGGCGAGGCGTGGGCGCACGACCGCGCGTCGCTCGCCGCCTCGGTCGACCAGGCGGACGTGGTCCTGCCGGCGGCGACCGGCGTGCCGTACGTCGGCAAGTTCCGTGACGCGCCGGCGCGCGCCGA